>JAFQAX010000105.1 GCA_017399785.1 Oscillospiraceae bacterium | reverse complement strand
GGTGGGCTTTTTGTTTTATATCACAATAAAAGCTGTCTTAATTCGTCAATGGTTGCTGCTATGTACTTTGCGCCCGCTTTTTCAAGCTCGGGGCGGTCGCCGAATCCGTAAAGCACGCCGATGCAGTCCAGTCCGTTGTCGGCAGCACCAAGAACGTCGTGATTTCGGTCGCCGATCATAATGGTGTTCTCACGGTCAATGTCGGGATTTTCGGAGACGATGTGGCGGATAACGTCGGCTTTATCAAGTCTGCCTATCTCCTCGACACAGCCGTAAACCTTGTCAAAGCGGCGGTCAAGTTCAAAATGCTCAAGTATCGGGAAGGTGAACATTTCAGGCTTTGCGGTGGCGACAAAAAGTCGGTAACCCGCCGCCTTCAAATCGTCGAGCAGCTGATAGATGCCGTCGTAAACGCGGTTTTCAAACATACCGATGTCATTATATCTGACACGGTAAAGGCGCAATGCCTCCTGCAGATCCTCGCCGGTAAACTGAGGATACCAGCGGTTAAAGGAATGCAGCAGCGGCGGTCCGATAAAGGTGTTCAGTTTTTCCATGTCGTTTTCGACTATACCAAAATGCTCAAGCGCATACTGAACGCATCTGATTATGCCCTCACCCGAATCGGTCAGCGTGCCGTCGAGGTCAAAAAGCAGGGTGGAATATTTAAGCTTCATTTCTGTCTCCTTACAAAACTTTTCGGTAATAAAGTCCGCGGGTAAAGGCCTCAGGCGCTTTTTTGCTGCCGTTTTTATATTCCGCGGCGATTGCGGCGCACTGCTCTCGGCTTTCATCGTTAAACCAAAGGGTGATGAACGAAAATCCCTTCAACTCGTCGAGCCTGTCGGCAAGGTAAAGCGGAACAGAATTTAAAAGCTCGCTTTCGCCCTGATATTTTTTATATTCGGGGCAGCGGATGGGGAATTTGACTCCCTTGCGGTCGGTGAGATTACCCTGTCGGTTACAGTTTTTGCAGCCGATTCGCGCCTTTACAGGGCAGTTTCTGAAGGTCATAAGCGGCAGCAGTCCGTAAGATATTATACCGCAATTTCCGAAAGAGGCAAGAGATTTTGCCATCGGCAGCTCCAGCTCGAACGAAAGCTCGCTGCTTTTTGCCCCAAGCAGCCTGGTCTCGTTCAGCGAGTGACCGTTGGTCACATTAAGCGACCAGCCGCCCTCGATCTGCATTCCCGCCTGCTTGGCGAGATGGAATGCACCGATGTTGCCGCACCATGCACGGCGGATGCCCAGCGCCTTGACCGCTTTCAGCTGATTTGCCGCCTTCTCCTCGTCTTCGAACAGTATTCTGGGTATCTCGGCGATTATCTTGTCGGCGGAAACGCCTGTGGCAAGCGCCTTTTCGATGTCGCAAAGCGGCAGCATAAGCTCGGCGCAGTTTCTAACCAGCGATTCCGAAAGCTGCGCAGCGGTGCAGCGGGCGCGGAGAAAAGGCTTTTCAAAGCTGCGGCTGCGTTCGGGCAGCGTCATGTCCGGCTGATCAAAATGCATGCTCTTTATCTGTCGGCGCTGGGCGCTAAGCTGCTCAAAGGCATCGCGGCGCAGCGCGTTTATCTGCGAAACGGGTATCATCAAGCCTTCTTCAAGGTCGATGTCCAAATCGTCAAAGTGGAAGGGGCTGCCACCCGTCTTGTAAAGGCTCTGGCGGACTCGCTCCTTATTGGTGGGCTTGTTGATTGCTATCTGCGGAGCATCCACCTCGGCGTAAACGGTGTTTCCGTCGGAATCGCGCAGTGCCAGCGAAACAGGCTCGTCCTTATAGGCGGTAAAGGCGCCCTCAACTCCAACTGGGCCGATGTCGGTGGAGGCAAGCTTGGAAAGCTCGCCCAGCACCGAGGATGCGGCGACTACGTCATCCTTCTGTCTGGTACCGAACATCGAAAGGTCGCGCTTTACGTCGAAATAACCAGTGGTAAATCCGCTTCTTGAAAATACGGAGCGTAATCTCTCCATATCAGGCTGAACGCCATCCAAAGCATTTCTGAGTGCCGTTACGGCGGCGGCAACATACTCGGGTCGCTTCATGCGTCCCTCTATCTTAAGGGAGGCAACCCCCAGATCACAAAGCTCCTTGACCCGCTCGGTCAGCGAAAGGTCTTTAAGCGAAAGGGCGTATTCGTCCTTGCCGCAGCCAAAGGGCAGGCGGCAGGGCTGGGCGCAAAGTCCACGGTTGCCGCTTCGACCGCCCAGCATGGAGGAGAGGTAACACTGACCCGAAACGCTCATGCAAAGTGCGCCGTGAACGAAAACCTCGACCTCGGCGGAAATGTTTTTAACGATGTGCCCTATCTCGGCTGCCGACATCTCGCGCGCCAATACCACACGCTTGCAGCCAAGCTGTTCAGCAATAAGCGCACCCGAAAGATTATGTACTGCCATCTGGGTGGAAGCATGCAGTGCAAGCTCGGGCACAGAGCGACGCAAAATCGAAAGGACGCCCAGCTCCTGCACTATTGCGGCGTCAACGCCGAGTTCGGCGATGGTTTCGGCGGCGGAAAGCAGTTCCTTTTCCTCGCCGTCGAACATGACTATGTTAAGCGTCTGGAAAATCTTCGTGCCGTGCAGATGAGCGTATTCAACTGCTTCTTTCAAAGCGGCTGCGTCAAAGTTGGTCGCACCGCGGCGGGCATTTAAAGCCTTTGCGCCGAGATAAACGGCATCAGCGCCGCAGTTGACTGCGGCGATAAGCGATTCCATTGTGCCGGCGGGAGCAAGAATTTCGGGTCGTTTCATGGTTGACCTCCGTAAAAAATTATTATAACGCCGTCACCGCGCCCATAAGGCGCAGCAGCAGCCAGGATGGCGAAATGTATTTAAATATAGCAAGTCCGCCGAAAAGCTCGGGACTGACAAATGCGCCCGAAAAGACTATCGACAGAACCGCCCAAACTATTATAAGCAGCAAAACTGCGGAGTTGGCTTTTATCTTTCTGAACAGTTGAAATAAACCGGCGCCGGCAAAGGAGAGTATAACGGCGCAGAGCAGTCTTGCCAAAACCGAAAAGCTGTTTTGCAGTATCAGCGTCGCCATCACTGCTTCGCAGGTAAGAGAGAGCAGTAAAAACAGCAGCTGATGAGCAAAAAACTGTGCAGCGAATATCAAACCTCCACTGACGGAAATCAGGTCGACCGCATTTCGCTCAGAGTCGGGCGAAAGCATGGCGCAGAAGCAGCAGCACAGTAAAAGCAGCGGGATGAACACGGCATAAACTATCGGCAACAGCGTATAACTCTGATAATTTCCGCCCGATGCAGTTGCATTCACCGATATGTTAACAGAAAACGGCTTATTTTCCAACCTGCTCCGAGAAATTGCACCGTTAATAAGGTCGGCGTACTGACCGTTTTTATAAAGCTGAGGGGCATTTTGCAGCATATCCGCCTCAAACCAGCAGGAAAAGACCAGTTCATCCAAGGCGGGAGTTAAAAAGGAAGCTTCGGTCTCAAAAACAGTAATTGGCGTTTTGCGGTCGTTATTGATTTTATATCCGCAGTGCAGCCTGCCGGAAATAACGTCAGAGCGCAGCTGTTCCTCTTCAATATAACGGATAAACCGCACTTCTTCAAGCGTTAAAAGCTGGCGGCACAATGCGTCAAGCTCGGCATTTGAACCGTCATACATCAACCCCACTTCGGCGGAGGAGGGGGAAGGCTGCGGGCAAAGCAGCGAAAAACCTGCCGTCATAATAAGTAAAACGGCGGCAGCTGCCCAAAAGGCACGGCTTAAAAGCCTCGATTTAAAAAACAGCAAAGTCAGAGTAAAAAAGCTTTTCATGCATTATCCCCCTTCCTTGTCCAAAACGCAAAACAAAGCAGCAGGGGAAGGACGCACCACAAAGCAGCGATCAAAGCACCGTCAAATCCGCAGCCGAAAGCCGAATCGGCAATCAAATTTCTCATCAGCGTAAGCGGCATAAACTCACTTGCCTTGGCAAGCGGAGCGGGAAGCAGTGCCTGCGGCAGAATGCCGCCGCCGAATATAGCTTGAATAAGGCAAAATCCAAACGAAAGGGCGGCACAGCCTGCGCTGTCACCTGAAATAGCGGGAAACAGCAGCATCATTGCGCAAAGCAGCAGCGCAGCAGCAAAAAACTCAAGGGAAATAACGGCGGAAATTCGCCCGCCTATCACGGCAACCCCCACCGCCGTAAGCAGCAGCGAGAGGATAAAACAGCTCAAAAACGCTGCGGCAAAACATCTTTTGCGCCGCTTTGAAAAGGCGGCAAAGCCGAAAAGCTCCTTTATCGGAGAAAAAAGCAGAAAAACCAGCGTAAACAAAACAAACGAAACGGCAGATGCGGCGTAGTATTCGGCAATCGAAAGGCTGCCCGTTGCCGAAAGCGGTATGCTTTCAAATCTGCCCTTTCGGGTCAGATAGTTGTCTAAAAGCTCGATATCAGTATAAAAAATCAGTTTTTGCCGCTGCTCAAAGGGTATTTGGTCAGCTATCATCGCTCGATTTACGGCGCTGATGACGTGCTGAGCCGAAGAGAGCAGCCGTGCGGCGTTTTTGGCAAGGGCGGAGATCCACGCCCCCTCGATGGGGGAGGAGACATTGACCGAAAGCTGCGGCTCGACATTTTCGCCGCTCATGACGCTTTCGAAAAAATTCTCGGGCAGCGTCAAAACTGCGGTGTGATTTTGGGTGTCATCGGCGCTGTCAAAAAAGTCCACCGACAGCAGCCCTTTAAATCCCGAATCGATCACCGAGTGCACGATAGGTTCGATATATCCCGAATCATCATGGCATATCACCGCAAGGCGGGCGGGTGCAAAATCACGGCTGGCAAACATCGCCGATAAAACGGCGGCAACGGCAAAAAGACAGGCCGCCGCACAAATGACGGCACGGATACCTCGTTTTAAAGTTATAAAACAGCAGCAAAGAATCAGCCGCATAATGCCCACCTCCTTTCGGGAAGACTCGGTTAAATTAAATCGCGCAGTCTCCCGCGCGATTTAATAAGGTTTCATCAAATGCCGATAAAAAGATCATCCAATACAAACAAAACGCTGCGCAGATCGGCAACACACTTGTCAAAAAGTTCCCACATGTCGTCCTCGGTGATGGACAAAAGCTCAATATGCTCTTCTGGAGCGATAGGTGCAGCCGAAAGAGGCGCCTTTTCGCCCGATATGCCGAAATAAAGCCCGATTATCGAATCCTGATCCATTCCGCCGCTTATCATGCAGTCACCAAGGTCGTAAACAAGCTTATCGCCCTCCATATTGACGCTGCCCGCAAGCGAAATATCAAACGAACCGTCGGTGTGACCCTCGTCATAGCTAAGCTTTCCGACACAGCTGAAATCTCCCGCCGAAGAAAGTGAAATATCGATGGGCAGAACAAGGTTTATCGATTCGGAATTTACTGCAATATCAATATCGGTGGTAATGGTATCATTTTCAAATTTGTTGACTCCGTCCATCATTACCGAAATGACTTCGCCTTCATTCACCAGATCTGCGGAGAATCTTACGCTTGTCGAACTGTCGTAAAACGCCATGTCAAAGGTAAATCCCTGAATAACACTTTTGTCGATCGGCACGCAGACCGAGTTTGCGTTTCTGATAAGTCCGTTTTCAATATTGAGCTGGAACGAAACGGGCAGATCGGGAATGGCGGCCTGCATCTCAGCTGTCATATTGTCAACATATTGCTGATAGCTTTCCACACCCTCTGCCTCAAACAAAGGCTCAAGCGAGCGCTCAATTTCTGCCGCCATCGGCGAATCAAGATAAACATAGCGCAAAAGCTCGATAACCGAATCCTTTACATGGTTTCCCGCAAGATCGACGTAGTAAAGCTTGCTGTCCTTATAGTAGCCGTACTGCGCGTCTTTAAGGCATCCCGCCATAATATCAAGCATGTCCTTTTTCATGCCCTCAAGCTCCTCGGGGGTGTAGGATGTGCGGTTAGTAAGGGCGTTGTTTATCGATTTCTGTATTTCTTCCAGTGTATCGTCATCTATGTAGTAGTAAAGCCGGTTAAAAAAGCTGTTTCGATAATCCTCGGCAAAGGTGGAAGGATCTAGCGATATCGCCTTGTTTAAAATTTCGGATGAATAAACCGAGATAAGATTTGGCGAAAGGAAAAGCTCCGCGCCGATGACTTCGTCACCGTCATATTTAATCGATGCCGAAAGCTCGGTGGAATTGTCGGCGGTGCTGACGGCGGAACTTCCCGAAAGCTCAAATCCTGAAAGCAGCGCGCTTATCATACGGGAATAAGGAACGCCCTCGATGGAATTGATATTCAGCTTAAAATTCGTCTGCTCGTCTTTATAGGTGCTGCCTTCAAAAAGCGGGAGATAGGCGGGAACAGCATTGTTTGCTGTTTGGCTTAGTTGTTGCTGCTGCGCAAAGGTAGCTGCTGCTGCCTTTTTTATCACCGCTTCGGGAGAGGGAACAAGAAAAGTCCTCGCCGCCCAAAGTCCCCCCGCCACAACACAGCAGGACAAAACAGCGGAGATAAACATCTTGAGATAACCTTTTTTCTTCGGCTTTTCGGGTATTACGGCAATTTCTGCTGCAGGAATTTCGGCGGGTACAGTGACAGCTTCGCTGTGTTCTGCCTTTACGGCGGCAATCACCTGCTCGGTTTCGGTTGGAATAGACTCGGAAACGACCTCCGTCTGTTCGGTAACGGTGGGCTGCTCTAAGGCTTCGTTTTGCTCAACGGCAGCGGGTTCAATGTTGTTGTTATGTTCCATTTAAGCATCCTCCTTTGCAGGGAAATGGGGTGAAAATCAATCAAAAAGCAGGCTTGCGATATGTATTCCGTCAGCGCCGCCCATGATGAGACCCTCAAGGCAGTAGTGGCAGTAGCAGATGACGGTGTCGCACTCATATTTTTCGCAATGTTCCTTCATAATTTGCTGCTGTTGTTCGGGGGTGTGGGGAATAAACTTGCCCTTTGCCTTTTGGACATAGCGGATAGGCGCGATAGTGGGATTTCTCGGCGGCTGGGCACGGTAAAGCGAAGCACCGCAGAAATCGGTCTCTATGCCGTTTTTATCGGCTTCGACAAAATCGATATTCATCTTTTTAAGCAGCTCACGGACGGCTTTCTGTTCGCCAACACGCTCGTTTGCACGCCAGCAGTCCTGAATGACCGCCTTCATGCCGCTGTGGTCGGGGAAAACAAAACTCTCATCCGAAAGGATAAGCTCCCAGATCGAAAGCACATTTACTCCCGGGCGGGTCTCCTCGATTATGTTGGAGCAGTTGTGGCAGATGGAATAAACGGTATCGCCCGGCATAAAATCGGTGCAGTGAGGAAGTTCGCTCCAGCTTTTGCCGAACGAATTTTGCATCATCTTTTCTTCGTATTCTTTGACCTTGTGGTTGGGGACGCAGCAGCGAAGTATCGGCATATCATAGCGCTGCTTTATGTATTGCTGAATCTTGGCGCTCAGTTCGGGAAAGCGATCGGTAAAAGCACAGGCGGCGATATAATAACTGTTGCTCATAATATTCCCCTTTCTGTTAAATCGTCTGATAAAGGTTGTCCAAAATACATTTTGAAAGCTGCTCACGGGTTAATTCTTTGGGATTTGCGGCAAAGCTCAATTTGCCGTCATTAAGTATGTACAAGCTATCGGCAAGGCGGTGGATATATTCCGGTTCGTGAGAGGTAAATAGTACCGTTGTACCGCTGTTTTTAAGATTTATCAAAAGTTCTTCAAGCTGATGGCATGCTGCGGCATCCAGCGCCGCAAAAGGCTCATCGAGCAGCAGCGCGTCGGGGACAGACACCAGCGCCGCCGCGATAGAAAGTCGCTTCTGCATTCCGCCCGAAAGCGTTTTTGCTTTTTTCTTTTTATACGGCAGCAGGCCAAGCTTAGTTTCTATCGAATCGGGCTGCCACTTGGGGCCGCTTAGATTCTGCGCGGCATACCACAGCTTTAAATTATCCTGTACCGAAAGCTCGTCCATCAGAGCGGGCTGCTGCGGCACAAAGGAGATTTGTCCGTCAGCTTTTACGATGCCGCTGTCGGCTTTTATCAGGCCGTATATGATTTTCAGCAGCGTCGTCTTGCCGGAGGCGTTCTTTCCCGCAATGCAGACTGCCTGTCCGCTTTGAACAGAAAGCGAAAGGTCAGAAAGAACGGCGGTGCCGCCGAAACTTTTTTTGACATTTTCAATCAAAAGCACAGCCACACCGCCTTTCATAAATTTTAAAGTTTAGTTTTTATCTTCCGCAGCAATGCTTATATTTTTTGCCGCTGCCGCAGGGACAGGGATCATTTCTGCCGACCTTTTTGGAGCTGCGCTGCATCGATTTCTTATCGGTGCCGTCGGGAACAGGCTCATAGGGCTTTGCGACCTGCTCACGCTCGATCTTTACGCCGATGCGCACCTTTACGGTGAGCAGCATTTTAACGGTGCTCTCGCGGATGGTGGCGACCATTGCGTCATACATGTCGGAGCCTTCAACGCGGTATTCGATGACGGGGTCGCGCTGGGCATAGCTTCTAAGCGAGATGCCACGGCGCAGTTCATCCATTGCGTCGATGTGGTCCATCCAGTTGAGGTCTACGTTTCTAAGCAGCACCTGACGCTCCAGATCGCGGGTGATGGGCTCGCCCCATTCCTTTTCGCGAGCGGCGTATCTTGCTTTTGCCTTTTCGGTCAGCTGGGCAACGATGTCGCTGCTGCTGATATCTTTAAGCTGTTCCTCGGTGTAGTTGAGATCGCCCTTTTCGGTAACCCAACCCAGCAGATATTCACGCAGTCCGGCGAGATTCCAGTTTTCCTTGTCCTCGTCGGTGGTGAGATAAAGCGAGCAGATATTCTCGATAACGCCGCCGAACATATGAAGGATGGTCTCGTGGATATCCTTTCCGTCGATGACCTCGCGGCGCTGGGAGTAGATCATCTCGCGCTGACGGGTCATAACGTCGTCATACTGCAGGACTCGTTTTCTGGTAGCGAAGTTGCGTCCCTCCACCTTAGCCTGAGAGGATTCGATGACGTTGGAAAGCATTTTGGCTTCGATAGGGGTATCCTCGTCAACTTTAAGAGTCTCCATCATCATCTGGATGCGCTCGCCGCCGAACAGACGCATGAGGTCGTCTTCCAGCGAGATAAAGAACTTGGCTTCACCCGGGTCGCCCTGACGTCCCGAACGTCCGCGCAGCTGGTTGTCGATTCGTCTGGATTCGTGGCGCTCGGTGCCGATGATAAACAGACCGCCGGCGGCCTTTACCTTTTCAGCCTGCGGTGCAATCTCCGCCTTGAATTTGTCAAGCAGTTCGGCATAAAGCTTTCTCGCCTCGAGGATTTCGGCGTCATCGGTCTCGGCATAGCCGTTTGCCTCTTCGATCATCTCGTCGGAAAGCCCAAGCTTTTTAAGCTCGTTTTTGGCCATAAACTCGGCGTTGCCGCCCAGCATGATGTCGGTGCCTCGTCCCGCCATGTTGGTGGCGATGGTGACGGCTCCGAATTTGCCTGCCTGCGCAACGATGGCAGCCTCACGCTCATGGTGCTTTGCGTTGAGCACTTCGTGGGTTATGCCACGGCGCTTAAGCATTGCAGAAAGCAGCTCGGATTTTTCGATCGAAACGGTGCCGACCAGAACGGGCTGACCCTTTTCGTGGCATTCGCAGATCTGGTCGATAACGGCGTTGAATTTGCCGCGCTCGGTGCGGTAGATGGAATCGTCATAATCCTTTCGGATGGTGGGTTTGTTGGTGGGGACGACGATTACATCAAGATTGTAAATATCTCTGAATTCGCCCTCCTCGGTAAGTGCGGTACCGGTCATGCCGGAGAGCTTTTTGTACATTCTGAAGTAGTTCTGGAAGGTGATGGTGGCAAGCGTCTTGCTCTCGTTTCTTACCTCTACGCCTTCCTTTGCCTCAATAGCCTGATGCAGACCCTCGTTATAGCGGCGACCTATCATAAGGCGACCGGTAAATTCGTCAACGATGATTATCTCGTGATCCTTTACCACATAGTCGACGTCTCGCTGCATGATGCCGTGCGCCTTTATCGCCTGATTGATGTGGTGCGAGATGGTGAGATTTTCAGCATCGGTCAGGTTTTCGATTCCGAAGAACTGCTCCGCCTTTTTTACGCCCGACTGGGTAAGGGTTGCGGTGCGGGCCTTCTCGTCGACGATGTAATCGCCGTCGAGCTCTTCCTGCTGCTGCTTGTCGTTCAATTCGGCAACCTTGTTGCGGCGCAGCGTTCTGGCAAAGCGGTCGGCCTGACGGTAAAGATCGCCAGACTGATCTCCCTGACCGGATATGATAAGAGGAGTTCTCGCCTCGTCAATGAGGATGGAGTCCACCTCGTCGACGATAGCAAAGGTGTGGCTGCGCTGGCAAAGCTGAGCCTTGTAAACCACCATATTGTCGCGCAGATAGTCAAAGCCGAACTCATTGTTGGTGCCGTAGGTTATATCGCAGGCATATGCGGCGCGCTTTTCATCGGGATTCATTCCCGCAAGGGTAAGACCGACCGAAAGACCCAAAAAGCGGTGCACCTTGCCCATCATCTCGCTGTCGCGGCGTGCGAGATAGTCATTTACCGTTACGATGTGAACGCCCTCGCCGGTCAGTGCATTGAGGTATGCGGGCAGGGTGGATACAAGCGTCTTGCCTTCGCCGGTTTTCATCTCGGCAATTCGGCCCTGATGCAGCACGATACCGCCGACAATCTGAACGGGAAAGTGCTTTAATCCAAGCACACGCCATGCGGCCTCGCGGCAGGCGGCAAATGCTTCGGGCAGAATGTCATCGAGAGTTTCTCCGTTGGCAAGTCGCTCTTTAAATGCGGGGGTCATCGCCTGAAGTTCTTTATTGCTCATGGCGGCAAACTTGCTCTCCAAATCAAGCACCTTGTTGGCGATAGGCCAGATGCGCTTAAGCTCTCTGTCGGAGTAGCTGCCGAAAACCTTTTCAAAAATGCCCATTTTAAATACCTCGTCTTTTAGCTTAGCTATTGATTCCAAAGGCGGAAAAATCCACCGCCGATAAATTTGCAAATACACTTTTATTTTATTCCTAAAGCATAGTAATGTCAAAGAATATAATGTAAACAATAATGTCGAATAACCGCTTTTACCGTATATTCAGATATCTTTCCGCTACAAATCCGGGCTTGCCGTTATATTGGATAGAAGCCCAGTCGGGGATAAGCCCGTAAACCGTCACCTGCGCCCCGTTTGGAACAGTCCCGATAACTGCTGCCATGGTGTTGGGACGGGATCTTAAGTTAAGATTTCCGCCTGCGGTGGCAACAGTCGCTGCTTTCGGCGGAATAGGCTCAAACAACGGCTGACCGAAATATTCCGCCAAAGTCAGCGCTATCGCTCTTGCGATGGCGTCGATGTTGTTG
>JAFQAX010000104.1 GCA_017399785.1 Oscillospiraceae bacterium | reverse complement strand
GCCCTCATTGCCGAATCCGACCTGAAGGATCTGGGCGTACACACGGAGATGTATGTGGACGCCTTTGTGGAGATTGCAAAGGCCGGCAAGATCAATGGTAGCAAAAAAACCATTGACAAAGGCCTGCAGGTGTATGCCTTCGGCGCAGGTACTCAGAAATTGTATGACTATCTCCACGAAAATCCCCAGTGTAAGGCGTACAATGTAGGTTACACCAACGATGCGCGGGTCATCGCTCAGATAGACAACTTTATTTCCATCAACAATGCTGTGGATATCGATTTGTTTGGCCAGGTGAATGCGGAGAGTTCCGGAATTCGCCACATCAGCGGTGCTGGTGGCCAGCAGGACTTTGTCCTCGGTGCCTACCTTTCCAACGGAGGTAAGAGCTTTATCTGCTGCGCCTCCACGATGATGGATAAGACCGGAAATCTCCAGAGCCGAATCCGTCCCACTCTGCGGGAGGGTAGCGTGGTCACCGACACCCGCTGCAATGTGCAGTATCTTGTGACTGAGTACGGCATGGTGAACCTGAAAGGCGCCACCACCTGGGAGCGAGCAGAGCGCATCATTTCCATCGCCCATCCGGATTTCCGCGAAGAACTGATCCGTGAAGCGGAGCGCATGAAAGTTTGGAGACGTTCATCCAAAAAATAAAGTGTTATTCCAGCGGGAATATATTGTTAAGTCATAATTCGTAGGAAAAGAGTCCGTCACAAGATAACGAGACAGAAAAGAAAACAAGTGGTCATCCCGAGAGGGTTGGCCGCTTGTTCTTTTGTAGCTTAAGCGAAAATAAACCACCTGCTATGCTGGTGAGAATAAAAATCTTTAGATACAAGAAAACCTCCTTTGATGGCATTCAAGAGGTCAGCGGTTCGATCCCGATTATCTCAATCATTTAGAACTAAAATATAAGGGATTCATATCTTTTTTGACTTGGACAAGTGTATTTTATACCGATTTAAAATATAAAACTAACTTTTTTAGAAAAACAGGTTGACAAAAGTTAGTTTTTATACTATCATAACAATGCAAACAATAATTATTATCATTAAGGAGGGGCTATGGAAAAGGCTAAAAGATATAGTGCAAAAAGAGAAGCACTATTGCAGCTCATGCGGGAAACCGATGTTCATCCTACAGCTGAATGGGTATATCAGCAGCTTAAACCACAGTTCCCCGATTTAAGTCTCGGTACCGTATACCGCAATTTAGCTGCTTTCAGACAGGATGGAACACTTGTAAGTGTAGGGGTGGTAAATGGTCAGGAGAGGTTTGATGCTGCCACCTTTCCTCACACCCACTTTATCTGCAGCCGATGTGGTCAAGTGCATGATATGCATAGTCTCGTGGTTCCGGATGAACTTGCAGAAGCACCGGTAAAGTCGGAGGGCGTGCAAGTGGATTCCTATCAGCTGACTTTTAAAGGTATCTGTAAAGAATGCCTTGAAAAAATAAAAAATATTGAACCATAAAAATTATTTGGAGGAAAAAAGTATGGCTAAGTTTGTATGCACCGTTTGCGGTTATGTTCATGAGGGCGATGCTGCTCCCGAAAAGTGCCCCGTATGCCGCGTTCCCGCTGAGAAGTTCGTAGAGCAGGTAGGCGAGATGAAGCTTGCTGCTGAGCACGAGTATGGCATCTACGCAAAGACTGTTAAGAACAACCCCGACATCAGCGAAGAAGACAAGGCTTACATATTTGAGCAGCTGATGGCTAACTTCAATGGCGAGTGCTCTGAAGTAGGTATGTACCTCTGCATGGCGCGCATTGCTCACCGTGAAGGCTATCCCGAGATCGGCCTTTACTGGGAGAAGGCTGCATGGGAAGAGGCGGAGCATGCTGCAAAGTTTGCAGAGCTGCTCGGTGAGGAGCTTGAGCCCAATATGAAGGCTTCCACCAAGGCTAATCTGGCTTGGCGCGTAGATTGCGAATTTGGTGCTACTCAGGGCAAGACCGATCTGGCAGGCTGCGCAAAGAAGAACGGTCTCGATGCTATCCACGACACCGTTCACGAGATGGCTCGTGACGAGGCCCGCCACGGCAAGGCTCTTCAGGGACTGCTTGAGCGTTACTTTAAGTAATTCAGGTAGTAAAATATTTATAAGTTAACGCGGCATAACACCTTCATAGATTACATAAATAAACATAACAAACGCTGCCGGATACCTTATGGCATCCGGCAGCGTTTATTTTATAAAGATTATTATGGAAAATAAGTTGCATCAGAATAATGGGATAATAATCAGAGCAAGGATTTTTCATGCATTTTATTTGAACGGGACTATATACTCTCCCTCGATTTTAAACTCCCCGGCTTCCGCAAGGGTAAGAATACGTGCACGTACAGTATTTCGCATGGTGTAAGATTGCTGAATTCGGCTTTCGGATATTTTTCTTTGCCTCATAAATTCAACTACGGCATCTTCAATTAAAGTTGGAGCGGTTATCTGATTTTGGATAACATCATAAAGCTCCAGCTCTTTTTTTATATTGTCGTCAATGAGAGATGGCATATCTTTGGACAGAACGACGCCTTTATGACAAACCAAGAAATGGGGGTATTTCATTCTGCGGATTTCTTCCATTGTCAAAATGGCCTGTTCGACATCCTCAATATAAGGCAGTTTGGATTCGCTTAATAGCGGCTGAGAAATAAGCGCGTCGCCAATGCAGCAAACGTCATCAGGAGTGACAAAAGCCAAATGATCCGGCGTATGACCCGGTGTGGGAATGATTTTGAAGCTGATACCATCTATCACCAAATCCGAAGTAGGGTCGATTATATTGTAAGGGTAATGCGGTGAGGTGCGCATTTTAAAATTGGCAAAATCGTGTCCGTACAGGAAGATTTCCGGCTTGTATCGGTCGTAAAGTATATTGTTATTTGCGGTGTGATCGTAATGAAGGTGGGTGCAGACAATGGCTCTTATTTTTAGATCAAGCGAATCGAAAAGCAATATTATTTCATCGGCGTGTTCATCGCCGCTGTCAAAAAGTATTACTTCGCTGTCGGAGGAGCGGTAAACGGCTACTAATCCGTAACCGGTGTCAATATATCCTGTTTTGCCGCAGATCATTTCCAAATTCACAGCAGAAATCCTCCCTTCTTCCATTAATAATAGCATTAAAAGCAAAGTCAATCAATCGTGATTTTAGAGAGTAAAACCGATCTGATTGTCATTGATAATAATCGAACGATTTATCGACAATGATGTATTTAACATAAAGAACAGTATTTATTAAAATATAAACAGATAGAGAAACCTTATTGATAAAAATAAAAGAAAGATCGCTGAAATTCGCCATAAAGGCTCGAAATCATCCAAATATTGGATGTGTTTATTATTAAATACAGTTACTATAATATAGGTGTGGGCGAAAAAACGTTCGCTTACAGTAAAACAAAGAAAGGAGAGAAAAGTATGATCTCATTGCTTCAGCTGCAATATTTTCTGGCGATGGCAGAAGAGGGGCATCTTACCCGCACAGCGGAGAAACTTTTTGTATCGCAGTCAACACTGTCGTCAATGATCTCAAAGCTGGAAAACGAATTGGGGGTCGAGCTTTTCGACCGCAAAAACAACCGTATGATATTAAACAAATACGGAAAGGAGTATAGAGAGCATATCTCGGCGGCGCTTGCCGAAATAGAAGCAGGGGAACGCCGGGTAAAAAGCCTTGCCAGCGCCGGAGAAAACAGGCTTTCCGTTGCGGTTACAAATGCGCTGATATGGCATGATGTAATATGGAATTTCAGAAGCAAATATCCGGACATACATATACAGCTTCACTCTGACAAAATGAGCCAATATCGCCAGATGCTTAATGAAGAGAAGCTGGATTTTATAATTGCCGGAGTAGAAGACTTTGATACCCGCGATTGCGAAAGCGTTCTTTTGTCGCGAAGGAATCTTTGTCTTTGTGTAGCATCCGATCATCCGCTTGCCAAACGGGAAAGCATAACCCTTAAAGAGATAGAAAGCGAGCCATATATCGAGCTTTCACCGGGTCTCCCTTACCGAAACTTTTGCGACAGCATATATAAAAAAGCAAACGTAAGAATGAACACCGTAATAGAGTGCAACTATGACATGCGTCCGAAGCTTGTGCTTGGAGGATACGGTGTTGCAATTACAACCGGAGGAAGAAGGACTCTGAAAATATTTAACGGCTGTGAAACTATTCCGATAACAGATGACATAGCAGTGAGAGAAGTTCGTCTTTTCTGGGATAAAAATCGTAAATTCAATCATATAATGCAAAATTTTTACGATTATATGGTTGAAGTGCATCGCGATATGCCCGATTACTGATAATTGATTTGGAGATGCTGATGTTTTGTAACTGATGCATATAAAACGAATAAGAAATTCTATACCATCGATTACGGTAGAATGGTTGTTTACTGATAATGAATTTTATATTTGAAAAGCTCAATGGTAAAATTTAATTGTCCGTAAAAGATATGCTTTGGCGAAAAACGGCATATCAAATAAAACGGAAAGGAGAAATGCCATGAGCGAATTAAAAACGGTGACCAAGACCAGCAGCCAGCTTGCGGAATTGGTGGCGGACATCAGAAAAAATCCGGACAATTACGATCACCGTCCTTTTCAGATATTGGACAACATTTACTACGTTGGCAACGATTGGGTAGGCGCATATTTAATTGACACCGGAGAAGGCCTTATCCTTTTGGATGCAAACTTTGATGAAGTCATGCACATTTTTTACAGAAATGTGCGCAAGATGGGCTTTAAGTTCTCGGACATCAAATGGATATTTGTTTCCCACGGACACTGGGATCACTATGACGGAGTCGGCGAAATACAAAGCATGACCGATTGTGAAACCTGGTTCCCCGAAGGGGATATGTTCCTTTTAGAGGAGCGCGAAGATGCCCCTGAATTTAAGATCGACCATTTCTATAAGTATGATGAACCCATCATCTGCGGAAATGTAAAGATCACCCCCAAGCTTACCCCCGGACATACCCCCGGCTGCACCTCGCTGTTTATCGAAACCGAATTCAACGGACAAAAGGTTATGATAGGCGCCCACGGCGGTCTGGGACAGAACGGTCTCACCAAAAAGGAACTTGCCGAAAAGGGTTGGCCGCTTGATATGGCGCAGCGCTATAAAGCAAGCCTTGAGGAGATAAGAGAAATCCCTGTCGATGTGTTCATTCCGCTGCACAACGCTTATTATGACATTTTCAGTCTTGCAGATCAGGATAACGGCGACCATTCCGTTTATCTCCGCCCGCAGGATTGGAAGGGAATAATGGACCTCAGGATCAAAGCCATTGAGAATTTGATGGCTAATGATAAAGACGCATAAACTTTAAGGAGGAAAATTAAAATGAAAAAGACTTTAGCTCTTGTTCTTGCACTCGTTATGCTTCTCGGCGCTACCGCTTGCGGTTCCAAGCCCGCTGCCCCTGCAGCACCTGCAGCACCCGCTGCACCCGCAGCTCCCGCAGCTCCTGCTGCTTCTGCAGCAGCTCCTGCAGCACCCGCTGCAAAGGAAGATGACTTCCT
>JAFQAX010000103.1 GCA_017399785.1 Oscillospiraceae bacterium | reverse complement strand
GAAAAGCATGACGGTATCATAAATGCTGTTGAAAGCGAAAGACTTATGCCGGAGGATACCGAAAAACTTGTGTGTCAGCTTTATAAAATGGCGGGTCGCTCTATCGAAAGCTATCTGCAAAAGGGTGATGACGACTTTTCTCTTGCGGTGCCGGGCCTTGCCCGCTTTAGAGTGAACACCTATCGCCAACGCGGTTCAATGGCGGCGGTAATAAGGGTGGTATCCTTTGATATCCCCGATTGGCAGCAGCTCAATATCCCCGAAAGTATCATGCAGTTGGCAGATGTCACTTCTGGTATGATCTTGGTGACGGGAACGGCGGGCAGCGGAAAATCCACAACTCAGGCCTGCATCATAGACCGCATAAACAGAACCAGAAACTGTCATATAGTAACGCTTGAAGATCCGATAGAGTATCTGCACCGTCACCAAAAAAGCATTGTCAGTCAGCGTGAGATATCCATCGACACCCCCGATTATCTTTCGGCGCTGCGTGCTTGCTTGAGACAGGCTCCCGATGTGATTTTGCTTGGCGAGATGCGTGACGCCGAAACGATACAAACTGCCATGACTGCCGCTGAAACGGGACACACAGTTATTGCAACGCTGCACACCAACGGAGCGGTGAACGCGGTGGATAGAATAGTTGATATTTTCCCAGCGGCACAGCAATATCAAGTTCGGTCACAGCTTTCATCTGTTTTAAAAACCGTTATATCGCAGCAGCTTTTGCCCGTAATTGACGGAAGCCAGATACCGGCTTATGAGATAATGAATATGAACAGCGCGATACGCAGTATGGTGCGTGACAGCAAAAGCCACCAGATAAACAATGTTATTGCATCGGGCGGAAGAGAGGGTATGATCTCGATGGATCAGTCAATACTTAACCTTTACCGGGACGGAAAAATATCGAGAGAAACTGCTCTAAGATTTTCAGATAATCCTGATCAGCTTTTACGCAACATGCAATAATCAATATTATTATCAGAGACAGGAAATATCGTGAATAAGCTCGAAAAAGTAACTCATAAATATCCGACCCAAACTTCGCGCACTACCAGCTGCGCCACACCCCGATTTTTATGATATTTTCCTCGTATGGGTCAAACATTGGTCAAAGCTCAAGCTTGTCGATTCAAAACAGTGTACAAAAAGCAGAAGAACCGCTTGATTAAGCGGTTCTTCTGCATATAAGTGGTCGGAGCGAGGTGACTCGAACACCCGGCATCCTCGGCTTCGCCGCCTCTTGCGGTTCCCAAAATTCTTTTCTCGCTGCCATTCGAAGAATTTTGACCGCTGCGCCGTTTTTGCCTCGCTTTATCCGCCCCCGGCGGCGCTTCGACAAAAACGCCCAAAGCAGGCGCCTGCTTTGCTCGCAGTAAAAGAAAAAAGACCGCAGGAAAATATCCCGCGGTCTAATGGTCGGAGCGAGGTGACTCGAACACCCGGCATCCTGCTCCCAAAGCAGGCGCGCTACCAACTGCGCTACGCCCCGATATATTTAGTTTTGCTTTGGTCGCCCGGGTTGCGGTGCCCGAAAAATTTTATGGCAAAAGCCAAAATTTTTCGACCGCTGCCCCAGCTCCGCTTCGCTTTATCCGCCACTGGTGGCGCTCAGCTCCGCTGCCCAAAGCAGGCGCGCTACCAACTGCGCTACGCCCCGACATAGTTAAATAACAACATAAATTATACCTTGACATAGTGCATATTGTCAATTAAATTAAAAAATAAGAAATTTAAATTTTTTTGAAAAATAGTGTTGACAATTCCTATAAGCGGTGATATAATCACTATTGCTGTCAATCACTTGCATACGCTGGTGTAGCTCAGTCGGTAGAGCAGCTGATTTGTAATCAGCAGGTCGGGGGTTCAAGTCCGTCCACCAGCTCCACCAAACAAAAATAAATAAGATATATGGGAGTGTTCCCGAGCGGCCAAAGGGGGCAGACTGTAAATCTGTTGTCTGACGACTACGATGGTTCGAATCCATCCGCTCCCACCAAAAACGAGTTGATGCTTTGCGTCAGCTCGTTTTTATTTTCTCCAAATTAATTCGGAAAGTTTTAAAATGACCATGAAAAATCAAAGAGATTGTCTAAAATGAAGGGAAATTTTAAAATTTGTTAATATAAAATTAAAAAAATTGTTTTTTTCTTGTGGAAAACCATTGCAAAGAGCACAATTTATTTTGTATAATAAAAATATTCTACAAATGTGCACTCGGTTTGTAAAAATAGGTGTACATATTTTCAGGAGGGATTATTATGGAAAACAATCGAGGCCAATGGGGTTCTAACTTTGGCTTCCTGATGGCCGCAATCGGTTCTGCGGTTGGTCTGGGAAACATCTGGGGATTCCCTTATAAGATGGGTAAAAGCGGCGGTTTCGCCTTCTTGCTTATATACCTTATACTTGTAGTTTTTGTAGGCGTTGTGGTTATGCTTGGCGAGCTTGCTCTTGGACGTAAGACCGGTAAGGGCACGATGGGTGCTTATCTGGCTTTCTCCAAGAAGTATGCTTTTGTAGGATTCATGGGAGTAGCTTCCGGTTTCCTCATCCTTTCTTTCTACAGCGTTCTCGGAGGCATGGTAATGCGTTACATGATCGCATTCCTTCTCCAGTTACTCGGACTTGACGGCTTTGCCGGTCAGGGTGGCGGATTCTTCGGATTCCTGCTTTATGATTACGGCGGCATGCTGTTCTTCTATGCACTGTTCATGATCATCACTGTTTACATCGTTATGGGCGGTATCGAAAAGGGTATCGAGAAGTTCTCTGCAGTTGCAATGCCTGCACTGTTCTTCATCCTTCTCTTCGTTATCGTTTACGTTGCATTCCAGCCCGGCGCAGCTGATGGCTATGCATTCATGTTCAAGCCTGACTTCTCGGTATTCACCAATCCCGAAATCGGCTTCTTTGGCGTACTTAAGGCAGCAGCAGGTCAGATGTTCTTCTCGCTGTCTCTCGGTATGGGCTGCATGATCACCTACGGTTCTTACCTTTCCAAGAAGGAGAACCTCCAGAAGAATGCTCTTATCATCCCCTTTGCCGACACCATGGTTGCTTTAATGGCAGGTATGGCAGTTATGCCCGCTTGCGCTGCATTCGGCGTTGATTACGGTCGTGGCCCTGGTCTGCTCTTCGTTTCCATGCAGACTGTATTTGCAAATATGGGTTCCTTCGGAAACTTCATCGGTTTCCTGTTCTACTTCTTGGTATTTATCGCGGCAGTTACCTCTTCCATCTCTCTGCTGGAAGTAAGCACTACTTTCGAGATCGACCGCACTATGGCTAAGGGCAAAGAGCCCAACCGTAAGAAGATCACTCTTATTTACGCTCTGGCGATCTTTGTAGTTGGTCTTCCCGTATGCCTCGACGCTCTCGGCAGCGGCGGCGCAGCTGTTAAGGCTCCTTTCGAGATCCTCGGAATTGAAGCAGGCGGCGCAGGCTTTGCTATGTGGAATGACTGCTGGCTCGACCTCTATGATATGATCTCTGAGGGCGTTCTCATGCCTCTCGGTGCTCTGGTAATGAGCGTTCTTATCGGTTGGGTATGGAATACCAAGACCATCAAGGAAGAGTGCGAAGAAAGCGGTCATGCTTTTACCGGATTTAAGATGTTCGAAGTTTGCTACAAGTTCATCGTTCCCGTTGTTCTTGTAATCGTTCTTTACGCACAGATCATGGACTTCTTTGGCTGATAAGTCTTTTAAAAAAGCCGCGGTTATTTGACCGCGGCTTTTTGCGTATATCGGCACTTGTTGATATTTAGGATTTATGATAAACTTTTTTAAAATAATAATTAAAGATAGATTCCGACAAAGGAGATGAAGATATGTCCCATCCCGTTTTCAGAGTAGGTCCCATCCGACCGCCCAGCGAATGTGAAAGCCTGCTTTTGCAGGTGACGCAGGGCTGTACATGGAATAAATGCAAATTCTGCAAGCTTTACCGCAAAACCACCTTTCGCGCTTTTTCAGCCGACAGCATTAAGCAGGATATAGATGCCATCGTCTATTATGCCGACATGGTCAGAAAGCATATTACTCCCGACGGAAGAGCTGACGTTAACGCTATGAATCGTGAGCTTTCCACTCTGGAAGGGGAGGTACAGCACTGCTATTATATGGTTGCCAATTGGATGCTGCGCGGAGCGGAAAATGTCTTTCTTCAGGATGGAAATACCCTTGCTCTGCAGGATGGCAGACTTACCGATGTGCTCCACTATCTCAAAGCTGCATTTCCCAGCATAAAGCGCATAACCTCCTACGGGCGTGCCGAATCACTCTGCAGGCTTTCGGTTGAGGATTACAAGGAACTGCGCGAAGCGGGTCTTACCCGCATCCATTCCGGATATGAGTCCGGATCGGATGAGGTTTTAAAGTTCATCAACAAAGGCGTTACCGCTGAGCAGGAGATAGAGGCAGGTAAAAAGGTAAAGGCCGGCGGAATCGAGCTTTCGGTATACTTTATGCCGGGCGTCGGCGGAAGAGCGCTAAGCCAGCAGAATGCCCTTGGCATGGCTCGTGTAGTATCAGAAGTCAACCCCGATTTCCTGCGTATCAGAACGGTTGCGGTAAAACGCCGTACCGAGCTTTACGAGGAGTTTGAATCGGGCAGGATGGAGCTTTGCAGCGATGATGAAAAGGTAATGGAGCTCAAAACGCTCATCGAAAACAGCGACTGCGATACCATGCTGGTCAGCGACCACATCATGAACCTGCTGCCCGATATTGAGGGAAGATTGAATACCGACAAGGCAAAGATGCTCAAAACTATCGACGATTATTTCGCACTGCCGGAGCTTGACCGCAGAGTTTACCAGCTGCTGCGACGCAGCTGCCGTGTTGAGCGCATCTCCGATTTGAAACATCTCGGTAGCACCGAACGCAGAATGCTGGAGAAGGCCTGCCTTGAAACGCCCGACGAAAAAGAATGGGCAATAAAGATGAACGAGCTGCTCATCAAATATGTGTGAAAAAGTTGTACCGCTTTACAGAATGCCGAATCATGATCCTCAAGAATATGGAACATCTCAAGGATATCTGATATAATAACGGCGAACCCTGCTTTTGCGGGGTTCGCTTTGGCATTTTCAGCGTGGAGAGGAAGTAAATAGGCATGAAGGTATCTATGGATCCAAGAGTTAAAATTATCGTTTCGATGACAGTTTTCGGCACTATCGGCGTATTTACACGAAATATACAGGTGACTTCAGGAGAACTGGCGCTCTATCGCGCAGTGCTGGCGGCGGCACTGATATCGGTATATCTCGCAGTAACCAAACAGCACATCGATTTTAAAACAATAAAAAAGGAGCTGCCGCTGCTGCTTTTATCGGGCGTTGCAATGGGCATAAACTGGATACTGCTGTTTCAGGCTTATCGATATACCACCATTTCTGCGGCAACGCTAAGCTACTATTTTGCCCCTGTAATAGTTACCGCCGTATGTCCCTTTCTGTTTAAAGAAAAGATGACGGCAAAGCAGATAGTATGCTTTATCATGTCTACGGTGGGAATTATAATGATAACCGGTATCAACGATATAGGTCAGTCAAGCCGTGACTTTATAGGTATAATGTTCGGGCTTGGCGCTGCGGTATTTTACGCTACCGTTATATTGCTCAATAAGTTTATCAAGGGCGTATCGGGAATACACCGCACACTGCTGCAGTTTATCGCCGCAATAATCACACTTACGCCCTATGTCGCATTCACCAGCGGCGTAACGCTGTATAAAATGACCACAGTCGGATGGATCTGTCTGCTGGTAGTCGGACTTATTCACACCGGCATCACCTATTGCCTTTATTTCTCCTCTATTGAGGGTCTCACCGGCCAAAAGGCCGCAATACTCAGCTATATCGATCCGCTGGTAGCGGTCATTATCTCGGTATTTATCCTCGGAGAGAAGATGACTCTAATGCAGGCTGCGGGCGGAGTGCTGATTCTTGGTTTCACACTCTGGAACGAAATTACTCCATCCAAATCCAAACAGTAACAAAAAAGCGGTCGGTATAACAATCGTTATACCGACCGCAGATTGTTTCATGCCATCTGTTAAGCACGTCTGATATAATTTTCTTTGCGGGGTCTGGTTTCGGGAATATCACCTTCGGGATAGCCAAGGATGCAGAAAGCTACTCCGCGATAGTTTTCATTAAGCCCCCATGCATCAAGCAGATATTTGCAGTCTTCGCGCAGGAAGGTCGGCTCACAGCGGTGAATCCAGCAGGAGCCTACACCGAGAGAAGCAGCTGCATTCATAAGATTTCCCATGACTAGCACGCCATCCTGCAGCCAGGTAGGTGTAGATGCATCGGCGAGAACCGCGATAACGGTGGGGGCGCCGTAAAATTGTGTAACACCGGGCAGACCCTTTATCTCAGCATTGATCACATCAAGGCGATCGATAAGCTCCTTGTCCTGAATGACTGCCATAACGGCCGACTGTCTGTTCATCCCGCTGGCGGCATAGGTGCCGGCCTCAAGGATAGCGTTGAGCTCGGCGTCGGTTATCTGCTGCGGCTTATATTTGCGGATACTGCGGCGCTCCTTAAGTACTTTTAAAGTTTCATTCATGTTGATACTCCTTTCTGATTATGGCAGATGGGTTACTTATCGGAAAAAGTATTGCTTAAAAAAACTTCTACTTCTTTAACGTTGGAACATTTGTGATAGCTTTTTCCAAGTTCGTCGGCAGCTTTCTTTATGCTGCCGCTGTCATCGGAGGAATTGGTAACGACGACGATATCGGCAGGGGCAACCGCGGTTGAAATTATATCATCTGAAAAATCGGTGTGCGTCTGCGAACTACCCATCCTTACTGCTACGACAGGAATATCATCGGGAATGCTGTCGGAGAACATTTGGCATCTCTCAAGCTCCTTGTCAGGGTCGATTTCGATGGAAATAAGCGACTTTATGCTGGTTCCCACTACGATTACTACAGATTTGTAGTCGGCGATAAGTGCAGGATCTGCAAAACTTTCAAAGGTGAACTCCACTCCCATCTTAGCAAACATCTCGCGGGCAAGCATGCTGTCAGGGCTCTGTCCGAAAGATGTTACCAGCACAGGCTGGGGAAGAGGTATCATTTCCTCGTAAGAAATCGCCTTATCGGTCTCTGGAAATTCGGAAACGGATGCAGAAGCGTCGGTTGGGGCAGTATCCGGTGATACCGAAGGCTTGGCACCGCATCCGACAAGAATAAGCGCTGCAAGCACTATTGCAATAAAGGCTCTCATTTTATATCCTCCAAAACACTGCCTGATTTAAAAAGCGGCAGTGGATGCTTTAGATCAGCTCTAAAATTATATTTTAACGGTCGCAAGCTGCTTTGTCAAATATGTGTAAAAAGGCTTAAAATAGCTGGTTATGGCAATACTTTTCCTCAAAAATAAAATTGATGGTAATTTATCTGGCTTTTTCTCTTATTTTCCTTTGTTTACATTAGGAAAGTCTGCTAAAGTGTGGTAAAATTAAAAAGATATAAAAACATAAGGGGAGATATGTCTGGAGATCGGCTTTGGCAACCGAAAAAATGTAGTTATCGGAAGTTCCTGCCTGCTGCTCGGCATATTGCTCCCGATAATATTAAACGTCAGGACCTTCCGCATATATAATATTCTGAACGAAGCGGGCGAAGCACGCGATGTCGGCTTGCTAATTGCCTGCGCTTTTCTGCTGGTGATACTTAACAGTCTGCGCGCATTGCCGATATATCTCGGCAGCTATCTGCTCTGCTTCAGAATATCCAAAATCAACAAATGGATTTTCAGGATCACGATATTGCTGATAGTACTCAGCGTTTATTATCTGACCGGGCAGGTCTATGACGTCTACTACGATTTCGGTATTCCCTCGGTGATAGTTATTCTGATGATATATCTGCTTGACGGCTTTAACCTTGAAACGGTAAAGCTATATCAGCGAAGCATAATACTTATTTGCGTGCTTATCGGGGCTCAGTTCCTGGATGTTATCCCTGCGCTTTCTGCTTACGGATTTGGCCGCGGTATAGTTTCCACCGACATAAAGCTGCTTGCCGAATATTTCGATAAATATAACGTGCTGGGAATATTCTGCCTTTCTCAGGTGGTGGTATTTCTTTCGATGGCGGCGCTATTCTCCCGTCTGCTAATGGGACAGCATAAGCTGCTGACCTCGGCGGCAGAGCTTGCGGAGGCGAGGATACAGGCGCTGGAGTTCAGAAAAAATCTTGAACTGCGCCACCTTGTGCATGATCTTAAAACACCGCTTACCACTATCGAGGCATTGGCCGGCGTTTGCCAGATGCGCAGCCGTGAAGAAAAAATCAAGGATTATCAGCGGCGTATAATCGATTCGGCAGAATCAATGGGCGAAATGATCTCGCAGATCCTTGAGCCTCAGCGCACCAGCCCGATAACGCTGGAGGAAGTTTTCAACTGCAGTATGTTTCAGATAACATCGCAGCGCAATAAGGATATGATAATTATCCAAAACGGTGCTGCCGACCGTTATATAAATGTAAATAAGATCACATTTTCCCGCGCACTTGTCAATCTTATAAACAATGCTGTCGATGCAGTCGACCCTTCCACCGGAAGGATATGGATTTCCACTAATGCAAATGAAGGAGAGATAACGCTGACCGTTCAGGACAACGGCTGCGGAATATCCGAGAAAAACATTGCAAAGGTCTGGGATGCCGGCTTCAGCACACACGGCTCAACCGGCTTGGGTATGGGATACGTTAAAGAAACGGTAGATACCTGCGGCGGAATGATCGAACTTGAAAGCAAGCTGGGAGAAGGAACAAAGATAACCATTCGTTTAAAGGAGTCTGTCTCAAATGAAGCAACCTAACGTTACGGTATTGGCAATAGACGATTCGCAGGATATTCTTTTTGCTATATCTGCCATCTGCGAACTGGAAGGATGGGAAACTATCTGCACCAGCGATGCCTATGAAGCTATCGACGTGGTAAAACAGCGCAAGCCGGATATTGTTCTGGTGGATTACCATATGCCCAGAATGGACGGTATCGAAGTTGTGCGCAACATTCGCGCTGTCGATGCCGAAATACCGATACTTGTACTTACCATAGAAAGCTCCCGTCAGGTGGCGGAGGCGTTTTTTGAGGCAGGCGCCGATGATTTTGCACTCAAGCCCATCAAGCCGGTAGATCTTATCTCCAGGATCCGTCTGCATCTCCGTGTTGCCGGAATGGCTCCGCAGCGCAGCGCCGAAAAGCCGGAGGG
>JAFQAX010000102.1 GCA_017399785.1 Oscillospiraceae bacterium | reverse complement strand
TCACCCGCATGAGGAGTGATGATACTGTTTTTAAGAAGCTGCGGCTGCGAGCAGGTGCAATTTAACCCGTCGGCATCGACAACGCAGGGGATATCGTTTTCTGAAAGCAGGCGGCTGACCAAATTTGTGCTGTTTTCGGTGTTTCCCAAACCGCATCCAATAAGCATTGCGGTGGATTTTTTTGCTTTTTCCAGAATTTTATCGGCGGCATGGGCAGCAATTTGACCGTCTTTTTCATCGCAGATGAGATAGGTGGCTTCAGGGCAGTGCGCTGCGCATACAGAAACAGCCATTCTTACCGATGCAAGGCAGACTATGCCCGCTCCGCTTTTAAGCGCCGATTCGGTGCAAAGCGAAGCCGCCCCGATATAGTCTTCACTGCTCGCCGCTATCAGCAGCGTTCCAAAGCTGCCCTTATGAGAAAGCGAATCCCTTCTCGGCAGCAAATTGCAAGCCCCGTTTTCGGTAAGAGTTATAAAGCTGTATCCTTCCATGCCGACACCTTCTTTCGAAATACATTATACCCTTTAAACAAAAGAAAAACAATGTTGCAATTGGCTTTCCACCGCAATTGCTTGTGTCTGTATAAAATACACTTGTTCAAAATTCGTGTTTCTACAGAAAACATTTGTATAATCTGCGCATTGAATTACACAACATAATAAGAGTATAATTCACATTGAAAGAAATTGTATTTCGATATAAAAAGGAGCGATCAAAGATGATCACCATAGATAAGGTCATATCCGCCAAAAGAAAGCTTCAGGGAGTTGCAAGACTTACCCCTTTAAATCCCGCATCCAAAATCGGCGACAACATATATCTTAAATGCGAAAATCTGCAGCTTACCGGCGCTTTTAAAATCAGAGGCGCATATAACAAGCTTTCCTCTTTAAGCGAAGAGGAGAAGGCAAAGGGCGTTGTTGCCTGCTCCGCCGGCAACCATTCTCAGGGCATTGCATATTCGGCAGGGCTGCTTGGCATCCATGCTACCATCTGCATGCCGGCAGGCGCTCCTATTTCAAAAATCGAGGCGACCCGCAACTACGGCGCTGAGGTAGTACTCGTCCCCGGAGTTTACGACGATGCCGCAGCCGAGGCAGACCGCCTTGCAAACGAACAGGGCTATATCTTTGCGCATCCCTTTAACGACGTACATGTTATCGCAGGTCAGGGCACCATCGGTCTTGAGATACTTGACCAGCTTCCCGACGTTGAGCAGGTGATCGTTCCCATCGGCGGCGGCGGACTTATCAGCGGCATTGCCTTTGCCATAAAGCAGCTGCATCCCAGCTGCCGTGTTATCGGCGTTGAAGCCGAAGGCGCCGCATCTATGTTCAAATCCAAAAAGGAAGGCAAGCTGGCTTCTCTTTCTTCGGTCTCAACCATTGCAGATGGAATCGCGGTTAAAAAACCGGGTGACCTCACCTTTGAGCTTTGCAGCAAATATGTCGACGAGATAGTTACCGTAAACGACGACGAGATAGCCTCCGCTATCCTTGCCCTTATGGAACGTGAAAAAACCGTTGCCGAAGGCGCAGGTGCAACCTCGGTCGCTGCCTATATGTTCAACAAGGTAGACACCTCTCTCAAGACTGTATGCGTTATTTCGGGCGGCAACATCGATGTTACAATGATATCCAGAATCATTACCAAGGGTCTTTCCAAGTCGGGCAGAATAACCAACATCACCACCAAGGTCGTTGACAAGCCCGGCAGCCTTATGGCGCTGCTTGATATCGTTGCAAAAACCGGTGCCAATATCATCAGCATCAACCACAGCCGCGAGGACGAGCAGTCCGACATCTCCTCCTGCATCGTTTCGATGGTGCTTGAGACCATTAATCCCCAGCATGTAAAGGAAATAAAGAATAAGCTCAGCAAAAACGGCTATAAGATAATCGACTGAAAAACAAAGATTATAACATCACTTTTGCTATTGTTTGTCGCCTTTTGTGATGTTACAATAATAACAGCATAATAAAATCTTTCTGAAAGGAAGTAATACTATGTTTGAGATCACCAACACCAAAAACGCTCCCGCTGCTATCGGACCTTACTCCCAGGCAGTTGCGGTAAACGGCATGCTTTACGCCTCCGGTCAGATCCCGATCGACCCCGCCACCGGCGAAGTTAAGGGAACCACCATCGAAGAGCAGGCTGAGCAGGTTTGCAAGAACATTGCCGGCGTTCTCGAAGCCAACGGCATCTCTTTTGAAAACGTTGTAAAGACCACCTGCTTCCTCGCCGATATGGGCGATTTTGTAAGCTTCAACAACGTTTACGCAAAATATTTTGTAGGCAAGCCCGCCCGCTCCTGCGTTGCGGTAAAGACCATCCCGAAAAACGTTCTTTGCGAGATTGAGATCATCGCAAAGCTTTGATCGACCAATTGAAACAGCCCATCGCAGCAGATGGGCTGTTTTGGTGTGCCGCCTCTTTCTTTCGTCATTAAAGGAGACCGACAGATGTTTCAGGAAATTCTCGCCATTGTGCTGCTTATAATCGGCATCATCTATGCCGCAGCGGTTTTGAAAATATCGCACGGCAACAAGGACAAGCTTACCGCCGAAAAAGGAAGTCTGCCAAAGCTTGCCGCTGCCGAAGCTGCCGTTTACTTTTTCGGAAGCTTTGGCTTCCCCGACTTTTTGCTCAATACGCTGGTTTTAAAATACAGCAAATGCACCGATGACCGCTCGCTGCCCGGAACACTGGTTGCCGGCTGCGTCACCCCCGGCACAATAATCGCCTTTTCGCTGCTGCGTGCCGACAGCAATCCAATAAGTCCGCTGCTGCTTATTACCTGCTCGGCCTGTGTAATTGCAGGAAGTATCGTCGGCTCCCGACTGGTGGGAAAGTTTGACGGCGCTAAAATCAAAAAAATTATGCAGTGGGCGCTGGTCTGCTCCTTTGTGATTTTGGTTATACGCATGATACTTTCTGCGGGCGCCACCGGAACGGCGACCTCATTGAGCGGCGCTAAGCTTGCTATCGCCGCTGTGATGTGCTTTGTTACCGCCGCCATCAACATGTTCGGAATTCCGATGAAACCCACCTGGACGGCGCTGTTTCTTGTGCTGGGGCTTTCCTCGATAACCTCGCTGACGCTGCTTTTGCTTATCGGCGCGCTTGGTCCAATTGCCGGCGGCTCCAGAATCCTGCGCAGCGGAGTTTACCACCGCAAGACGGTGCTTTGCGCGACGTTAGCAGGTTCGGTAGGCGCTATTCTAGGAACAAGTTTCGCAATCTCCATCCCATCGCTGCTGCTTAATGCAACGCTGATGGTGATAATGCTTATTGCGATAATCACCATGTTTAAAAAATAATCGATGCTAAAAAGGGTATCTGTCATCCGACAGATACCCTTTGTTTTTATTTGCCGTATTTTTCATTGAGGTAGAGAATCGCCTGACGGTAACCGTCTAATCCCAGACCGATAAATGCTTTTTCACACGCCATTCCAAGATAGGAAATGTGGCGGAAGGATTCACGCTTGAAGATGTCGGAGATATGTACCTCCACCGCGGGGATCTGCACCGCTTTAAGGGCATCCAAAATAGCGATGCTGGTGTGGGTATAGGCGCCGCCATTTATCACGATGCCGTCAAACCTCTGATATGCCGCCTGAATCTTATCGACTATCTCGCCTTCGTGGTTGGACTGATAGCACTCTACCGTTATTCCATTTTCATGGCAAGTGTTTTCAACAAGATCGATAAGTCCCTGAAAGCTTTCGCTGCCGTAGATATTTTTTTCTCTTATGCCCAGCATATTGATGTTAGGCCCATTTATTACTAATAACTTCACGGTAACCCTCCAAAATCTTTTTTACGGCATCGTAATGGCTGCCGGTGTTTTCCACTGTGTAATCTGCCGCTGCGGCATATAGCGCCTTTCTCTCCTCCCAAAGCTTACGCACAGCGTCATCCCCTGCCGAGGAAAGCGGTCTGCCCTTGGTAGGAAGCTGCTCTATCGGGCGCTTGATCCAAATTATAACGCTGTTCTGCCGCAGATTTTCGATATTCTCAGGTCGTTTTATAACTCCTCCGCCGGTGGAGATGACCCGCTTGGTAAGATTGGAGCACTCCTTGGTTATAAGGCTTTCCAAATCGCGGAAGGCATCCTCGCCCTGTTCGCGGAAGATGGTGGGAATGTCACAGCCTGCCCGCTTAACGATAAGCGAATCTATCTCGTCCATTTCTCTGCCGAGTTTTTTGGCGCAGCGCCTTGAAAGGGTGGTCTTGCCGCAGCCCGGCATGCCGATAAGAACGATATTCACCATTTCCATCAGCAGATTCTTTTCGATTTCGGCTATGACCGCATCATCTATTACCGAGCCGGTAAAACGCTCGCTGGCGTATTTAGCCTGCGCCACCAGCATGCGAAGTCCCGATGAGCAGGGTATGCCCAGCTTTTTTGCCTGCATGATGAGTGCGCTGTTGAGCGGATTGTAGATAACATCCAGCACGCCGCTTATATTGGGCAGCTTTTCAAGGTCTATCGGGCTGACGCCGTTGTTGGGGTACATTCCGACCGGAGTGGTGTTGACAACTATGTCGGCATCGGTGATTTGGTAGACGTTGTCATAGTTTACCGCTCCGCTGCGGGAAACGATGATGACCTCTATTGCGCCGCTGTCGGCGGCGGCGGTGCGTGCGGTAAGCGACGTTCCGCCCGAGCCAAGGATGAGCACCTTTTTGCCGTTAAAGTCTATGCCTGCTTTTTTTACCATGCTTAAAAATCCAAGGTAATCGGTGTTATCGCCGAAAAGCGTTCCGTCGGGGCGCATAACAAGTGTATTTACGCAGCCGATCTTCTTTGCGGCGGGCGAAAGCTCATCGCAGTAGGGCATCACCGTCTGCTTATAGGGAATTGTTACATTCAAAGCGGCGAAATCGCGCTTTTTCATAAACTCGTCGATTTCGTCCTTTGGGATGCTGTAAAGCCGATAATCGTAATCGGCAAGCTGTTTATGTATGATAGGCGAAAAGCTATGTCCCAGCTTCTCTCCGATAAGTCCGTAGCAGTTGGAGCTCATTTAAATCACTCCTATATCTCGATATAGTTTCCAAGAAATACGAAAATTCCTGCCTCGTTGCTGAGCTCATCAAGCATTCTCATTACATTGGGAGAAAGCACCGAAGCCTCGAGGTCAAAGTAGAACATGAATTCAAAATCCTTGCCGGGGATGGGGCGGCTTTCCAACTTGGTAAGGTTTAACCCCATCATTGAGAAGCGGGAAAGCATATCGGCAAGCGTTCCGGGGCGATGGGGCAGCGTCATCATCAGCGAAATTTTGGAGGAGCCGGGGTATATCTCCAAATCGCGGGAAATGCAGATGAAACGGGTGTAGTTGTTGTCGCTATCCTGAATTGTATCGGAAAGTATCTTTAATCCGTAAAGCTCGGCGCAGTTTGCCGAGGAAATTGCCGCTACGTCGGTTCTGCCCGATTCGGCTACCATCTTTGCCGCAACGGCGGTGTTGGCGCATACGTTGACCTTTATCTGCGGATTGCTGCGCAAAAATTCGCCGCACTGACCTATTGCCTGCTCATGGGAATAAATCTCCTTTATTCCTTCCATTGCTGCGCCGCGGTTGGAAAGCAGCGTGTGGGATATTCTAAGCTTTATTCCCTTGGCAATGTGGAAGCTGTGCTTTTTCATCAGGTCGTAAACGCCGGTTACCGAGCCGTAGGAGCTGTTTTCGATCGGCAGCACGCCATAGCGGCAGGTGCCCTCTTCAACCGCTTTGAAAACGTCATCCCAATGGCGGTAATAGTGGATATCGGCACGTCGGAACAACTTATCGCAGGCAAGCTGGGAATAGGCACCTTCCACGCCCTGACAGGCAACGGGCGCTCTTGTCGGGAAAAGCTGTGGAGTTGTTTCCAACGCAGTTTTTATCAGCGGAGAAGCGCTTCCGCCGTTATCGATTATTGTACTTTGATAGGAACGGCTGAGTCCGAAAAGGGTGTTGAAAAGGATCTGTGTGTAATCCTCAAAAGGCTCGCCCGCACATTTTTCCATCTCCTGAAGGATCTTGCGTTCGCGTCCTTTGTCAAGGATGGGCAGATTGTTTTCCGCTTTGTATTTAGCGATCTCGACCGAGATCTTCATTCGCTCGACAAAGAGGTCGACCATCTCATGATTTATCTCATCTATTCTTATTCTAAGTTCATCCAGCGACATGCGTTTCTTCCTTTCTCTTCCATAAGCAGATCTATTATCGCGACGGCTGCCGCTGCTTCAACACAGGGTACAGCACGCGGAACGATACAGGGATCGTGTCTGCCCTCTATTACAAGCTCAGCGTTTTGCTTTTCGCTTAAAGATACCGTATGCTGCTGCTTTGCTATTGAAGGTGTAGGCTTAAAGGCAGCTTTAAACAGTATCGGCATTCCGCTGGAGATTCCGCCGAGTATGCCGCCGTGGCGGTTAGTTTGTGTGACTACTTTTTCACCGTCCATTACAAAAACATCATTGTGTTCGCTGCCCAGCATTTCGGCGGCGGCAAAGCCCGCTCCGAACTCAATGCCCTTGACGGCAGGAATGCCGAAAATCGCCGCAGAAACACGGTTTTCTATCCCGTCGTAGATAGGCTCGCCTATGCCTGCCGGCAACCCGACAACGGCACATTCGATAACTCCGCCGACCGAATCTCCCTGAGCTTTGACCTCAAGGATGCGCTCGGTCATTTTTTCGCCGGCGGCATCGTCTATAACTGCAAGCTTTTTCTGTTTTACCGCTTCAAGCTGTTCTTTCGATACCGAAACGGAATCGAAATTCTCGTCCTTTATGCCTGCAATCGCAGCGATATGAGCGCCGACGGTGATTCCGTAACGCTCCAGCAGCTGCATTGCCACCGCGCCCGCAAAGCAGAGCGGCGCGGTAAGTCTGCCCGAAAACTGTCCGCCGCCTCGAATATCGTTGGCGCCGTTATATTTTATCGCCGCAGCAAAATCGGCGTGCATAGGTCTGGGCAGGTCACGCAACTTGGAGTAATCCTTGCTTCGGGTGTCGCCGTTGGCTATCATGGCGCAGATGGGAGCGCCGCAGGTAACTCCGTCGACAATGCCAGACAAAATCTCTGGGTGGTCAGCTTCCTTTCTCGCTGTGGAGATGCCGCCGCCGGAGGGAGCTCGCCTCGCCATAAAGGCTTCTATTTTATCTAAATCAAGCTTTATTCCCGCAGGAACTCCGTCGATAACAACGCCGATAGCTTTGCTGTGCGACTGTCCGAAAACCGTTATTTTAAAGTTATTACCCATTGCGGATGACATCGGCTTTACCTCCCAGCTTATTAAAATGCTCAAAGAATTTGGGGTAGGATTTTTCCACCGCCTGTGCGTTGGTTATGATTACGTCCTCTTTGCAGATCACCGAAGCTATCGCCGCCGCCATCGCTATGCGGTGATCGTTAAAGCTGTCGGTGATGCCGCCTTTTAAGCTGCCGGTTCCGTGGATGATAAGTCCGTCGGCAAGCTCCTCTATATCGCCGCCGAAAGAGGTTATCATCTGCGCAACGGTGGAAAGGCGGTCACTTTCTTTTATTCTGAGTCTTGCGGCGTTTTTAATGACGGTATCTCCCTTTGCGGCACAGGCCATCAAAGCAAGCTCCGGAACTATATCAGGGATATTTCCGGCATCTATCTCGATGCCGTTCATCGGTGCGGCGGAGGTTTTGACTTCATCACCGGACTTGGTAACCTTTGCACCGAACTGAGAAGCCAGATCCAATATAGCCTTGTCGCCCTGCAGCGACTGCATGTCGATTCCGAAAAGCTCTATCTCGCCGCCCATTGCCGCCGCGGCGACCCAAAACGCGGCGTTGGACCAATCGCCCTCGGCGGTTATTGTTCCGGGAGAAATACAGCGCTGACCGCCTTTTACGCGGTATCCGCCGCCGTTGGGAAATTCTTCTACCGAAACGCCAAACTTGGAAAGGGTGCGAAGCGTCATATTGACATATCCTATCGATTCAAGCCTGGAGGTGAGAATGATCTCGCTGTCACCGTCCATAAAGGGCAGTGCCAGCAAAAGTCCCGTTACATACTGGGAGCTGACGTTTCCCGGCAGAGTGTATACGCCCGGCTTTAATCCTCCCGAAAGGGTTAGCGGCAGCTGTCTGTTTGAAAAGCTGCATCCTTTCTGCTCCATCTCCTCCATAAGCGGAGAAAGGGGGCGTTCGGGCAATCTGCCCGAGCCGGTTACAGCTGCATTTTTGGCAATAGCCGCCGCAACAGGCAGCATAAACCGCAGCGTGGATCCGCTTTCGCCGCAATCAAGCAGCGGAGCTTCGGGCACCGATTTTATACCTTCCACTCTGAATATCTCTTCGGTGGGATGAGTGATGACCGCGCCCAGCGCCGAAAGGCAACCGGCAGTTGCATTGATGTCGCGGTTAACATCATGAATAACTACGTCTGTTACGCCATCACAAAGCGCCGCACATATCAGAGCACGGTGGGCATCCGATTTTGAAGTTATTGCCGCAAGTCTGCCGTTTAATGCGGCGGGAGTAATTCTGATATCCATATCATCACTCTTCTCTCAAGGGTTTTATCTGAGCACCTTTCCGTCGACGGCCGCCTTGCGGAGTCTTCCTCTTTTAAGCAGCTCATGCAGGTTATCGGCGTTTTTGGTGCGGATAAGTTCACTGTAGGTTTTAAGGGTATCAATAAGCTCATCTATCTGCTGATAAAGCATATCGCTGTTTTCCATGAAAAGCTCGGTCCACATATCCTCGTTAAGGGTAGCAACTCGGGTCATATCACGGTAGCTTCCCGCAGAAAATCCGCTGTGGTTCAATGCGCAGGGGAGCTGAACATAGGCGCTGGAAACAACGTGCGCCAGCTGAGAAGTAAAAGCAATCATTCGGTCATGCTCTTCGGGAGTGGTGATGACCGTTTTGCCAAATCCGACCGACTTCATCATCCCATCGAGCTGCTGCACCTTTTGTTCGGGAATATCATCGGCAGGGACAAGGATAAGCGAAGCGTTATTGAACATATCGGGCTTGGAATAATCAAATCCGCTCTTTTCGATTCCCGCCATAGGATGAGCGCCGATAAAGGTAAGTCCGTGCTGCTTGGCGATCTCCTCGCAGGGCTCGCAGACTATCTTCTTTACGCCGCAGGTATCGGTGATTATCGCATCCTTTGAGATGAGGTGGGCGTTATTCTGCAGCCATTCTATAGTACGCTCGGGGTAGAGAGCGATAACGATAAGTTCGCAGCTTTTGAGCTTTTCGTCATCCAGAGCAGCGTCTATTGCTCCGACTTCTATCGCTTTATTGACCGTTTCAACGCTGCGGTTTGCTGCGAAAACAGTGTGATTGGTATTGGCCTTAAAAGCTTTGGCTATCGAGCCTCCGATAAGGCCCAGACCGATTATTGCTATATTCATGGTAACCTCCTGATATCATCCCTTAAAGGCAAAGGGGACGATGGTATTTACACTTTTTACTACGTCTTCAAACGCTTCGGGAGTGAGCGACTGCGGGCCGTCGCACTTTGCGTGGGGCGGGTCGTTATGTACTTCGATCATAAGTCCGTCTGCGCCGCAGGCTGCTGCCGCCATCGACATCGGCTTTACCATTCTTGCGATTCCGCAGGCGTGGCTGGGGTCTACGATGACGGGAAGGTGGGTCATGTTTTTGAGCATCGGGATTGCCGAAATATCAAGGGTGTTGCGGGTTGCGGTCTCAAAGGTTCTGATTCCGCGCTCGCAAAGTATTACCTTTTCGTTGCCGCCTGCCATGATGTATTCGGCGCTCATCAAAAACTCCTGAAGGGTGTTGGCAAGACCGCGTTTCAAAAGGATGGGCTTGTCTATCTTGCCTATTTCTTTGAGAAGCTCGAAGTTCTGCATGTTGCGGGCGCCTATCTGTATTATATCAACTTCTTCGAAAAGTGGAAGCTGTGAAATATCCATAAGTTCAGTAACTATCGGAAGTCCGGTGACCTGCTTTGCCTCAAGCAGCAGCTTTATGCCCTCTCCTCGCATACCCTGGAAAGCGTAAGGCGAAGTTCTTGGCTTGAATGCGCCGCCGCGAAGCAGCTTGGCACCTGCCGCCTTTACCTTTTCGGCTACATAGATTATCTGCTCTTCCGATTCTACCGAGCAGGGTCCTGCGATTATAGGGCAGCTGCCGTCGCCGAAGGATGCATCGCCGACGGTGATAACGGTGTTGTCGGGATGGAACTTGCGGTTGGCGTTTTTATAAGGCTCCTGTATGCGCTTTACCGCTTCTACTATCTCAAGCGCCTCGATGGTTTCGATGTCGATGCGGGAGGTATCGCCTACCAGACCGAGCACCGTCTGCATGCTGCCGCGGCTTACGTGGATCTCGATGCCCATATCTTTTATGCGTGTCATCAGTTTATTAAGTTCCTGCTCGTTGGTGCTGTTCTTTACTACTACTACCATGATACTACCTCTTTTTTATATAATATTATTTTTGACTTAAAATATAAAAAAAGCTTCGCCGCATCCCGCCGCGAAGCCCCTTATAATCTTGATAAACCGACCGTTTAACCGGCCGCACCGATGGGGGTCATTCCTTTTGCAGCGAAACACGAATAAGCCTTGCGGTAATAATACGCAAAGCTAAAGTAATAAAAGAATCGAGCTGTGAGCTGATGCTTTTTCACGCTTTAAACCTCCAAAATGAATTGCATATATCATATCACAAATGCCAGCACGATAAAACAGTAATTTTGCACTAAATATTTTAAAATTTCAGTGCATTCTGTACATTGATACACTTTTGTCCATTATCGTCAATTTTACATTTGTAAACCTTTTGCCAAGAAGGATTTAACCGCCTTGCTTTTACTTGACAGCAATATTTTGCGGTTTTAAAATTATATTGATTACTTTGTTAAATGAGGGCGTTATATGACTGATAAAACGGTAGGAAGATTTGCACCTACACCCAGCGGCAGAATGCATCTGGGCAATCTTTTCTGCGCCCTAACGTCGTGGCTTTCGGCCAGAAGCCGCGGCGGAAGCTATATCCTGCGCATTGAGGATCTTGATCCGCTGCGCTGCTTCAGGGAATATTCAGAACTGATGGAAGAGGATCTCAAATGGCTGGGGCTCGACTGGGATGAGGGCGGGCTTGCCGACATCGGACCTTCAAAGCCTTACAGCCAATGCGATCGCAGCGATATTTACGAGCAGATTTTGGAAACGCTGCGCCAAAAAGGATTGCTTTATCTCTGCTTCTGCAGCAGAAGCGAGCTGCACGCCGCAAATGCACCTCATCTTTCGGACGGAAGCCCCATCTACGGTGGCAAATGCCGCAATCTGACCGAGGCGGAAATTAAAGAAAAGCTTAAAAAGCGCGGCGGCGCAACAAGACTTATCGTTCCCGATGAAGATGTGACATTTACCGATATGTGCTACGGCGAGCAAACGCAAAATCTCGTCACCCATTGCGGCGATTTTATACTGCGCCGCTCCGACGGGGTTTTTGCCTATCAGCTGGCGGTGGTGGTCGATGACGCACTTATGGGCGTCACCGAGGTTGTTAGAGGACGCGACTTGCTCGATTCCTCCTTTAGACAGATTTATCTGCACAGACTGCTTGGTTTTGAGCCTCCGCAGTTTGGGCATCATCCTCTTATACTTGCAGATGACGGGCGCAGGCTTTCAAAGCGAGACAAAGACACCGATGTTGGATTTTTGCGCACCCGCTTTACTCCCGAGCAGCTGCTGGGACAGCTTGGCTTTGCGGCGGGTCAAATCGACCGACCCGAGCCGATAACCGCAAAAGAACTGCTCTCCTGCTTCAGCTGGGATAAAATGCCGCGGAATGACATAAAGATTGATGCGGCAAAATTTTTCGATTGACAGATTTTGGAGGATATAGATGAAAACCGGACTTGTTCTTGAAGGCGGCGGTATGCGCGGAATGTACACCATCGGCATACTGGATTATTTTCTTGATGCGGGACTAAATTTCGACTACGTCATCGGCGTTTCGGCAGGCGCCTGCAACGGCGTTTCCTTTGTTTCCAAGCAGAAGGGACGCAGCTACCGCATAAATTCCAACTACATCGACGACAAGCGCTATCTCAGCGTTTCCAACCTCATCAAAGAGGGTTCGCTGTTCGGCATGGATTTTCTTTTCAAGGATATCCCCGAGGTGCTGGAGCCATTTGATTACGATACTTTTATGGCAAATCCCACCGAGATGGTGGTCGGCACCACCGATATTGAGACCGGTATGCCTGCTTATTACGACAAAACCCATCTTTTTAACGATACCACCTCGCTGCGCGCTTCTTCGGCTATCCCCTGCTTCTCTCCGATAGTGGAATATCAGGGAAGAAAGCTTTTAGACGGCGGAACCGCGGCGCCCATCCCCTTTAAAAAGGCACTGGAGGACAGCTGCGACCGATTGGTCATCATCTCCACCCGAGAGCGCGGATACCGCAAAAAGCCGCAGTCGATGAAGCCTTTTTACCACACCCTTTACCGCAAATATCCCGCATTGTGCGAGGTGATGGACAGACGGCATATTATATACAACCGCACGCTTGACGACATCTATCAGCTGGAAGCTGAAGGAAAGGTCATCTTTATGGCGCCGGAGCATAAGCTTTCGATTGACCGATTTGAAAAGGATTTAAACCGCCTTAAGGCGGCTGCCGATGTCGGACGAAACGACGCAATTGCCATTGAAGCAAAACTTAGGGAGTTTTTAGGATTATAAAAAAAACGGAGCTTTGCCAATCCGGTAAAGCTCCGTTTTTGATTGTAAACCTTTTATATTTTAAGGTTGACGCAATGGCTTTTAACGGCTATAATGTTCTGGTAAATCCAAACAAGAGGGGTGATACCATGCCGACTAAAAACAAAACCCGCGAAACGGTGCTGCTCGGTCTTATGACGGCACTGCTTTGCATTATGGCGCCCTTTTCAGTTCCTCTGCCCGGTATGATACCCATCTCGCTGGCTACCCTTGCCATCTACTGCTGCACCTATCTCATTGGTCTGCGCCGTGCCGCCGTTTGCTATTTTGTCTACCTCGCGCTTGGATGCGTTGGTCTGCCCGTTTTTTCGGGATTCACCGGAGGCGCCGCAAGACTTTTAGGTCCAACCGGAGGATATTTTCTGGGGTATTTTGCGATAATTCTCTGCGAAGGCTGGGCGCTTAAGCGATTCCACAACTCGCTTTTTATGCATATCGCAGGCATGGTATCAGGCACCGTTATCTGCTATATTTTAGGAACGGTCTGGCTTTGCTTTATTCAGCAGATCGGCTTTGCTGCCGGATTGGCGGCGGGAGTTCTGCCTTTTATCGTTGGCGATGCTTTAAAAATCATCGCCGTTTCGGTTACCGCACCCGTTATCCGTTCTCGATTGGAGAAGGCAGGCTTGCTGCCATAGCTTTGGGACGGACGCTGACCTCACCCGAGCGAAGCGCTTCTATTCCGCCATCCTCAAAACGCACCACCAATGCGCCGTCATCGTCGATATCTTCGGCGACAGCGGCGTATTTTTCCTCTCCTCGGGAGTATACTATCTCCTCGCCGAGCAGCATAGAGCGCTCGCGGTATTCTTTGAGAAATTCGTGGCTTTGGATGTTTTTCAGTATCTCAAAAAACTCGTTTGCGACCTGAGCGGTGAGCCTGTTGCGGGAGGTGGTCGGATCATTTCCAAATACTGTTCCTGCGATGTCGGCTATCTCTTTGGGAAGCTCGCCGCCGTTTTTGAAGTTTATGCCTATTCCGACAACGATGCTGCCGATAACGCCGTTTTCCATATCAAAAACTGCCTCGCTCAATATCCCGCAGACCTTTTTGCTGTCTACGTAGATGTCATTGACCCATTTGATTTTGGGATCAACTTCGCTTAGCGAGCTGATGGCGCGGCAGACTGCTACAGCGGCGGCGGTGGTGAACATGGTTGCCTGCGAAAGCTGATCCTGTGTGGGATATATCAGCATGCTCATATAGATGCCGCAGCCCTGTGGGGAATAGAAGCTTCGTCCAAAGCGGCCTCTGCCCATACTCTGCTGATCTGCAACTATTATAATCGGATTTTTATCACCGTTTGCCGCGCGGCGCTTAGCCTCCATATTGGTGGAATCTATCTCATCAAATACCACAACTTTTGCAGAGGCCGCATCACCGTTTAGGAAAGGTGCTATTCCCTCTTCCGAAAGAATGTCGGAGCTTTCAAGCAGTCGGTATCCGCGGTTGGTGACCGATTCTATCGGATATCCCTGCTGCTTGAGCGAGTTTATCGCTTTCCAGACTGCCGCGCGGGAAACGCCCAGCTGCTGCGCCAGCGATTCTCCCGAAATATCTTTTCCGCGATTTTGCTCAAGGCAGGATAAAACCTCTGTTTTAACCGACATGACCATCCCTCCGAAATAAAACTGATAAGATTATATATCGTAAAGCGCCAAATCGTCAACCGTTCAGGCTTACAGGTTAACGAAAAACGCCCGTCTTAAAACGGGCGTTTTTGATTATGCAAGCTTATTTTTAAGGCTGCCGATGCCTTCGATAAATATCTCCATCTCGTCTCCGGCTTTAAGCCAGTTCTGCTCTCCTTCCGGCTTGCCGAGGATAACACCGCTGGGAGTGCCGGTAAAGATAAGGTCGCCCGGCTCAAGAGTGATATACTTGGAAATATAGCTTATCAGCTCGGCGCACTCGAATATCATGTTACTTGTATTGGAAAGCTGGGTTATCTCTCCGTTGACCTTGCTGCCTATCTCGAGATTCTGAGGTTCTATCTCGTCGGCGGTGACTACGCAGGGACCGATGGGCGCAAATCCGTCACAGCTTTTTCCGATAAGCCACTGACCGGTCAGCATCTGAAGGTCGCGCGCCGAAACGTCGTTGCCGGCGGTATAGCCGAATACATAGGAGAGAGCCTCTTCCTGGGGGATATCCTTACCCTTTTTGCCGATTACCATTACCAGCTCTGCTTCGTAATCGAACTTAAATGCCTCGCGCGGAAGCTTTATAACGTCGTTATGAGCAGCCAAGGTATTATTAAATTTGCTGAATACGGTTGGGGTTTCAGGGATATTCATCTTTATCTCTTTGCCGTGGGCGTAGTAGTTAAGTCCGATGCAAAGGATCTTTCCGGGGTTGGGCACAGCGGGGGCATACACTATCTCTCCGGTGACTTCTGCTTTATCAGCGGTTTCGGAATTGGTGAGCGCTTCGGCCACTGCATCAACTGCCTCTTCCCCGCCCTTTAACAGTTCGTCAAAATCCGCCGGCAGCTTTTCTCCCAGCGCCGCAACGTCAAATATTCTATCTTCGCAGCAAACTGCAAGCTTTACCTCACTGCCGCTTTTATAATGCATAAACTTCATATTTTTCCACCTCAAGTCAGATATTTTTAATACTTAGGCAAGATACTTATATGCGTTGTAAATGCAGATGGCGATTATCAGCACCATCAGCGCGATAAACAGCTTATCAACTGCATCGCCGCTGAGCTTTTTGCTTATCTTTTTGCCAACTACACCGCCTGCGGTACCTCCTGCCGCCATGAGCAACAGCGAAGAAGGCGCCACAGCCGGAATAGATCCGCTTATAATGGTGGTCAGAATGTTGGCAAGCTGGCTGAGCAGTACTATATAAAGTGAATTTTCTACAGCACGCTTGGTCTCATATCCGAGGAAGAAATGCAGCACCACAAGGTTAAACGGTCCGCCGCCGATGCCCAAAAAGCTGGATACGGTTCCGAGCGCCAGTCCTATTACAAAGCAGATCGCCGAGCCGCTTATTCCAAGGGGAGTTATGCTCTTCTTTTTTACGGTGTAGATAAGCGTTCCGAGCACCAGCACCATCAGCAATATTGCCTGGGATGCGCCGGTGATGCTGTCGCTTGCCACCGCCGATTTTATAAAGCGAAACAGCTGCTGTCCTGCTATTCCGCCGATGGCTGCGCCGACCGCAAGAGGAGTGCCGCTTTTTTTATCGACAGCAACGCTTTTCTCAAGATAGCTTTTGCCGACGTTGTAAAGCGACATCGACAAAACGGTGCAGCTTGAAAGAAATCCTATCGCCGATACGCTTGCAAATCCGATGAGGTCAAGCACAGGTTTTATTACAACTCCGCCGCCGATACCACAGATTCCTCCGACGACCGACGCGCTAAAAGCCGTAAGCAATGCAATTATTGCCAAAATGTCCACTTCCGTTTCGATGATTGTTATTGTCCGTTAAGGATTATAGCATATATTATCGCTATGCTTCAATATAATTTGCATCATAACATTTAACTGCTTTTTTGCCTGTTTAGATTTACTATCCCTTTTAAACCTGCTATTCTTATATAAAAGCTATTGTTTTTCAGGAGGGCTGTCATGGCTGAAACTATACATACCGTTGTTTTTAAGGCTGCCGAAGGCGGAGGCAACCCCTGCCCCGTAACTTTGGATGCCGACAGCTTGACCGCCGAGCAGATGAAGAAGCTTTCTGCTCAATTCGGTCAGGAGTCAGCTTTTGTCTGCTCCCCTACCCGCTCTGACTGTGACGTGAAGGTGCGTTATTTCGTTCCCAACGGCGAACTGGAAATGTGCATGCACGCCACCATCGGAACCGCCACTGTTTTGGTCGAAAAGGGCGTTGTCAGCAAAACGCCGATAGTTTTCGAATCGGCTTTTGGCCCAATGAATGTATTCTGGGAAAAGAAAAACGGCAAAATTGATGTTGGCGTCGATCAGTTCTTGCCGCAGTATCCGGATTCCAATCCGACCGCGCAGGAGGTTTGCAAAGCGCTCGGCATTAAGCCTGATCAGCTGGGCGATGCGCCGATAATGTCGGCAGCGACTTCGAGATTCAAGCTTATGATACTGCTTAAAAGCCGCGAGATACTGGACGGTCTGAATCCTGATTATGAGTACCTGTGGTCGGTGTGCGACAAATATAACACCACCGGATTTTATCCCTTTGCCGCTGAAGATAACGGCGGTGAAACTGTGTATTATGCACGCCAGTTCCCCAAGCGTTCGGGATATAACGAAGATCCCGCCACCGGAGTGGCAGCTTCGGCGCTGGGCGCATATCTCGTTGATAACGGCATCGCCAAATCAAATGAGGGATGGAACAGCTTTACCGTCATGCAGGGATTTGCCATGGGCAGACCCAGTATGATCTATTCCGATATTTTGATGGAAAACGGCAAAATCGTTAAAACCAGAGTTAAAGGAAACGCCGAGATCACAGAAGATCACGGCGGCGCACTGTAACAAGAAACTCCCGTTTCGTATTGTACGAGACGGGAGTATTTTTACGCTTCTATCAATCTGTTCAAAAGCTTCTTTGCCGGATTATACAGCACCAGCACTATCGCAAAATTGCTGACACAGTGGATGATGTCATAGGGGATTCCGCTTATCCACCAGCTTATCGCAAAAGGCATGCCGCCGATTATAAAGTAGACCGGTGCGCACAGCATACCGAACATCAATCCGAACACCGCTGCCAGCACCGCCCAGCCAACTGCCGAATCGATGCCGCGCAGTTTATGGGCAATAAAGGCAAGCAGCGGCCAAAGGTAAAGATAATTTATTACCCAGATGTTCATGCCGTAAAACAGCAGCTCCAGCGCGACGTAAACGTAGATGGGATATATCGATTTTTTGCCGAAGGTGAGGGCAAAAAGAATGGTCATCAGCGTCACCGGCTCGATGTTGGGCAGCATCATCATGCAGGCCTTTAGTCCAAATGTGGCGCCGCCCAAAATGCCGAACAGCACCGTCTCTCTTGTAGTAAGCTTCATTTATAATCACCCGACAGTGTAGGCAAGTGTGTATTGCGCGCCGTTTTCTATCGGCGTCGCGTCAATTCCCGAAACGGCATACTCGCCGTTGATAAACAGCGCCCAGTAGGCTTTATCTTTTTCATACACCGCCCGCTCGCCGTTGACCTCGGTGATATA
>JAFQAX010000010.1 GCA_017399785.1 Oscillospiraceae bacterium | reverse complement strand
CCTACAGCTTTAAGTGCAGCCGATGCGAGAACACTGGTGGGGTCAAGGGCATTTTCGGAGATTCCGTACATATCAACTGCCAGCGGCAGCTCGGTGCAGCCGAGAATAAAGCACTCTGCACCCTGCTCTTTAAGCGAAGCAATGGTCTTATTTACATCCGAAATATCATACTCCTGCTTACCCGCCTTAACTCCATCGTAAATCATCTTCATAACAGCCTTTTGACCGTCGTGGTCGGGAACTATAAGCTCAACGCCTGCCTCTTCAAAGGCTCTGGCATATATGCCAGACTTTACCATTCCCGCAGTTGCCAAAAGTCCGCACTTTTTATAACCAAGCTCAGCTGCTTTTTTCGCGGTTTCGCGCGGCATATGTAATACCGGAACATCTACTGCCTGCTGCACGCCGTCATAGAAATAATGCGCGGTGTTGCAGGCTATCATAAGTACATCGGCACCGGCAGTAACAAGACGTTTTGCGGAGCCGATAAGTGCAGGCAGGGGATCCTCCCCGTTAGAGAGTATCGCGGCAGATCTGTCCGGTATCTTAGTATTGTTGTCGATTATGATATGTGCGTGCTGCTGATCGCAGTCGGCATCGGTTCTGGATACGATTTTAGAAAACAGATCGACGGTTGCCATAGGTCCCATTCCGCCGATTATGCCAATAACTTTAGACATTAGATATGCCACCTTTTACTTCAAAATGATAAAGCGAAGCGCCCGCTTCATAATAACACAAAACGGGCGCTTTTACTATTTGTTTGAAAAATTATTTGATAAATTAAGCCAATCTTAATTTATGCGGCAACCTTTTTCTTCTGCTCAAGCTTGGAAACGAACAGAGCACAGGTAGCGTCACCGGTGATGTTGAGGGCGGTACGACCCATGTCGAACAGCTTATCAACACCGGCAATGATTGCGATACCTTCTACCGGTACACCGATGGTAGTAAGTACCATTGCCAGCATGATCATGCCTGCGCCGGAAACGCCTGCAGTACCAACCGATGCCAGAGTAGCGGTGAGAACGATCATAGCCATCTGAGAGAGGGTGAGCTCAATGCCGTAGCAGCTTGCGATAAATACAGCTGCAACCGCCTGATAGATCGCGGTGCCGTCCATGTTGATGGTAGCGCCGAGGGGCAGTACGAAGGAGCTGATCTCGGGCTCTGCGCCGAGCTTGTTGCAGCACTCGATGTTGAGGGGCAGGGTTGCGTTGGAAGAAGTGGTGGTGAATGCGCAAATCATAGCGGGAGCGATGCCCTTGAAGAACTTAACAGGGCTCATGCCGCTGAGGAAGCGAACGCTGAGACCGTATACAACAACAACATGTACAAAGTATCCAAGGTATGCAACACCGATTACAAGTGCGAGGGTTCCAACGATGGAAGCGCCGTTAACAGCTACAACGTTAGCCATCAGGCAGAATACGCCGATGGGGGTGATCTTGATGATCATCATCATAACGTTCATAACAACTTCGTTCATAGCGTTAACGATAGCGCCGATCTTCTCGCCCTTTTCGCCGGAAGCAAGGATGCCTGCGCCGAAGAGGATGGAGATTACGATAACGGGAAGCATATCAGCGTTTACCATGGGCTTGAAGAGGTTATCCGGGAAGATGTTTACGATAACCTGCATAACGCTGGGAGACTGCTTAGCCTCATATGCAAGGCCGGTAAGCTCTGCGCTGGGCAGTGCGGGGAACATTCCCTTAAATCCGGAAACGAGAACCAGACCGATAACAACAGCAAGTGCGGTGGTGAACATGTAATAAACGAAGGTCTTGATTCCTACGCTGCCTACACGCTTGAGGTCCTTAAGGGAGATAACGCCGTCGGTGATAGAGAATACAACAACGGGAACTACCAGGAACTTCAGAAGGTTTACATAGATAGTGCCGATTGGCTTGAGGAAATCAGTGGTGAATCCGGGGTTGGGAATAAACACCAGACCTACGAGAATACCGGCGAACATACCAAGGAATATTTGCGCCGGAAGGGACAGTTTCTTGAGCATAAAAAAATTCTCCTTTCACATATCCTGAATATCAATGAAAGTTTACACTCCATCATCTTGCATCGGCAGCTTTATGTTTTTTAATATTGCAGCCGATAAAAGATATCTCACTGACCTTCAGGACACTTTCCAATTTTCATAATTTTAACATATTTTTAAAACAATTTCAACCTTTTTATGTCAAATATGAAAAGACCTGATTCCTATGCAGTTTTTGGGCACAAAAACTGCTTAAAAAACAAAAAACGCGTTATGCAGGATAACGCGTTTTCGGCTTTCATTTTTTCTGTTTTTCAAGAGAATTCGAGATACTCCACATGGTAATCGATCCCAAAACGATGATAAAACCTACCAGAGTTATCGGACCGGGTATCTCTTTTATGATGATGGCGCTCCAAATAGGATTGAACAGAGGATTGATGCATCCCACCAGATTGCAGGTAAGCGGCGATGCCGAGCGGATCGCAAATCCATAGAAAGCATATGCGATCGCCTGCTGGAATAGACCCAGCATAATTGCACCGCCGATGTTCTTTGCGGTCATGGGCATATCAGCTCCGATGATGAACGGGAACATGATTATTGCGGTGTAAATATGACCGAGGGTGATTATGCTGAGCGACTCGGCATAATCACCCGCCTTGGAGGTGAAGAGGTACATAAGACCGGTGGTGACGCCTACCGCCAGACCCATAAGATTTCCGGTAAGGCTGGACGGACCGGTGCGGTCAAGGGTGAGCATCGCGATTCCGCACATCGCGGCAACCGCTACCGCCATATCTTTGCCGCGGATCTTCTGTTTGAAAACCATAGCGGAGAAAAGCAGCACGAATACCGGGCTGGTATACTGCAGAGCTATCATGGTGGCACTGGAGGTAAGCTTATTTCCCAGAATAAAGGCGCTGTATTTTACGCAGACAAATCCGGCAGCAAGAAGGGTGTTTTTATTGACGACCAGCTTTTTGCCGACAAGGTGAAGATACGCCCAAAGCAGTACGCCCGCAATAAAACTGCGCATGAAATTTATTACCATGCCGTTCCATTCGATATACTTTACCAGCGCGCCCGAGGTACTCCAAAGAAATGCACACATCGCCATGCAAAGCGCCGCGTTTTTCTGTGAAATTTTTCTGTCTACCGAGAAATTTTTAAACATTCTGTCTTCCCCTTTAAAGAATGACCAAACCGAATGCCGCCTATATCGGCGGCATTCGGCGTATAGCGCAGTGTATCAGTGCTTGGGTCCCTTGAACATTCTCATAATAACGTCGTAGGGATCTTCCTCGACGGTATCATCCAGAAGTTCGGGCATAGGCTGTTCCTCCGGCTCGACAACGGGAGCAGCAGGTACGGGCTGCTCAACAACAGCTTCGGGTGCCGCCGCGGGAACCGAAGCAGGAGCAGCAGGTGCAGGTGCGGGAGCAACAGCGGCCGCTGCCTTTACCTCAACAGCGGGACTGTTATCCTTAAACTTATAGTTGCCGATATCGTTGATGTAATTGGGGATATCATACTCCCCTGCGCGGTCAAAGCCGGTGGCGATAACGGTAATTATCATCTCGTCGCCAAGGTTTTCGTCGTAGGTGACGCCCCAGATGAGGTTTACATCGGGATTTGCGGCCGAGCTGATGATATCGGAAGCTTCGGTAACTTCATCAAGCGAGATGTCGGGCGACGCGGTGATATTTGCGAGCACGCCCATAGCGCCGTTGATGGAAGTCTCGAGCAGCGGGGAGTTGATTGCCATTTCTGCTGCCATGCGTGCCTTGTCCTTGCCTGCGGCACGGCCAACGCCCATGTGCGCATTGCCTGCGTTCTTCATGATGCTGGTGACATCGGCAAAGTCGAGGTTGACGATACCGGTGGTGCAGATAAGGTCGGATATGCTGGAAACGCCCTGACGGAGAACGTCATCGGCTGCGGCAAAAGCATTGTTGAGGGTGATCTTTTCGGTG
>JAFQAX010000009.1 GCA_017399785.1 Oscillospiraceae bacterium | reverse complement strand
GCTTTCATCCAAAGCTCATAGGCGGAAGCTCTTGTGGTATCTTTGGGGTTGATTTCTCTTGCCATTGTATCCTCCGTCAAATTCTTATTGGTCGTTCAGTTAATTTTATCATAGTTTCCTGTTCGTATCAATGCTTGGTAATATCGACAGAGTTTGTATCCATCAGTTCAAAAGTAAAAAGGGATTTAACAGCTATTTCCTTGCAATCATTACAACAAAAGGATATAATAATAAAATATAACCTATATAAAATAAGTATATTATCACCGCGAAGGCAAGTTTTATTAAAATTTGATTATTCGGGGTGGTTTTGTAACGCCATCTTAAAATTTTTATTTGAGAAAAGAGTGGCAAAATGATAATAGACAGCAAAAAATACGGCGGACTTTGCAGCTGCGGAAAAGAACACGCAATGGCGACCAGGCTCTGTGTTATAGAAGAGGGAGCACTTTCCCGGTTCGAAGATTATATGTGGCAGGCAGGCGTCAGCGGAAAGCGCTGCGCCGTTTACGCAGAAAATACATATGATATCCCCGGGCTTATCCATCCAAAAGCCGAGCAGGAGGTAGTGCTCGATTCCAAGGGCCTGCACGCCGATGAGGTCTCCACCGCAAAGCTGAAAGAGCTGCTTGAGCCTGATATTGAGGTTCTTATCGCGGTCGGCGGCGGAACAGTCCACGATATAGTGAGATTCTGCGCCGGTGAGCTTAAGGTTCCCTTTATCTCGGTGCCCACTGCTGCTTCCTGTGACGGATTCTGCTCCAATGTTGCCGCCATGACATGGTACGGCTATAAAAAGACGGTTGCCTGCGGCGCACCGACGCTGGTAGTTGCCGATGTTTCGGTCATCGCAAAAGCACCGCTCTATCTCACCGCAACCGGCGTCGGCGACATGCTTGGCAAATTCACCGCTCTTGCCGATTGGAAGATGGCAAATGCCGTCACCGGCGAGCACCTTTGCCCGGTAATATACGATATAATGAACACCGCATTGCTCAAGGTCTGGGATAACTGCCTGCAGCTTGCAAACGGAGACATGGAAGCCTATGAGGCGATGACCTACGGACTTTTGATGAGCGGACTTGCAATGCAGATGATAGGCTCCTCCCGTCCCGCATCGGGCGGCGAGCATCACATCTCCCACTTTATCGAGGTCGAACCCGCCGCACTCGGCGTCCGCAGCGATGCGCTGCATGGCGAAAAGGTGGCTGTCGGAACGGTGATTGCCGCCCGCGAATATCACCGCATGGCGGAGACCGAGGATATTTCTGACAAGGTGGTCGAATATGCACCCCTTTCGGAAGACAAGCTGATGGAGGTTTTCGGCGAAAAGCTGTTTGAGGCCTGCCGCGACGAAAACGCAAAGGATTGCCTTGCAGCCGTCACCCCCGAAAAGCTCAAAGCCGCATGGCCCGCTATGCGCGCGATAATAAAGGAGATACCCACCGGCGAAGAGATTTTTGCCCGCCTTGAAAAGCTGGGCGCAAAGCGCACTCTCGCCGACATCGGCATACCGGAGGAGAAGCTGCCCTTCATTATCGAAAATTCCCCCACGATCCGTAACCGACTCACGCTTATGCGCATGCGTCGGATGATAAAAGTTTAATAAATTACACACATAAAGACAAAATCAGCTGAGGAGCGAGAAGAGTATGAGCGTAACAATTTCCATTAAAAACGCCCTGAAAAAGTACGGTGACAACGTGATCATTCCCGATCTTAACCTTGAGATCAAGGAAGGCGAGTTTTTCACCCTGCTTGGACCTTCCGGATGCGGCAAGACCACCCTGCTTAGAATGATAGCAGGCTTCAACAGCATCGAAGGCGGCGACTTTTTCTTCAACGACACCCGCATCAACGACCTTGACCCCGCAAAGCGCAACATCGGCATGGTTTTCCAGAACTATGCCATCTTCCCCCACATGACGGTAAGAAAGAATGTTGAATTCGGCCTTAAGAACAAAAAGCTGCCCAAGGATCAGGTAAAGACCCAGGCAGAAAAGTTCATGGCGCTGATGCATGTTGACGAGTATGCAGAAAGACTGCCCGAGCGTCTTTCCGGCGGTCAGCAGCAGCGTGTAGCGCTTGCCCGCGCACTCTGCATCGAGCCTGACGTTCTGCTCTTCGACGAGCCGCTCTCCAACCTCGACGCAAAGCTCCGTGTTGAGATGAGAACCGTCATCAAGAACATCCAGCACTCGGTCGGCATCACCACCGTTTACGTAACCCACGATCAGGAAGAGGCTATGGCGGTTTCCGACCGTATCGCCGTTATGAACGCAGGTGTTATCCAGCACGTCGGCACCCCCAAGAACATCTATCAGCGTCCCGCAAACCTGTTTGTTTCCACCTTTATCGGACGCTCCAACGTAATGAACGGCAAGCTTGCCATCGAAGACGGCAAGACCATGCTGGTAACTCCCAGCGGCTATAAGGCAGAGATGGTCAACGTTCTCGATCAGTATAAGCAGGATCAGGATGTTATCATGTCCATCCGTCCCGAGGAGCTTATCCTCAACCGCGACGTTAACGCCGAAGGCATTACCGCTACCGTTGACGACTGCGTATTCCTCGGACTTATGACCCACTACTTTGTACACCTTGAATCGGGCGAGGAAGCAGAGATCATTCAGGAATCCTCCATCGACAGCATCATCGAGCCCGGCACCAAGATCAAGCTTACCCTCAACACCGAAAAGATCAACATCTTTACCGCCGACGGTTCGGCCAACATGCTCACCGGAGTCTGCAACGACTGCGCAAATGCCTGATGGCGGGAGGTTACTATGGCTGGTAAGAAAAAATTTGAAATATGGACTGTAGTGGCGCTTGCGCTGCTGGCTTCCTTTATACTGTTCCTTGTTTATCCTCTTGGAACGGTGCTCAAAGAATCGGTTATCATGCCCGACGGCAGCGTTTCGCTTGAGCAGTTTGCAAAGTTCTTTTCCAAATCCTATTACGTCAACACCATCTTCAACAGCGTTAAGGTAACGCTCAGCGTAACCTGCGTTTCGCTGCTGCTCGGCATCCCGATCGCTTATTTCTACTCCTTCTATAAGATCAAGTTTTCCAAGACTATATTCGTCCTCTCCATCCTCTGCTGCATGTCCGCTCCCTTCATTGGCGCTTATTCCTGGATCATGCTGCTGGGACGCGGCGGCGTAATTACCCAGTTCCTCGAAGGCGTTGTTGGACTTAAGGTCGGCAGCATCTACGGCTTTAAGGGAATACTGCTGGTTCAGTCGCTCAAGTTCTTCCCGCTGGTATTCATCTACATGAACGGCGCTTTCAAGAACATCGACAACACCCTTATGGAAGCTTCGGCAAACATGGGCTGCGTCGGTCTGCGCAGACTGAAAGATATCGTTCTCGCGCTTTCGATGCCCACCATCCTTGCCGCTGCGCTGATGGTGTTCATGCAGGCGTTCGCCGATTTCGGTACTCCCATGCTGCTGGGCGAAGGCTATCAGACCTTCCCGGTACTTATCTACAACCAGTACCTCGGTGAGACCACCAACAACTATAACTTTGCGGCAGCGCTTGCTGTTATCGCAATTATCGTTACCGCGATCGTATTCTTCTTCCAGAAGTGGGCGACCAACCGCTTCAAGTTCTCGATGAGTGCGCTGCACCCCGTTGAGAAAAAGGAAGCAAAGGGCATCAAGGGCTTCTTTATGCACCTTTACTGCTACGTTCTGGTAGCTATCGCATTCATGCCCCAGCTTTACATCATCTACCTCTCTTTCAGAAACTGCAAGGGTGCCATCTTCCATCCCGGATATTCGCTGGTCAACTATCAGCAGGCGCTCAAAAAGCTGCTCTGGAGATCGATAAAGAACACCACCATGATGGGTATCCTGTCGCTGACCATCATCATCGTCATCGCAGTTCTCATCGCTTATCTGGTAGTTCGCCGCGCAAACACCCTCAACAACACCATCGACACCATCGCAATGCTGCCTTACATCATGCCCGGTGCGGTAATCGGTCTGGCACTTCTTATGGCATTTGGTAAGAAACCCTTTGCACTTACCGGAACTTTTGCTATAATGGTAATTGCGCTTGTTATCCGCCGTCTGCCTTACACCAGCCGTTCGGCGACCGCAACGCTGATGCATATATCGTTGAGCATCGAAGAAGCGGCGATAAGCCTTGGCGCTTCCAAGCTCAAGACCTTTATCACCATCACCGTTCCCATGATGGCAAACGGCATCCTCTCCGGCGCTATCCTCAGCTGGGTAGCTATCGTTACCGAGCTTTCCTCCGGTATCATCCTCTATAACAACAAGAGCATCACCCTTACCATGTCCACCTACGTTGCCATCACCCGCGGCAACTACGGTCTTGCAGCGGCTTTTGCGGCGATACTCACCGTTGTTACCACCATCTCGCTGCTCATCTATCTTGCAGTAAGCAAGTCGGAGGACGTAAACCTCTGATAAACGGCTACATAACGGCTTAATCGCGTAAATCGCGTTTTAAGAATATTAATTTTCAAAGGAGAAGATTGAAAATGAAGAAGTTTTTAGCACTTGTTCTTGCAGTTGCTATGGTTATGGCAATTGCAGCTTGCGGCTCTAAGCCCGCAGCTCCCGCTCCTGCTCCCGCACCCGCAGCTCCTGCAGCTCCCGCTGCATCTGAAGCAGCTCCCGCAGCACCCGCTGAGCCCGAGAAGAAGGAACTTTCCGGCGATCTCGTACTCTACTCCACCATGACCGAGGCTGACCTCGACGCTCTCGTAACCTGCTTCAACGAAGTTTACCCCGACATCGAGGTAGAGATCGTTAACGGTTCCGCAGGCGAGCTTACCACCCGTATCCGCGGCGAGGCTGCTGCTCCTGTAGGCGACCTTGTTTGGGGCGGCATGGGCGACTCCGACGGCGACAAGCATGCTGACATTTTTGAGGCTTGGGTTTCTGAGCACGACGCTGAGAACATGCCCGGCTACACCACTCCCAACGGCCTTTACTCCATGGAGCATCTTTCCACCGTTGTATTCTGCGTAAACACCGAGCTCGAGAAGGAACTCGGCCTTGAGATCGATTCCTACGAGGATCTGCTTGATCCCAAGCTCAAGGGCCTCATCGCTACCGCAGACCCCAACAGCTCTTCTTCCGCTTGGAACAACCTTTCCAACATCATGGCAGTATTCGGCCACGATTCCGATGAAGCTTGGGCTTACATCGAGAAGCTGATGCCCAACCTCGTAATCCTTGGCTCTTCTTCCGCTTGCTTCAAGAACGTTCAGTCCGGCGAGTACGTTGTAGGCCTCACCTATGAGGACGGCGCAGTTAACCTCCTCAAGGACGGCGCTACCAACCTCCGCCTCCAGTACCCCACCGACGGCACCTCCGCTTCCGCATTCGGTTCCGCTCTCATCAAGAACGGCCCCAACCCCGAGAATGCTAAGGCAATGATCGACTTCATCTGCTCCGCAGAAGGCCAGACCGCTCTTGCAGCTTACCAGCAGGGTACCCTCCGTTACACCAACGCAGGCTACGAAGTTCCCGAAGGCGCTTGGCTCACCCCCTCCAGCGAGATCAAGTGGGTAGAGCGTGACGTTCCCTTCCTCACTGAGAACAAGGACCAGATCCTTGAGCATTGGAACGACCTCTACGCTAAGGTTGTTGGCTAATAGCTTAACGGTTTGAATTTTCGGCGGTACCGCCGCTGAATAACTCAGTCAAAAAAGGCGGTCGCAAAAGCGACCGCCTTTGATATAAGTCAGAAAATTCGGCGGGCCAAATGACGGGGGAATAGTGTGAAAGGGGGACGGTGAGTCCCCGCTTTCGCGTCGAGTCGCGCTTTTTGCGCGGCGGATTACCCCGCCGCAGCGGGCATAAACTTGTCAAAATTTTTTTGACAAGTTTATGCGGCCGCCTTTATGATTTGTTTTGAAAGGAGCACACCATGCTGGAACAGTTAAAGCAGCAGGTCTGCGAAGCTAATCTTTCCCTTG
>JAFQAX010000008.1 GCA_017399785.1 Oscillospiraceae bacterium | reverse complement strand
CTGGCGTATCTACATCACCCATGCCGCAGCCCCCAAACTGGCAGAAAAGGCTAAGGAGATACTTCAGAAAGCTTTCCCCGAAAGCATTTTTGAGATATATCTGCTCAGCCCCGCATTCATCACTCAGGGTGGCCCCGAGTGTGTAGCGATTCAGGTAATAAAGGATCACATATAATCAAAAAAACAGCCTTTCGCTGATGCGGAAGGCTGTTTTAGATTTTTTTACGGTTTTGCAAGAACCTTTTCGTCCAGCAATCCCATGTTTTTGCCCTGAATTACCAGCTCCATCTGCAGACAGAACATATTTGCGCCGGTGGCTAAAAAGTCGCAGAGAACGTCAAGTGCAAGTGCAACTACCAGCGCTTCTTCGGGCAGACCAAGCTGCATAAACATGATGGTGTAGCAGGTCAGCGTGCCGCCGGGGATGGGCGGTGCGGCTATCGCCAGTACGCAGGCAGTGAATATCGCCAATACAAACCACGAAAGGGAGCATTCAACACCCGAAACTTCGGCGGTGTGGATACAAATTATAATAAAATACATTGCGGTAGCGGGCGGGAACATTACGATTCCAAGCGGAACACCGAATCCGGTGATATGATCGCTGACGCCCAGCTTTTTCTCACAGGCGGTGATGCAGGTTCCGAATGTCGCGACCGAAGATGCGGTTGTGGTGCCGATGATAAAGGTGGGAAGTCCCTTTTTAAGCACCGTCATGGGACTTGCTCCGCTGCGCAGCGACGCAGCAAGGATAAGCGCGGCGGAAGTGATAAAAACGGTCAGCACAAAGAATACCAGCGGCTTCCATGCCGAAAGAACAATGCTCAACGTATCCGACCATATCATCTGAACCAACACGATAAAAATAAAAGAGGGAACCAGCGTGCTGATAAGCTCCATCAAAAATTGCAGTATGTAGTTTATCTGCTCTATCGCCTGGGCAACCACCTCGGTCTGCTTGCCGAGTATCAGCATCGAAACGCCGACCGCGATGCCTAGCAGGATTATCTGCATCGAGTTTCCGTCGAGGAACGGACTTACTATGTCGGAGGGAAAGAAGCCGAGCAGCATTTCAAACAGGCTGTAAAGCTGCGAGTTTCCGCTGCTGTGCAGCGACAGATTCAGGTCAAAAAATGCCAGAGACAGCAAAACGCAGCCGATACAGATCGCCGACACCATCGAAAGGAAATGGATTATCATTTTCTTGCCGATGCGGCCAAAGGTATAGGTGTCGCCTATACCATAAATGCCCCACGCCACCGAAAGGAAAACCATTGGTCCTGCGATGGCGCCGAGAATGTTGAAGAAGGTATCGTAAATCGGGGTGAGCAAAAAGGTGAGTATTACATTTTTTATGCCTTCGGGAAGAAAAGTTCCGATAAAGCCTGCAGCTGCAGCCAACACAACCGCTATCAGTATGCCGACAAGCGGATTGGCTTTGGGACGTTTGAGCTTAAACAGAATTTTGTTTACTCCGCGCTCATAGGAAAAGATAGGGAACAGTCCCATATTTGCAAGCAGCCTGCCTTGATAGGTGCCGAAGTTTTCGGCATCATCGTCAAGCGGGTTGCAGCTTTCGCCTGCAACTTCAAGCTGAATAAACGGTTTTCCGAAGCGCTTGCCAATGCTGACGGTACACTCTGCCCGGTCGGAAAACTTCTGCTGCCAGTCAAGCAGGATGTTCTCTATCGAAAGCCTTATGCGCAAAAGATTTTTGCTTTCAGTTTTTATCTCGGTCAAAAATTCGGCGACCTTTTCGGAAATAACGTCGACCGATTGATTTGACAGTTTATATTTGGTGTTGAGTTCCATGCTTCAACACTCCTTTATAATTGCGATACAAAACTATAATACCATGTCATTTTGCGATTAAAAAGTTGTTTTTGAAAATTTTGTCATACGGTACAGAAAGTGAATTATTGACATATGTCATAAACGGGTTATAATTAAAATAGACGGAGGTGATGTGATGGCAAGACCCAAAAAATGTAGAAGAGTGTGTCATTTTCCGCAGAACCTTAGTTTTTCTCCCGATGATGCAAAAGAGGGAACTGCAGAAATAATATTGACCGTCGATGAGTATGAAACGCTCCGTCTTATAGATAAAGAGGGCTTCTCGCAGGAAACCTGCAGCGAAATGATGGGCGTTGCCCGCACCACCGTCCAACAGATATATGCTTCCGCACGAAAAAAGCTGGCGGATATGCTGGTCGATGGTCTGCGCCTTAGAATAGAGGGCGGAGATTTTCGCCTTTGCGATGGGATCAGTCGCAGCTGCGGCGGATGCTTTAAACAGGATTTTTCAAAACCGAAAGGAGATAATATTATGAGAATTGCAGTAACTTACGAAAACGGAATGGTATTTCAGCATTTTGGACACACCAAGCAGTTTAAGGTATACGATGTTACCGAAGGCAAAGTTATTTTCAGTGAAGTGATCGACACCAATGGCAGCGGACACGGCGCACTTGCGGGCGTGCTCACCGCACTCAACGCCGACACCCTCATCTGCGGCGGCATCGGCGGCGGCGCTCAGGCAGCGCTTGCGGCAGCGGGCATCAAGCTTTACGGCGGCGTTACCGGTTCTGCCGATATGGCAGTTCAGTCGCTGCTTGCAGGCGTACTTGATTTTAATCCCAACGTAAAATGCGACCACCACGACCACGAGCATCATCATGAGGAAGGACATACCTGCGGCGATCACGGCTGCGGAAGCCACAGTTGCGGACATCATTGATTTGACAGGAAGGGGAGCGGCATGAAGTTAGAGTCAAGCGTCATATTCTTTCCCTGCAAAGATTTAAAGGAGACAGTCAAATATTACACCGAGGTTTTGGAACTTCCGGTCTATAAGCTGACCGAAAACACCGTCTGGCTGGATTGCGGATACGGATACCTTGCCTTTGTGCAGTATTCCGACGGGCGCGAGCTTGCCAAAGGAGCCTGTATCTCCTTTAATTTCACCTCCGAAAACGAAGTGGACAAAATGTATCAAAAGCTGCTTTGCCGCCCTGTGATCGGATTGCGCGGAGCGCCTGCGCACCATCCAAAATTCCCCGTTTATTCCTTTTTCTTTTCCGACCCCAACGGATATACGCTGGAGTGTCAAAAAACGCAATAACAAAAAGCCGACCGTCTAAAAACGGTCGGCTTTAACTTTATGCAGGCTTTTGGTTTTCCTTGATATATGTGATGCAGAAATCCTTAAAGCATTCAGAGGCCTTAGACATATATTTTTGCGGATTCCAGATTATAGCCATCTTTCGGGTAGCGTTTTGGTCGGCAACGCGGATATATTTGTTGGGCTTTAAAAGGTCGATATCGCGCGCCAGACCGGTGGTAAGGGCAACGCCCATACCGGTTTCGATAAGCGCCGAGCGCAGCGTGTAATCGCAGATGATGCTGGGATTTATCTTGTATCCCGCCTGCTCAAAAAGGCGGTTGCAATATTCGCCCCAGGGCGATTCATCCGAAAGGTTGATAAACTTTTCGTCGTGTATTTCCTCGAGATAAACCGAATCTCGGTTGGCGAAGCGGTGATTTTCCGAAACGCAGAGATAGATGCTGTCGGATTTTATCTCCTCATAAGCGAATCCGTCCAGCGAAATGTCGTCCATTCCGGCAAGCACAAAATCCACCTGAAGATCACGCAGCGAATTGTAAAGTCCGGTACGGGACATTCCCGACTGCTTTATGCGGTATTGCGGAAAAGCGCTGTGGAAGCTGCGCAGCATAGGCACCCACACCTGAGAGGTTCCCATCGCAAGGCAAATGTCCTTTTCATGAGCATCTTCAAGGTCGGCAAGCGCCGATTTTCCGTTTTCCAGCGAGCGGAAAACCTCGTTTACATATTTAAGATATGTTTTTCCCGCTTCATTCAGATGAATGGCGCGGTTGGAACGGTCAAAAAGCGGAGTACCGAGTTCCTTTTCAAGTCCGATTATCATACTGCTCAGTGCAGTCTGTGAAATGTAAAGCTCCTTTGCCGTCTTGGTAATGTGCTCTGTGGCGGCAAGTTTTCTGAAATAATCAAGCTGTAACAGGGTGATCATGCCTATATCCCTCCGTTCCATTAGTTTTAACTTCTGAATTACAAACTAATTATGAATTATTTTTTTTGTTTTGTCAATGTTATACTATTCTTGAATAGTTGTGACCGAGACATTGGCACATAACAATAAATATAAGGAAGTGAGAAAACATGAGAGATGCTGTAATTACCGATTGCGTCAGAACCGCAATAGCAAAAATGAACGGTTCGCTCAGCGAATATGATGAGCAGGAACTGGCAGCCATCGTCATGAAAGAAGTCCTCAACCGTTCCAAGATCACGGCCGAGGATGTTGATGAGGTCATTTTCGGACATGTAAAGATGAATACATATCCGATGAATCTGGCTCGTTACGGCTGGCTTGAGGCCGGCTTGCCGGATGATGTGCCCGGATACACCATCCAGCGCGCCTGCTCCTCCGGTTCTCAGTCTATTTTTGATGCAAGCCAGATAATCGCCTGCGGCGACGCGGATGTAATCCTCGCCGGCGGTGCAGAGAATATGACCAAGTCCTGCTATTACCTGCGCAATGCACGCCACGGCGTAGGCACCAAGGATATCGTTTTCAAGGATAACATCAGCGAGGGCACCGCAGGCAACTCCCCCGAGGAGCTGTTCGGCGCACTGCCCATGGGTCTTACCGCTGAAAACGTTGCCGAGCAGTACGGCATCGAGCGTGAGATCCAGGATCTCTTTGCATATAACAGCCAGCTTCGTGCCAAGAAGGCTATCGAAGAGGGCAAATTCAAAGAGCAGATCGTTCCGGTAGACGGATTTGATACCGACGAATTCCCCCGCCTTACTCCCCTTGAGAAGCTTGGCACCCTCAAGTCGGTATTCAAGAAGGGCGGCTGCGTAACCGCAGGCAACTCCTCCGGCAGAAACGACGGCGCTTCGGCTGTTATCGTTATGAGCCGTGAGAAGGCTGACGAGCTTGGCTACGATTACTATCTGCGCCATGTTTCCTCCGCCGTTGTAGGTCTCGAGCCCAGCATCATGGGCGTTGGCCCCATCGAGGCTTCCCGTGAGGCTCTCGCAAAGGCCGGCCTTTCCATCAGCGACGTAGGTCTTATCGAGCTCAACGAAGCATTCGCTTCCCAGTCGGTAGCCGTTATGCGCGAGTGGGTCAAGTGGTCCGACAAGGAGACCTTTGACACCATCTGGGAGCGCACCAACGTAAATGGCAGCGGCATTTCGCTCGGACATCCCCTTGCTGCAACCGGCGGCATCCTTACCACCAAGCTTTTCTATGAGCTTAAGAACCGTCCCGACGTTCGCTATGCAATGGTAACCATGTGCATCGGCGGCGGCATGGGCTTCGCATCCATCTTTGAACAGTGCAGGAGGTGAGCAAGATGAAAGTTGTAATTGCTGATATTGTACGTACCCCTTGGGGCAAGCCCTGCGGAAGTATGGAAAAGTTCATTTCTTCCGACATCTCCGCTCCCATCCTTAAGAAAATGCTTGAGCGCAACGGCGTTGATCCCCTTGCTGTTGATCAGGTAGTATTCGGACAGTCTATGCCTACCACCATGCCCAACAACATCGGACATTACGCATGGCTCAAGGCAGAGCTTCCCGTCGACGTTCCCGGCTATACCGTTCAGAGCGTTGCAGGCTCCGCACTGCAGGCACTTAGAAACTGCTACTACCTCATCGCCACCGGAAACGAGGGCGTTTGCGTAGCAGGCGGCGCCGACAGCTATTCGGCAGCTCCCTTTGTAATGCGCGACGTAAGAAACCATTTCTACCCCGAGCATCGCGGCGTTATCGATACCCTCGACGAGGCAGAGTGCTGCACCCAGCCCGAGCCGATGACCAGAATGGAACAGTACAAGAATGCTCACGGCGAAGAGCTGACCGATGCACAGAAGGCATTTGCGGCTGAAAGCCGTGCAAAGGCTGAAAAGTTTGCCGAAGTTTGCGGCGATGACGTTGTATCTCTCTCCTATACCGACCGCAAGAAGGGCGAGATCGTTATCTCCAAGGACGAGTGGATCGGCACCGAAGCAGAGGGCGCGCTTGCTCCTTACGCCGACGGCGCAGCAGTAGCACTGCTTGCAAGCGAAGAGAAGGCTGCAGAGCTTGGACTCACCGCAAAGGCAGAGGTTCTCGGATTTGCAGTTGCAGGCTGCAGCCCCGTTGCTCAGCAGACCGCAGGCGCGGCAGCGGCAGCAAAGCTGCTCAAGAATAAGGGCCTTACCGTTGAAGATATCGCCTGCATGGAGATCATCGAAAACAGTGCGGCTGACGTTCTCGAGACCGTTGAAGCTCTCGGCTTCAAGGGTAAGGTCAACCCCCTCGGCGGCGCTCTTGCATACGGCAAGTGTGACGGCGCAGAAGGCATCTTTATGCTGATGCGTCTTGCAGCATCGCTTGAAGAAGGACAGTACGGCGTAGCATGCACCTATACCGCAGGCGGACAGGGCATGGCCGTTTTAATTAAGAAATAATATTAACAACAGTTGTACATATTAAGGAGGAAATTAACATGCTTCTCGAAGGAAAAGTAGCAATTATCACCGGCGCAGCAAGTGGAATCGGTTACGGCACCGCAAAGCGTTTTCTCAAGGAAGGCGCAAAGGTTGCCATCTGTGACGTAAGACAGGAAGCTATCGACAAGGCTGTTGCAGAGCTTTCCGAGTTCGGCCCCATCTGCGGCTTTACCGCAAACGTAGCTGACCGCGCTGACTGCGACGAGTTTGCTAAGAAGGTAGTTGAGCAGTACGGCAAGATCGACATCCTCATCAATAACGCAGGCATCACCCGCGATGCTCAGTTCTACAAGATGAAGGACGAGGATTTCTACAAGGTTATCGAAGTTAACCTCTTCGGCACCTACAACATGAGCAAGGCAGTAGTTCCCTACATGATGGAGCAGAGATACGGCAAGATCGTAAGCGCTTCCTCTATCGCCTGCATCAAGGGCAACTTTGGTCAGAGCAACTACGCTGCTTCCAAGTCCGCTATCATCAGCTTCACCCGTTCCCTCGGCCGTGAGCTTGGCAAGTACGGCATCAACGTTAACGCAGTAGCACCCGGATTTATCCGCACCGCTATGACCGACGCTATCCCCCCCGATATCATGAAGCAGAAGATCGACAGCATTCCTCTGCGTCGCACCGGCGAAGTTGAGGATATCGCTGCCGCATACACCTTCCTTTCTTCCGACGAGGCTTCCTTCATCAACGCAACCTGCCTCATCGTAGACGGCGGTATGCACTGATAACCTTTTAAGACTGAAAGGGGCTTTTACATATGCTGTATAAGCAGAACGAAACCGGCGTTGTAACTTTTGAAGAAGTTTCCGCTTTGATAAAGCAGCACATCACCGAAAACAACTGGAAGAATGTTCTTATCCTTCCGCCCGATATCTCCCGTTTCCATTCGGGAGCCGGCCCCATCACCGCGCTGTATTACGATGAGCTTACCGCCCGCGGCTGCAGCGTAAAGGTAATGCCCGCACTCGGCACCCACATCGCCATGACAAAGGAAGAGCTGCACAGAATGTTCGGCACCGGCATCCCCGATGAAGCTTACATCGTGCACGACTTCAGAAAGTCGGTAGTTGAGATCGGCACCGTTCCCGGCGACTACGTTGACAGGATCTCCAACGGACTTTTCTCGGATGACGTAAAGGTATCCATCAACGCCGAGCTGCTCAAGCCGGAATATGACGCTATCCTCTCGGTTGGACAGGTCATCCCCCATGAGCTGGCAGGCATGGCAAGCTACACCAAGAACATCGTTGTTGGCTGCGGCGGCGGCGAGATGATCAACGTCAGCCACTTCCTCGGCGTATTTACCGGACGTGAGAACATTCTCGGTGTTGCAGATAACCCCGTTAGAAAGCTGTTCGACTACATTCAGGAAAACATGCTTGACGGCAAGATTCCGCTCACTTTTATCCAGACCGTTATGGCTCAGGTCGACGGCAAGGATGCTTATAAGGGCTTCTTTATCGGCACCGACCGCAAGCCCTTTGAGATGGGCGTAGCGCTCAGCCACAAGGTAAACATCACCCACGTTGAAAAGCCTATCAAGAAGTGCGTTGTATGGATGGATCCCGCAAGCTATCACAGCACCTGGGTCACCAATAAGGCTATCTACCGCACCCAGAAGGCAGTTGCCGAGGACGGCGAGATAATCGTTATCGCTCCCGGTATGTGCATGTTCGGTGAGAACGATCTGGCTGATAAGGCTATCCGTAAATACGGCTACCGCCCCCGTGCAGAGATGCTGGAGATCAGAAAGCAGGATCCCTTCCTTCAGGAGAACCTGTCGCTGGCAGGACATCTTATCCGCAGCGTACCCAGCCCCAACACCAAGATCACCTATTGCACCAACAAACTCACCAAGGAAGAGATCGAGCACGCAAACTTCTGCTACATGACCGTTGAAGAAGCGCTTGCCCTCTATCCCTGTGAGGATTGGGATATCGGCTGGCACACCCTTGAGAACGGCGAGGAAGTTTATTTCGTAAGAAATGCCGCCCTCGGTCTCTGGATGTACGACGGCGAATAAGTAAATAAGTAATTTAAACATAATGACCAAAGGCCCGTAAAACTAAATTTATTGGGTCTTTGGTTTTGGGCTTATTTTAAGATACCGGGTTTCATACATATATTATGCTGATATTTTAAATTGCCGGTAATATTATAAAATCGAGAAAAAGAGAGTCGTTTCTCACCACCGGCTTCAGAAAGGATAATAAAAATGGCAGAACTTAAGGGACGCTGCGCCGTAATCGGCGGCGGAGCAATGGGCAGACAGATCGCCCTCAACGCAGCTATCAACAACTATGACGTTACCGTTTGCGAATCCTTTGACGCAGCAAGAGAGAGCCTTGCAGCATGGAAGGAAGAGTACCTCGCAGGACGTATTGCCAAGGGCAAGATGACCGAAGAGCAGGTTGCCGACATCAAGGCACGTTTTGCAATCACCGCTGACCTCGAAGAGGCCTGCAAGGATGCCGATATCGTTATCGAAGCTATCATCGAGAACAAGGAAGCCAAGACCGATCTTCTCGGCAAGGTAAGCAAGATAGTTCGCCCCGATACCGTTATCGCAACCAACTCCAGCTTTATGGTTTCCTCCACCTTCAAGGATGTCGTTGACCATCCCGAGCGCCTTGCAAACCTGCATTACTTCATGCCCGCACTGGTTATGAAGCTTGTAGAGGTTGTAAAGGGTGACCACACCTCCGATGAGACCATCGAGAAGCTGATGGCATTTGGACGCAGCGTTGGCAAGACCCCCGTTCTCGTTCAGAAAGAGTGCGACGGCTTTATCGTTAACAACGTCCTCAAGGCTATCAAGGAAGAAGCTTACCGTCTGGTTGGCGAGGGCATCTGCACTGTAGAGGACCTCGACACCGCAGTAGAACTCGGACTTGGACATCCCATGGGACCGTACAAGATCGACGACATGAATGGTCTCGACCTCCGCTACAACGTTCTCAAGCGCAGATATGAAGAAACCGGTGTTAAGTCCTATGGATATGACATGATCGAGAAGCTTTATCTCGAAGGTAAATACGGCAAAAAGACCAAGCACGGTTTCTACGATTACGAATAAAAAATAACTTTTATAATAAGCCCCGGCAAAATGCAGATCGATCAGGATTTGTATTTTGCCGGGGCTTATTTGTGTTTGTAATAAAAAAGAGAGAAAAATATAATAATTGGTAAAAAATTATGATAAAAATATGGGAAACAGCTGTAGTATGCTTGATTTTAATGGAATTTAGATGTAAACTTGAAAGGTAAAAAAGAGAAAAACTCTTTTTTACCAAAATTTACAAAGGGTACCCTTTGTTTTTCTCTGTAAATACAGAGAAAAATGGATATTAAAGAGATTTTTTATGCTGTGCTTTGAAAAAAGCGTGGCAAAAGTCGCCTGAAATTAGATTTTGTGACGATACAAAAAATCTAAAAGGCGATTTTGTCAAATTCCCTGAACAACGCGGGCGAAAGCACGCTTTATATATAGGAAAAGAGACACAATTTTTACTGAGGAGGATGTTACACTTATGAAACGGTTACTATCGCTTATCCTCGCAATAGCAATGATAGCAGCCATGGCACCCACTGCGTTCGCGGCGGGTGCGGACAACAATATGCGAATAAAAGGGCTTACCGGGTCTGTTCGCAATGCCAAAAACCCTGAAGCTCCCAACGCAGCAATCACAAATATAGGATGGGATGGTTTAAGCGGTGGCGTCAATAGTACCATACCATTGGGAGAGAAAATATATATTCATAGTGCTATTGTTGGTAAAAGCGGAAGTATCTATAATGGAATCCCGTTTGCACCTACGGCAGAAGTGAGCAAGTATGTTCCCGCTGGTAATCTTAAAGATACAGCGGCAAAAGCCGGTGACGGGTTTAAAGGCTGGGACTATATAGAAAGCATACATTGGGAATATATTTCAAACTCCAGTAGCAGTGAGGAATCAACCAGGTGGTTTCTTGTTTTTCAAGCAAAAGACTACAGTTCTTTGACTGACACCCAGAAAACAGCAGTAGAAAACGGTACGGCTGTTATAGGAGGAAAATTCTCTGTTACTTATGACGGAGGAGAAAATGGAACCGGTTATTCCTTTTCCGCAACCAACAATACCTTCAGCTTTACATTGCCGGAACTTACCGTTGATCCAACTGCTTATGTATATTACTCTACCGCAAAGGTAAATGGTCTGAGAATATACGGAAAGACTCCTGCAGGGACTAACCATTTCCGCATTAAAGGCGGTGCCGGTGCTGTTTATGACGATTCTGGTATCATTAATGCTCCTGTAGAACTCGGCAGCAAGGCTTATCAGCAGTTGAATACTTACAACCACAGCAAATACTTTGATAACAATGCGTATGGTGTTCCTGTAGCCGACGGCTCTGCACCTGCTCAGCTTAAGGAGTACGTTCCCAGCGGTGACCTTATTTCTTCCGGAGTTGCAACCTTCTCTACTGAAAAAGATGATAACCTTGCTGATTACATCAAGGAAATAAAAATCAAGTACTATAAGATCGCTTCTAAAGGTGTTAATCCCAGATACTGGCTTGAATACACATTTTATAGCGAGGGAGAGCTTTCCACTGAAGCAAAGTCTGCTCTTGAGAGTGGAGATGTAGCTCTTAAGGGAACCGTTACTTTCAATTATTCTGCAACTTCTGCAGTAAGTGGTCTTGACGTTGGTTTTAAAGACGGCGGCTTTACCGTTCCCTTTACCGAAGGCGATACTCTCACCATTAAAAAGCTTGATATCCCCGTAGTTGAAAACTACAGAATTAAAGATGTCTATACTGACAAAGCTGGAGCTTATGAATTCCGTAGTGTAAGCAAGACCCCTGGAAAGGTAAACGGCAAGATAACTGCTTCTGATCTTGGCGGCGAGTTCTATCAGCTTGTTTTCACCAGTAAGAACTCTGATCTCGAGGCACTTACCGTAGCAGATAACGGCGCTATCCCTGAAGAGCTTGCTGGATATGTTCCTGCAGGTGATCTTGTAGATAGCAATCAGGCTGTATTTACGGATGGAAACGCGGGCGATTATATTAAGAGCGTTGATATAGAGTTCCGAAAGGATGCAAATGATCCCGGAAAGGCAAGATACTGGCTGCATTATACTCTTAAAAGTGCTGAAGAAATTTCCGATAAAGCCATGGAAGCTCTTGGTTTAGGTGGACTACCTCTTACTGGTAAGATGACTGTCACCTATGGTGGCGTTACTGGATTTGTCAACGAAAAAATTGAAGTTAATTTCTCTGGAAACAGCTCAAAACTCAAGGTGAATTCTCCTGTGGATCCATTGAGAATTCATGGCTTTTATGATGGCGATGCCACTCCCACATTACGTGAATATGATGCCGCTGCAGGTTATACAAAAAATAAAGAAACGGCTAAGGTAGCTGCCTATGATTCCGGAGCAGAGTATTACCTGCTTATGGGAGCGTGTGCAAGAAACAGTGAAAGTAAGGCCAACAACTCTGTATACAATGACAAGACTTTGCAGGATGTACGGACTTACGCACCTGAAGGAAATCTTATTGGAACAGATTATCTCGAGTGGGATGAAAAAGAAAATCTTGATGATTATATCGAAGAGGTAAGCTTTGCGTTCTTAAACTCTGCTGCAGGCAGTGGAGAGGGCATAGGAAAGAATCCCCGTTGGTATCTCAAAATAAAGCTTAGGAAGCTTACTGCAAATGATGTTGCAGAAGGTCCTATAGTGCTTAACGGTGAAATGGAAATCAAGTATTCTCCTGACGCAAATTTGACCGATGGCAAAGATCACAGCTTTTATGATGATATTGGATTGAACATCGGTACAAATGTCAAAATCACCATATCCGATGACATCACCGCCGACAATGTAAATCTTAAAATCAAAGGTATAAGCGATAAGGGTTGGAGAAAGGATTCTCAAACCGCAAATCAGCTTTCTTCCTATG
>JAFQAX010000101.1 GCA_017399785.1 Oscillospiraceae bacterium | reverse complement strand
ATGCGGTTTGGGAAACACCGAAAACAGCACAAATTTGGTCAGCCGCCTGCTTTCCGAAACCGATATCCCCTGCGTTGTCGATGCCGACGGATTAAATTGCATCTGCACCCGGCCGCAGCTGCTTAAAAACAGCATCATCACTCCTCATGCGGGTGAGATGGCAAGGCTTTGCGGATGTGATATTGCCGACATAAAAGCTGATCCCGCCAAAACAGCGTTGGATTTTGCACAAAAATACAGCTGTGTCGTTGTTTTAAAGGATGCCGATACCATCATTGCCTCTCCCGACGGAAAGCTGTTTTTAAATACAGGCAGAAATTCGGGACTTGCAAAGGGCGGCAGCGGAGACGTGCTTGCAGGAATCACTGCATCGCTGCTTGCGCAGGGAATGAAGCCGTTTGAATGCGCTATGGCTGCGGTAACGCTGCACAGCCTGGCGGCAAAGCGCTGCGCCCAAAAGTATTCTGAGCGGGGAATGCTGCCTCATGAGATATGTGAATCGCTGAGAGAAATTTTTGCGGAGCACAAAAGATGAGCGGCGGGGTAAAGGGGAGAAAGCTGTTTTACACCGCCCCAACCGCCATGACGGCGGAGCAGCTTTTAAAACAAAACGGATATTCAAAGGCGCTTGTCACCGAGCTTAAAAAGCCGGAGGACGGCATGATGCTGGAGGGAAAACGCATCCGCTCCACTACGCTGCTGCAGGCGGGACAGGTATTGGAAGTCACCCTTCCTTACGATGACGTAAAGCGCGCAAAAAGCGATATTTCGATACCGATAATCTATCAGGATGAGGACATCATCGTTTACGATAAGCCCTACGGCATTGCCTGCCACCGATCGGGCAGCCATATATCCGATACCATCGAAAATACCTTTGAGGGCGTCTTCAGGGCGGTCACCCGCCTTGACCGCGATACCAGCGGATTGCTGTTGGTGGCTCGCCACCAGTTGGCGGCGGCAAAGCTTTGGCAAAAGACCTCAAAGCGCTACGTCGCACTTGTCGAAGGGCATTTTGAGCGCATAACCGGAAGAATAGAACTTCCGATAATGCGCTTCCGCCCCTACGATATGCGACGTATCGTGGATGAATGCGGAGATCCTGCGCTTACCGAATACCGTGTGCTTGATCAAAATAACGGCGGCGCGTTGGTGGAATGTATCCTTCGCACAGGCAGGACTCATCAGGTCAGAGTACATTTTGCAGCGATAGGTCATCCGCTTTTGGGTGATGATTTTTACGGCGGCAGCACCGATTTGATAAATCGCCAAGCTCTGCATTGCTGGAAGCTTGAATTTATCCATCCCATAATCGAACAAAAGATGAATTTTTGCGCACCGCTGCCGGCTGATATGGCAGCAGCGGCGGACAAACTTGGAATAAAATACTGAAAGGCACCCGAAAGGGTGCTTTTTATATTACTGTTATATTACTGAAAAAATTACCACCTGATTTTGATTTGCAGCCGATGACAATACTTAGCTTGTCAATAAAAGCGGGGTGGTTAAAATGGCTGTAAATTACAGCAAGGTTGAGATATGCGGCATAGACACAGCAAAGCTTCCGGTAATATCCGAAAAAGAAAAGCTGGAGCTTATCAAAAAGGCAAGGCAGGGGGATAAAGCGGCACGGGACAAAATGATAACCTGCAACCTGCGTCTGGTCCTTTCGGTGGTGCAGAAATTTTCAAACAGGGGAGAGAATCCCGACGATCTTTTTCAGGTCGGATGTATAGGACTGGTAAAGGCAATAGACAATTTTAACGAAAATCTTATGGTGAAATTTTCAACCTACGGTGTTCCGATGATAATCGGAGAGATAAGGCGGTATCTGCGGGATAACAATTCAATAAGGGTAAGCCGCTCGATGCGTGACACAGCCTATAAGGCGCTCCAGATACGCGAAAAGCTGCTGGGAGAGCAGCTTATAGAGCCGACGGTAAACGAGATAGCGGAGGAGATGGGAGTGCCAAGACAAGAGGTTGTAACGGCACTTGAAGCTATAGTCGAGCCGCTCTCTCTTTATGAGCCGATATACTCCGACAGTGGAGATACACTTTATGTTATGGATCAGGTTGGAGACCCAAACGGCGAGCAGGATTGGATAGATGAAATAATATTCAAAGAAGCGGTGGAGGATTTAAGCGAAAGAGAGAAGAAAATTTTGTCACTTCGTTTTATGTCGGGAAAGACACAGATGGAGGTTTCAAGGGAAATAGGAATAAGTCAGGCACAGGTGTCAAGACTCGAAAAAAGCGCATTGGAACGCATAAAACGGAGGATTTAGCATCGATTTGCAGTGCTACCACGGTGAAGCGTTTCCTGCATTTGAATGACGCTTTGCTCAAATTTGATTCATAATGTGCAAAGCTTTAATAAAAATTAACCAATAATGAATATAAAAAAATATTGATTTTTATAGACAAATGTATTAAAATGGTATCCAAGATGTGGAGGAGTAAACTCCACTACATCCCGAAACCCAAATACATTGGAGGAACATGAAATGAAAAAGACAATAGCAATCGTACTGTCTCTCGTAATGGTTCTTGCTCTTGCAGCTTGCGGCGGTTCCAAGCCCGCAGCTCCCGCAGCACCCGCAGCTCCTGCAGCTCCTGCAGCTCCCGCAGCTCCCGCTGAAGGCGGCGCTAAGGACGGCGGCACCAACCTGACCTTCACCACCGGCGGCGAGACCGGCACCTACTACGGCTTCGGCAACGTACTTGCCAACAAGGTAGGCGACATGACCAGCACCTCTGTTAAGGCTATCACTTCCGGCGGTTCTGCTGCCAACATCCAGGCTCTGGAAGATGGCGACGCACAGCTCGGCTTTGTACAGTCTGATGTAATGGTAT
>JAFQAX010000100.1 GCA_017399785.1 Oscillospiraceae bacterium | reverse complement strand
GAGTCGGTAAAAGCACTCGGCGCAGGTATCGTAAGCTCCTTTATCGGAACTTTAGGAAGCCTTATTGTTGCGGCTATCCTTTGCCCCTTTATCGCTAAATTTGCAGTAATGCTCGGTCCGTGGGAGCTGTTCTCGCTTTGCTTCTGCGCCATCATTCTGGTAGTAACCATCTCCACCGGTGATATGTGGACAGGTCTTATGTCGGCATTCCTCGGTATGCTGCTTGCTTCTTTCGGATTTGATCCGCTCACCGGTACCTCCCGCTTTAATTTTGGCATCAGAGCGCTTAAGGGTGGCATAAATCTTACCGCGTTCTGTATCGGCGTTCTTGCAATGTCCAGCATTATGGCTAACTTTGCAAAGGGCGACACCAAGAGCCCCGACGTATCGCTTGATGGTATCAAGGGCTTCGGAATAACCCTTAAGGAACTTAAAGACAATCTCGGACTTATCATAAAGTCTTTTGGAATCGGCCTTTGGATCGGATTCTTGCCCGGCATGGGTGCGGGACTTTCCAACATGGTAGCTTACGCTCAGGCCAAGGCTTCCTCCAAGAATCCCGAAAAATTCGGTACCGGCTGTATCGAAGGCATCATGGCGCCGGAGGTTGCAAATAACGCATCTGTCGGCGGCGCGCTGATCCCCATGATAACGCTCGGTATCCCCGGCGATACCGTTACCAGCCTGCTGCTCGGCGGTCTGCTGATACACGGTATCGAGGCCGGTCCGCTGCTTATGACCAACAGTGCGGGCTATGTAAACGCAATGTTCTTCGGCTGTATTTGCGCAGCAATTATTGTATTGTGCCTGCAGTTCTTCGGAATGCGTTCCTTCCCGTTCATTCTGCGCCTGCCCTTTAAGTATCTGTTCTCTACCATCGCAATGCTTTGCTTCATCGGTACTTACAGCTCCAACCGCTCTATCGCGGTTTTGTGGGTAATGGTTGCTATGTCGGCAATTGGATTCCTGCTTCGCTTTGCAAAGTATCATTTCTCGCCCATGCTGCTCGGCTTCATCCTTGGCCCGATGCTTGAAAAGTATTTGCGCCGCGGTTTAAGCTATGCCGCAGACGGCTGGCAGATGTTCTTCACCAGACCTGTTTCCGGCTTGCTGCTTGTAATTGCATTGGGCAGCTTGTTCTGGCCCTTTATCCGCAACCATCTTGATGAAAAGAAAAAGCTCAAGAAGGTCGGAGAGGATCTTCCCACCATTCAGGTTGCCGGCGAAGAAGATTGATTCAATTTCATCATACTCCTTTTAAACAGAGATTTTTGTGTCCTTTGATCTCTGACATTAAAAAAGCTTCATTTCGTCCCGAAAGGGGCGAAATGAAGCTTTTGCTTATTCTATGAAATTTTTATAAAGCAGCTTTCCCAGCTCATAAATGTCACTGTCGAAAGCTGCAATATATACCGTCATCTCATTATTTTCCAGAAACTCGCTGATGGTGTCCACCGCAATTCTCAGCGCCTGATCTTTTGGATAGCCAAAAATTCCCGAGGAAATAAGCGGAAAAGCGACCGTTTCACAACCGTATTTTTCCGCCAGCGCAAGGCTGTTTTTATAGCAGGAGATAAGCTTTACCCGTTCGCCGTATTCGCCGCCGCGCCAAACCGGTCCAACAGTGTGGATGACATATCGGCAGGGGAGATCATGCGCGCCCGTTATTTTGGCTTCTCCGGTTTTGCATCCGCCAAGCATTCTGCATTCCGCCAAAAGTCCTGGATCTGCGGCGCGATGGATGCATCCGTCAACTCCGCCTCCGCCAAGCAGTGACTCTTTGGCTGCATTTGCAATAGCATCTACTTTCATTTTGGTTATGTCGCTTTGAATTATCCTAAGGGGCATTGCTTCTCCTTCTCATCTGTTTGTTTTTGATACTTTCCGGCAACCTGCAAAAGACGCTGTTGCATCTCAGCCCGCACCGAGGCAGGGGAGAGTATCTCAACTTCATTTCCGAATCCAAATACCCATCCGTAAAACTGCGGACTTACCGCAAGCTTAAGGCTTACTGTAAAGTGTTCTTCGCCCTGCGGGATTATCATTATATCTTTGCCAAAGCGGTCTATTACTGCGCCGACCAGATGAGCTGCAAAACGAAGCTTTACTACTTGCTCATCTCCGGTAAACATGCCGAATACATGGTCGGAATAAGATGACATATTGAGCTTGTCAAAAGCATCTTTTCCGAGGCGGGCGGACTTAGTATTCTCTATGTTGCTCATTTTATCCACTCGGTAATGTTTGAACATTTCAGCAGCGGCATCCCAACCTAACATGTAATAGTTTTCGTCATCCCAAATCAGTGCGAACGGACTTACCTGATATATTGCGCCGTTTTTACGGAAACGATGCTGTTTGTTGACGGTATACTCAAAATATTTAAATTGAATGGCACGGTCAGCATTTATGGCTGCGGAGATTTCGTCAACATTATAATAAACGCTTTCATTCATGCTTTTTACCCTGCCGCGAACATATACCTGACGCTGAAGCAGCTGAGCATCATAAACGCTTGCAAGATTTTCGATTTTTTTTATCAGAGAGAAGGTTTTCTTTTCTGTGATGAATTTGGATGACTGCACGCTGTCAACCAGCAGCTTTAACTCAGGAAGCTCAAAATCCCGCGAGCAAACATAATAACCGGTGGTTTTAGACTTGGTCTGGACAATATCAACTCCAAAAAGACGAAGCGCTTCTAAATCGGCATATATGCTTTTTCGTTCAGCGGAAATGCCGTATGCATCCAATGCCGAGATCATTTCCGCAACCGTCATGGGATGAGCCTCATCAGTTCTCTGGAGCAGGATCCTCATTAGGTAAAGAAGCTTCAGCTTTTGATTAGGAGATTTCGGCACAGACAACACCTCTTTCGTTAGGTTGTTTTGCATATTATACCATAATAATGCTTGTTGTGTAAAATATTTGAAAAGGATAACAATGTAAAATGTTATTATTTATAAATAACTAACTTTTGAAAAACTATATATTTATAATACATGATGTTGAGTACCATAAACATACCAGTGATTTAAAAACAAAAAAGAGCTCTGCTATAAAACAGTAGAGCTCTTTTAAATAGTATTATGCGGAAACCTTATTCTTATTGGTTATCTTGGTTACTACAAATACAAGTGCGATAAGTGCGATACCGATGATATCGGTCATCGTTCCGGGGATTACAAGGCAAAGACCGCCGGCAAGAGAAACAATCCTGAAAATAGAATTAATCGGACCATTCATATAGCCGATAAAGCCCGCGCCGATACCAACAAGTCCGATAATTGCGGTAACGATCATGGGAGCCGCATCTACAAATGTGCCGCCGATCATGATCATCTTGGGGTTAAGGGCGAACATATAGGGGATAAGGAAAGCGGCAATTGCAAGCTTGGTAGCGTTAACGCCGGTTTTAAATGCGTTGCCTTTTGCGATAGCAGAACCTGCATAGGCAGCCAGTGCTACAGGAGGAGTAATGTCTGCAACGATACCGAAGTAGAAGCAGAACATGTGAGCTGCCAACAGCGGAACGCCGGCCTTAATGAGGATGGGCGCTGCAATGGTGGAGGTGATCAGGTAGTTAGAGGTGGTGGAAACGCCCATGCCCAGAACAAGCGAGGTAAACATTGCACAAACAAGAGCGAGGAATACGCTGTTGCCTACCAGATCAAAGATACCTGCGCCGATACGCTGTCCAAGACCGGTAAGGGTTACCATGCCGATGATGATACCTGCAGTAGAACATGCGGTAGCAACTGAGATAACACTTCTGCCAGCCTGAGGAAGTGCGCTGAATATCTTAACGAAAGGAACGTGGGTACCCTTTCTGAGATAAGGGGCAATGATACATACAACGCAACCGATGAGAGCTGCACGGGTGATAGTGTAACCGGCCAGCATCAGATAGATGATGGCAACCAGCGGAAGCAGAAGGTGACCCTTGGCGCTTACCAATGGCCAAAGCTTGGGCAGCTGATCACGGGGGGTACCCTTAAGTCCAAGACGCTTAGCTTCAAGATGAACGCTGATCCAGATACCGATAAAGTAAAGTGATGCAGGAACTACTGCGATGAGCATCAACTCACGGTAGGGGACATCACAGGATTCGGAGATAAGGAATGCCGCAGAACCCATAACGGGAGGCATTATCTGACCGCCGGTAGATGCAGCGGCCTCAACCGCGCCTGCAAACTCGGGAGAGTAGCCCAGCGACTTCATCAGCGGAATGGTGAAGGAGCCGGTGGAAACGGTGTTGGAAACGGAAGAACCGGAAACGGTTCCCTGAAGTGCGGAAGAAAGAACGGCTACCTTTGCGGGACCGCCTGCTGCCCAGCCTGCCAACGAGTTGGCGAGATCGATGAAGAACTGACCGATGCCGGTCTTTTCAAGGACGGCGCCAAACAGGATGAACAGGAAGATAAAGGTAGAGCAAACGCCCAAGGGGTTGCCGATGATGCCGTTGGTGGTGATGAACAGGTGGGTGATTACACGCTGCAGCGAGAAGCCGCGGTGGTGCAAAAAGCTTGGAAGATAAGCGCCTACCAAACCGTAAACAAAGAAGCAGGATGCGATTATAACGATAGGCGGGCCAACTACACGCAGACATGCCAGAAGAACCATTGCAACGCCAAGACCTGCCATGATAACGTCAAGCTTGGTGTAAGCGCCTGCTCTGAACTGCAGCGGCTTATAGTTGATTATGAAATATGCAACAACGCAGAAAAAAGTGGCCGATAAGGCAATATCATACCACGGAAGCTTTCTGCGGTCGGCATTTTTTGTCGCAGGATAGATCAAAAAGGCAAGACAGATAGCAAATCCCAAGTGGGTATAACGCAGTATCTGCAGCGGAACCTTGTTGGAAATGGAAGCATAAAGCTGGAACAGCGCAAAAACAGTAAGAACAACAGTGAGAATCTTTTCGCCCTTAGGAGAGAATATTTTATACTTTGACTCTCGGTCGATCGCAGACAGATCTATCTCTTCGGGAGGAGTCTGTGCTTTCTTTTTAAACAGATTCATATGTTTATCTCCTTATGAGATTTAATTATGAGAACAGACAGGACAGAAGCTGTCCTGTCTGTTCTAAACAGAGACAAATTATTTGAGGTAATCAGGAACGGTGATGCCGTTCTCTTCGTAGTACTTGATAGCACCGGGATGCAGATTGGTGGGGATACCGTCAAGTGCGGACTCAAGGCTGAGGTAGTTAGCCTTAGCGTTGATCTCACGGATGTCGTCGAGGTTCTCGTAGAGAGCCTTGGTCAGTGCGTAAACTTCATCCTCAGTAAAGGAATCGAGGCAAACGAGCATGCTCTTAACTGCAACAGAAACCAGCTCATGGTCGAGGTCATACTGGTTGTCATCGGGAGCGAATACGGAGTAGAAG
>JAFQAX010000099.1 GCA_017399785.1 Oscillospiraceae bacterium | reverse complement strand
TGACGAGGGAGCTGTCAGCGAAGCTGACTGAGGGAGAGTGAGAGTGCGTTGTGGTGCAGAACGGCTTTTCGGTACAGTGATTTTATCTCTCCCTCCGTCTTTTGCTTCGCAAAATCCACCTCCCTCGTCAGAGGGAGGCATCTTGAGCACAACCGGACTAAGCTCGGCTTTTAGCGTGGAGGAGAGGGAGGTTTGGTGAGCAACTCAAGCATCGGAAGGCTCTCTCTGACGAGGGCGCTGTCAGCGAAGCTGACTGAGGGAGAGAAAAGCGCATTGTCAGAGAACAGCACTGCGGTTAGGCGGTTTCATTCTCTCCCTCCGCCTTTTGCGCAGCCGGCGTAGCCGGATCTTAGAGCGGCGGAGAGGGTGGCTGCTAAGCGCTTATTGATCGTTTTACGATTATCCGTCATCCTGAGCGGGGCTTTTATCTTTACATATTCTTTTTATAGATGGCAAGCAGACCGTCCAGCAGCAGGTCGCGGTCGATGATGATGTCACGCTCGCAATAGGGGGCAATGGTCTTGGCAAGTCCGCCGCAGGCAACTATCGTTTTGACCTTGCCTATCTCCTTTTCAAAGCGGCCTATCATGCCGTCGAGCATCGAGGCGGTGCCCAGCAGTATGCCCGAAAGCATAGCCTGGGTGGTCTCGGTGCCGATAACCTTAAGCTCGCCGGTGATGTCGATGGCGGGCAGCGGTGCCGCCGAATTTGCCAGTGCGCCGAGTGATACCATAACGCCGGGGGCGATGGAGCCGCCGATATATTCCCTCTTTTCGTTTACCACCGTTATCTTGGTGGCGGTGCCGAGGTCGATAATAATTGCGGGCAGCGGATATTTGGAGATGGCGCCGACAGCGGTGCAGCAAAGGTCGGCGGCAAGCGATGCGGGGTCATCGATGCGGATGTTAAGGCCTGTTTTCACGCCGGGGGCGACCACCGTCACCGGGATATCGCCTAAAATTCCGATGGCCTTTTTGACCACGTTGGTCAGTCCCGGAACGACCGACGAAATGACGGCGCCGGTTATCTCGCCGAGGTCGATTTTGTTGATGCGCATGATGTTGGAAAGGAGCACGGCGTGTTCCGTTTCGGTGCGCAGCGGCTCGGTTTTTATGCGGGAGGAAAGGATAAACTTTTCTCCGTTGTTAAGTCCGAATATTATGTTGGAGTTTCCGATATTTATCGCAAGTATCATAATATATCCTCCTGCAAAACGATGTGTAACTGTAGTTCAATGATAATCCCTATACGGCGGCACTGTCAAGAAAAAGCAGATAGCCGTTAATTTCGATTGATTTTGCCTGCTTTATTGTGGCAAAGACAAAATAACTGTGTTATAATATTAAATTACAATGGAAAAGTGTTTGCAAAACTGACAGCAACGGAGGAAATAGCATGGGCTGCTCGATAGCGGTAACAAATCAAAAAGGCGGAGTAGGAAAAACCACCACCGCCGTAAATCTGGCAGCTTCGCTGGGTGCACTGGGCAAGCGTGTTCTGTTGGTCGATACCGACCCTCAGGGCAACTCTACCAGCGGATTTGGTATAAATAAGCGCGAGCTGGAAAAATCGGTCTATCATATAATAGTGGGTCAGGCAAAGGCTTCGGAGGTAAAAAAGATGACCGCCTTTAAAAAGGTGGATATCCTTCCCGCCGGAATCGACCTTGCCGCCGCCGAGATAGAGCTGGTCGACCTGCCGGAGCGCTCCTACCGACTGCGCAACGCGCTGCTTCCCTTAAAGGAAAGCTATGATTTTATCATCATCGACTGTCCCCCTTCGCTGGGACTTATCACCATAAACGCGCTGGCGGCTGCCGACACCATCCTCATCCCGATACAGTGCGAGTTTTACGCCCTTGAGGGACTTTCGCAGCTGATGGCAACGGTAAGACAGGTAAAGCGCCTTTATAACCCCCGCATCGACGTCGAGGGCGTGCTGCTCACCATGTATGACGCCCGCTTGAATCTCACCCTGCAGGTCGTCGAGGAGATAAAGAAATTCTTCCCCAAAAAGGTCTGCAAAACGGTCATCCCCCGCAACGTAAGACTTTCCGAAGCGCCCAGCTTCGGTATGCCGGTGCTCTATTATGACAAAGCTTCTAAGGGAAGCACCGCTTATCTTGAGCTTGCGCAGGAGATAATCAAAAATCACCGCTGAAAAAACAGCTTATATATTATAAGGAAGTGAAATGAAATGGCGAAACCGAAACGCGGACTCGGCAAGGGACTTGAATCACTCTTTGCCGATAACGACACCGCCGATGTGGCGGTATCCACCCTTTCGATTGCCGAGATAGAACCCAACCCCGGACAGCCGAGACGGGATTTTGACCCCGAAGAGCTGTCGGTGCTTGCCGAATCTATCAAAGAGCACGGCGTGCTGCAGCCGCTGGTGGTTCGTCCCCGTCCCTCGGGAAGATACCAGATAGTCGCCGGCGAGCGCCGTTGGAGAGCGGCAAGGATAGCCGGACTTTCCGAGCTGCCGGTAGTCATACGTGAGCTGACCGATGAAGAAGCAGGAGAAGTCGCGCTGGTCGAAAACCTTGTCCGTGCCGACTTAAACCCCGTCGAAGAAGCCGCCGCCATAAAAAATCTTATGGACAACTTCTCGATGACGCAGGAGCGGGTGGCACAGCGCATCGGACGATCACGCTCGGCGATAGCCAATTCACTTAGATTGCTGTCACTGCCCGAGGGCATAAAGGAGCTGCTGCAAAGCGGCGCCCTTTCATCGGGACACGCCAGAGCGCTGATAACGCTGGATGAAAAGACAGCGGTCGCCGCCGCAAAGCAGGCGGTGGCGCAGGGACTTTCGGTGCGCCAGACCGAACAGCTGGTAAAACAGCTTTCAAAGGCCGAGGAGCAGAAAAAGACCCCGCCCAAAGTTACCCCCAGTTTTTACCGCGAGATGGAGTTGGCGCTTAAAGAAACGCTTTCCCGCCGCGTTAAGGTAGTATCAAAGGGCAGCGGCAAAGGCGAGCTGGTGCTGGAGTTTTACTCCGACGACGAGCTTCGCGAATTTGCCAAGCTGCTTACAAATAAGGAATAAACAACATTAAAATAAAAGACGGAACAGGAGATAAGAAAAATGCTTGATATCAAAGTTATCCGACAGGACCCCGAAAGAGTAAAGGCCGCTTGCCGCAGCCGCAACAAGGATCTCGACGCAGTTGTTGACGAGATAATGTCCATCGACGCCGAGCGTCGTGCCATCACCTCTGAGGCTGATGAGCTGAAGGCTCAGCAGAACCAGGCAAGCAAGCAGATCCCCGCCATCAAAAAGGCAGGCGGAGACGTTTCCGAGATAATGGCTAAGATGAAGGAGATCTCCGCTAAGGTAGGCGAGCTGGACGTCAAGCTTGGCGAACTGGAAGGCAGACAGCGTGATCTTGCCCTCTCCATCCCCAACATCCCCCACGCATCGGTTCCCATTGGCAGCGATGACAGCATGAACATCGAAGTTCGCCGTTGGGGCGAGCCCAAGCAGTTCCCCTTCGAGCCCAAGGCTCACTGGGATCTCGGCGCTGACCTTGGCATACTTGATCCCGAGCGCGCAGGCAAGGTAACCGGCAAGCGCTTCCACTTCTACCGCGGACTCGGCGCAAGACTTGAGCGCTCCATCATCAACTACTTCCTCAACACCCACACCGAGAATGGCTATACCGAAATTCTTCCTCCCTTTATGGCAAACCGCGCTTCGATGACCGGCACCGGCCAGCTGCCCAAGTTTGCCGAGGATATGTTCAAGCTTGAAAATTCCGAGTACTTCCTCATCCCCACCGCAGAGGTTCCCGTAACCAACCTGCACCGTGATGAGATACTCGACGCTGCTCAGCTGCCCATCAGATACTGCGCATATTCCGCATGCTTCCGTGCCGAGGCAGGCTCTGCCGGCCGCGACACCCGTGGACTTATCCGTCAGCATCAGTTCAACAAGGTAGAGCTGGTTAAGTTTGCTGATCCCGAGACCAGCTATGACGAGCTCGAAAGCCTTACCCACGAGGCAGAGCTGGTGCTTCAGGGTCTGGGACTTCCCTACCGTGTAGTTACCCTTTGCTCCGGCGACCTCGGCTTCTCCTCCGCAAAGACCTACGATATCGAGGTTTGGATGCCCTCCTACGGCAGATATGTAGAGATCTCCTCCTGCTCCAACTTCGAGGACTTCCAGGCACGCCGCCTTGCCTGCCGCTTTAAGCGCGACAAGGGCTCCAAGGCTCAGCTGGTACACACCCTCAACGGCTCCGGCGTTGCAGTAGGCAGAACCGTTGCAGCCATCCTCGAAAACTATCAGAACGGCGACGGCTCGGTAACCATCCCCGAGGCACTTCGCGCTATGATGGGTACCGACAAGATCACCAAGTGATGCTGAACCGATACAGATACAGCCGCAGCCTTACCGTTCCGGTCTACAACTGCGACCCCTTTGGAAGAGCAAAGGTCTCTTCGCTGCTCAAATATATCCAGGCGGTTTCGGGCGAGCATCTCGACACCATCGGACTTACCCACGACCGCCTGCTGGCTGAAGGCTTTGTCTTTGTCGTTGCGGGAACGGCGCTTAAAATATTCCGCTGTCCCAAGGTCAAGGAAGAGATAACGCTTTATACCGCTCCGCTCGATGGCGGCGGCGCCCACATGCCGAGAGAAACGGTGATAGTCTCGGAAAGCGGAGAAAAGCTGGTCGAATGCCAGGCCGATTGGGCGCTTACCGACATAAACAGCGGCAAGCTGCTGCGTGCTTCTGATTTTCCTTATGACCTCCCCCGCCTGCAGGGCGAGTGGACTCCCTTCTCCGATCCGAGAAAGCTGAGGATAAAGGGAAATTGCGGCAAGACATTGAGCAGGACTGTCAGACTTACCGATCTCGACAGCAACATGCATATGAATAACACCGTCTATGCCGATGTCATCACCGACTGCTTCGGCGAGGAGATATTGACATCAAACGGCATAGATGAGCTGTTTATAAAATATCATCTTCAGGCAAGACTTGGGGATGAACTGACGCTGGACTGCGGACAAAACGAGAACGTTTTCACCGTCGAAGCCCGCTGTTCCGATAAGCGTTGTTTCGAGGGAGCTTTTTCGTTAAAACCCCTTGAAACTGTTTAATACGGGTGTTAAAATAGGAAAAATATATTTGGTCAAAGAATGTTATGAATGCCGGAAAGGAGAGAATTATGCTTAACTGCGAATACAGTTTCAAGTTCGCCAGCGAAGGACTTACCTTTGATGACGTACTGCTTGTCCCCGCATATTCCGAAATCGTACCGAGAGAGATAGACCTCAGAACTACTCTCGCAAGAGACATCGTTCTCAACACCCCCATCATCACCGCTGCTATGGATACCGTTACCACCGCCGAGATGGCTATCGCCATTGCAAGAGAGGGCGGCATCGGTGTTATCCACAAGAACATGACCGTTGAGGAGCAGGCCGGTGAGGTCGATAAGGTAAAGCGTTCCGAGAACGGAGTTATCGTTAACCCCTTCTACCTTTCTCCCGATCACTACGTTACCGACGCCGACCGCCTGATGGGCAGATATAAAATTTCCGGCGTTCCGATCTGCGATAAAAATATGAAGCTGGTAGGCATCATCACCAACCGTGACCTCCGCTTCCTCTCCGATTACAATGTTCCGATCAGAGATGTTATGACCAAGGATAACCTTGTCACCGCTCCCGTCGGCACCACTCTTGAAGAAGCTGAAAAGATTTTGTCCATGCACAAGATCGAAAAGCTGCCCATCGTTGATGATGAATACAAGCTCAAGGGCCTTATCACCATCAAGGATATCGAAAAGGCTGTTCGTTATCCCAATTCCGCACGTGACAGCGGCGGCAGACTGCTTTGCGCGGCTGCTCTCGGTGTTACCGCAAACGTTCTTGAGCGTGCCGAGGCTCTGGTTGCCGCTCAGGCAGACGTTCTGGTGCTCGACTCCGCTCACGGCCACAGCAAGAACATCATCGAGTGCGTCAAGAAGGTTCGCGACGCATTCCCCCATATCGCCATCGTTGCAGGCAACATCGCCACCGCCGAGGGTGCAAACGCACTTATCGACGCAGGCGCTGACTGCGTAAAGATCGGCATCGGCCCCGGCTCCATCTGCACCACCCGTGTAGTTGCAGGCTGCGGCGTTCCTCAGATCTCCGCCATCTACAACGCAAGCGCTGCCGCTGCAAAGCGCGGCATCCCCACCATCGCCGACGGCGGTATCAAGTACTCCGGCGATATCGTAAAGGCTCTTGCCGCAGGCGCAAACACTGTAATGCTGGGCAGCCTGCTCGCAGGTTGTGCCGAATCCCCCGGTGAGACCGAGATCTATCAAGGCAGAAACTTCAAGGTTTACCGTGGAATGGGCTCGCTTGCCGCTATGGAAAAGGGCTCCAAGGACCGCTACTTCCAGGAAGGCGCAAGCAAGCTGGTTCCCGAAGGCGTAGAAGGCCGCGTTCCTTACAAGGGACCGCTTGCCGACACCGTTTACCAGCTGGTCGGCGGTCTGCGCTCCGGTATGGGTTACACCGGCTGCAAGACCATCGACGACCTTCATAAGAAGGCCCAGTTCGTCCGCATCACCGGCGCCGGCCTCAAGGAGAGCCATCCCCACGATATCTATATCACCAAGGAAGCTCCCAACTACTCCGCCGGCATCTGATAACAGAATCAAAGCTCCCCGTTTTGCGGGGAGCTTTTTTGTTACCTGTTCAAAAGCCAGACGCTGAAATTTAAAACCGAGGCGAAGATACACCATGTAAGATAGGGCAGCTGCAAAAGTCCCGCCAGCGGCTTGATGCGGAAAAACACCAATATCATGGCAGTGATAAGCATATCTAAAAGCAGCAGCCAGATAAAGGACAAAAGAAAGCCTTTTAAAAGAAAAAACAGCAGCGGCCACAAAAAGTTGAAAGTCAGCTGAGCGGTATAGATTTTCAGCGCATCGCTCCGCAGCGGATGGCGGGAGGTATAGATCATATAGCAGGATATGCCCATCAGGATGTAAAGTACCGTCCAGACGATGGGGAATAGCCATGGCGGCGGTGCAAAGGCGGGTTGGATCACGGCGGAGTAATCGGCAAATCCGCCTCGGGTGAGCAGCGAGGAAAGCCCGCCCACCAAAAGCGGAATGGCGATGCTTATCACAAGAGGTTTAAGTTTTATCAAGCTATCATCTCCACGCAGTTTATCGTTGTTACGATAAATATATGCGCAACGTAGGATTTTTAAGCGGGATTTTAATCTTGCCGCTCCGAATGAAAAAAGCAAAGGTCGGAAAGGCGGCGGAACAGCTGCTGCCGCAGCTGTCCGTCGGCGGCTTGGCCGCCGACGGCAACGCGCGAAATTTCATTTCGCGCCGCCGCCGCCCCCAAGAAAAGCTCTTCGCTGCGGGAAAGCAGCTTTTCGGCAGCCTTACGGTTGGCATCAAGCAGGCGTTTTCGGGATGTAAGCTGACCTTTATCGGTAAATCTCCGTGCCGTTATCACGCGGTCGGGGCTGCGATCAAGCTTAAAGCTGCCGTCTGCATAAACGACCGCCTTTTTGCTGTCGGGAAAGATAAGCAGCTCGGGAAAAGCATAGGGATAAAGCGGCGAAAATCCAGCAATAAACCTGCATCCACAGCGTTTTGCCGCCTTATGTATCAGCGACAAAAACAGCTCGGCACAGCCGCCATATTTATCTTTAAAGGCGGTAACTTCATAGCCCAAAAGCGAGTTCTCCATACCCTTTCCGCCAAGCCTGTCGGCGGTGATAAAAAACTGTTCCTTCCCTTTGCCGCTTATCATTTTTGCGGCGGATTTTTCAGCTGCAATTTTTATTTTGCATTGGTCTGCCGCCTCAAAAGCGGTGCGGCGGTTATCGGATAAAAGGCAGTCGGCGGCAAAAAGCAGCTTTCGTGCCGATTCAAACTGACGCTGACTTTCGAGAAAAAACTGTAATAATTCAGCTTGGTTTTGCGCTGATTTGTCTCTATCCGCCAAATCCCCCAGCCACAGCGTCTTAAACTTGCTGCCGAAAAAAGGCGGATCGATGTTAAAGGGGCTGCTTCCGTTTACGACGGCGGTATCGCCCCAGAAAACCGCCTCTATGTAGCCGTCATCTATCGCCGAAAGGGCGGTTTTCACCTCAAATCCCCTTTGGGCGGCTGCTTCGGCGGCGCAATTTAAAAATTCGCTTGTTACCTCGGGCGGCGCTCCTTTGAGCAAAATCACCTTGGAAAATCGATTTTCCGAAAGCAGTCCCTTTGTGCGGGAAACGACACCCTGCGGAGTTATGGCGGTAAGATAAAAGCTTTCAAAGGGCAGCGTCTGCATAAAATCCCCCCATGACAGAAATCTGTTATTATTCTATTCAAATTTAAGGATTGAGGTCACAGCTGCCCCGAAATGACGGCGCAATCGCTGTATAAATGGGTAAAAAAGCTGTATAAAACGCCAAAAATAGGGCGTTTTGATTGACAGTGGGTAACGGCTGTGATATATATAAAGAATAAACGGCTTAACAGCCCTTAATATTGGTAGAGGTGCAGCAGTTCAAAAGTAATCGGCGGCAAAAGGTCGGCAGACCGCGGCTGATGAAAGGGGATGCTGCCGAAGTCGTTGTTTTTCTGCCGAAGAACTCCGGCTGGGATGCGGTATAATATGCCGCAGACTGTCACAGGTGTGGAGCGCTATCAATGCAAAAAAGGGGACGACCCATTTGCGCGCCATACCGAAGGGTATAGCGCGTTTTTTAATTTCCAAATTTTCAGGAAGAGAGGAAAAATTTATGGAATCCGTATACGTAGGCTGGCTGTCTATACTGCCCCCTATCATCGCGATAGGACTTGCTCTTATCACCAAGGAGGTTATCTCCTCGCTGATGATCGGTATCCTTTCCGGTACCCTCATCTACACCGTTGCTGTTGGCGGCAACCCCATCGTTGACACCGTTAAGAACACCTTTGATCTCATGGCAAGCCGCTTTGACCTGAACATCATTCTGTTCCTTGGCCTGGTTGGCGCACTGGTAACTCTTATCACCATGGCAGGCGGCTCCCGTGCATACGGCAGCCTGATGAATAAGAAGCTCAACTCCAAGAGCTCTGCTCAGATTGCTACCGGCGCTCTCGGTGCTCTCATCTTCATCGATGACTACTGCAACTGCCTTACCGTAGGCACCGTTATGAAGCCCGTTACCGACCGCTTCAACATCTCCCGTGCAAAGCTTGCATACCTCATTGACGCTACCGCAGCTCCCATCTGCATCATCGCCCCCATCTCCAGCTGGGGCGCAGCCGTTATCTCCTCGCTGCCCGAGGACAGCAATCTTTTCGAAAGCGGCATCCAGGCTATGATCGCCACCGTTCCCTTTAACCTTTACGCTCTGCTTTCCATCATCATGGTTATCGTTCTCGCTGTTGCAAACCTCGATTTTGGTCCTATGGCCAAGGCAGAGGCAAAGGCAAAGAAGGGCGACCTCGGCGCTGTTGATGTAAGCATCGAAGATACCACTAAGATCTCCGATAAGGGCAATGTTTGGGATCTTATCCTGCCCGTTATCGTGCTTATCGTTGTTTCCGCTCTTGCCATGATGGAAAACGGCGGATACTTTGGCGGCGGCATGACCCTTGCTGAAGCATTCGGCGATTGCTCCTCCGGCCCCGCTCTGGTAATCGGCTCCTTTGCAGCGCTTGTTTGGGCGTTCTTCCAGTTCGTTCCCAGAAAGCTTATGACCGCACGTGAGTTTATGGGCGGCATCACCGAAGGCGTTAAGTCGATGGTTCCCGCTGACATCATCCTTATTCTTGCATGGACCATCTCCGGCGTTTGCCGTGACCTGCTGATGACCGGTCCTTATGTAAGCAGCGTTGTAGAAAACAGCAATATGTCTGTTGCACTGCTTCCCGCCATCACCTTTGCCATCGCGGCAGGTCTTTCCTTCTCGATGGGCACTTCCTGGGGCACCTTCGGTATCCTTATCCCCATCGTATTTGATATCTGCGCAGCAGTAGCTCCCGAGCTTATCATCCCCGCTCTGGCAGCTTCTCTTGCAGGTTCTGTATTCGGCGACCACTGCTCCCCCATCTCCGATACCACCATCATGGCATCGGCAGGCGCGGGCTGCGACCACATCGAACACGTTTCCACCCAGATCCCTTATTGCGTACTTGTTGCAGTATGCTGCTTTGTAGGCTATCTGGTATCCGGCTTCACCGGCGGCAGCCTTATCGCTACCCTCGGCACCGCCGTTGTTCTGCTCATCGCTTCGCTGTTTGTACTCCACAAGAAGTTCGGCGCAGAATAATCAGCTTTAACTTAAACAAAAGCCGCATACTTCGGTATGCGGCTTTTTGATTGCCATAGAGGCGGCGAGATGGTACAATAAAAAAGATATAAACTGAGAGGAGCTTTTTGTATGCCGAAAGTTTCAAATATACTGGTAACCGTTCCAACCGAGCTGCATCATCGCCAGCTGCTTGAAAGCTGCGCTCCCGATGCAAAGTTCACCTATTGCCTTGCCAAAAATCTGGCGGACAAAAAGGTGCGCTGCGCCGATGTGGTTGAAATGACCGACGAGATGATAAAACAAGCAGACGTAGTGCTGGGCGTAATCGGCGTTGATAAGCTTAAAATCGCCGAAAACCTCAAGTTACTGCAGCTGAGCATGGCGGGTTCCGATGCCTATGTTGCACCCGGCGTTATGCCGGAAGGCGCGCTGCTGGCAAATGCTACCGGAAGCTATGGTTTAGCTATCTCAGAATATCTGATGGCATCGCTGCTGACTATTTCCAAGCGCCTGCACCAGTACCGCGACCGCCAGCCCAAGGGCACATGGGAGATAATCGGCGAGGTAAAGCCTGTCTATGGCAGTACCGTGCTGGTGGTTGGATTGGGCGATATCGGCGGTGAGTTTGCGAAGCGTGCCAAGGCGATGGGCGCTTACGTAATCGGCGTGCGCCGCAAGGGTACCGATAAACCCGATTACGTCGACGAGCTTTATCATAACGAAGACCTCGACAGCCTTATTCCCCGCGCCGATACCATCGCACTTTGCCTGCCCAATACTCCCGCCACCAAAAACATAATGAACCGCGACCGCATCTATGCCATGAAGCAGGACGCCATTCTGCTCAACATCGGACGCGGCAACGCCGTCGACGGCGAGGCGCTTTGCGACGCACTCGATGAGGGCAGACTCTGGGGCGCAGGTCTCGACGTCACCGACCCCGAGCCGCTGCCGGTCGGACATAGAATGTGGAACACCGAAAAGCTGCTGCTTACACCCCACGTTTCGGGATTTTTCACCCTGCCCGAGACCCACGAGAGGATAATCCGCCTTATGGCAGACAACCTCACCGCATTTATTGAAGGAAAGCCGCTTAAAAACATAGTTGACCCCGAAACGGGATACAGAAGCCTGTAAAACAACAACTTGAAAAGAGAGAATAGAAGATGAAGAAGATTTCCTCGGCGGATACGGCAGCCCCGGTGAAGGTTACGTTGAAGAGGATATAGCAGAGCAGGAGATCCCCGAAAAAGGCTCCGAAGAAATATATTAAAAGAAAAACTCCCTTTCCGCTTTGGAAAGGGAGTTTTTGGCAATTACAGTCTTCTGTAACGTTCCGATTTTAAGCTGCCGTGCTTTAACGCAAACTCCAGCTGGGCTATCATCTTTTCGCGGTCTCGGTTGAGGGTGCCCGCCAGCGCAACATAGTTGGAAGCGTGGTTGGAGCGCAGCACCGTTCCCTCGCTGTCGACATTTTCGAGAAACAGCTTCTGCTCCTGAAGATACTCGTAGGGGGTCAGCATCTGGAACTTGCCCGCCATGTAATCTTTGGTCAAAGGGGTGTCGGGTTCAAGATGCAGCGTCAGCAGTCCGAGATACTCCGGCTTGGTGGCGGTGACAAGCTTTGCCGATTCGATGGCATGTTCCTTTGTATCGGGTCTGCCGCCAATGCCGGTGATGAGTGTCATCGAAACCTTGATGCCGGCTGCCTTCAGCTTCTGGCAGGCCTCTATCGTCTCGGCTGCGGTAACACGCTTGTCGATGTCGACCAGCACCTTGTCGCTGCCCGATTCGGCGCCGATATAAACCATCTCAAGTCCGTGGCGGCGCAGTTCGCAAAGCTCCTCGTGACTTTTCATCAGCACATCCTTTGCCGCGCCATAGGTGGTAACTCGGCGGCACTGGGGGAAAATCTCGTAAATTTTGTCGAGAATGGTGATGATGTCGGGCGTCTTGACGATGAGAGCATCGCCGTCTGCCAAAAATACTCGGTCAAAGTGATAGGGGTAGTATTTTTTTACGTAATGCAGGTCCTCAATGACCTCGTCGAGCTGACGTACTCTGAACTGCTTGCGCTTGTACATTCCGCAAAAGGTGCAGGTGTTGCGGGCGCAGCCGATAGTCAGCTGGATTATAAGACTGTCCGCTTCGCTTGGCGGACGGTAAACATCGCCTTCGTATATCATAAAGATTTCTCCTAAAAGTTTTTGTTTAAATATTATGCAGTATTTTGCGGCGGTTTGCAAGTGCGGCGATGTAATTGCCGTTTCTGCCTTGAAAAAAGCAAAAACAATGGTAAACTGATATTATCCTTTAATGAAAGCAGGTGCTTTATGCGTCTTAATATATTGCGAGCCGATCCGGCGGGAAATATAACGATATTCGTGCTTGATCCCGTTGCCAAAGAGCAGCGTGCCGAAATTGCAAACAAGATCATGGCGATAAAGGATTTGGAAGCCGAGCAGGTCGGATTTTTGACTGAGCCGATCAATTCCGAGTGCCGCTGCCGTCTTGAGATGATGGGCGGAGAGTTCTGCGGCAACGCAAGCCGCGCGCTTGGACTTTACCTCGCCCAAAAAGAGGGTAAAAGCGGCAAAATGCTGATAGAAGTAAGCGGCAGCCAAAAGCCGATTGAAGTTACCGCCGACATCGAAAAGGGCGAGGCGTCTGCCGAGATGCCGCTGCCCAAAAAGATAGAGCCGTTTATCTTTTCGGGAATAGAATGCCTCCGCGTTGATTTGGAGGGAATATCCCACCTTATTGCCGAGGTCGGCACCCCCGATCGCAGAATAGTCATGGCGGCGGAAAACCTTTTCGGCGATGACGATTCGATAGCCGCCTACGGCATAATGTTTTTTGAGAAATACGGCATGGAGATGACCCCCTTTGTAAAGGTCAAAGCCACCGATTCGCTGGTGCGGGAGGGCAGCTGCGGTTCGGGCACAGTAGCCGCTGCGGCATCGCTTTGCATCGGCGTGAAAGAGGGCAGCGAAAGCTATACCATATCCCAGCCGTCGGGCAGCATCACCGCGGTGGTGGAGAAAAAAGACGGCAGATTCCATTCGGTATCGATAGGCGGCAGCGTGTCGCTGGGCGAGCCGACAGAGGTGGAAATTTAAACCAAAATCATAAAGCTTTACGCATCGGCGGGCGGCCCGCCGGCTGCGCCGGCGGCGCCAAGCCTTTTAAGGCTTGGCGCTTTGTCGCCTTTTGGCGACAGGCCGCCCGCCCTTCCTTCGGCAAAAGTTTGCGTAAATCAAAAGCGGCTCCTCGGCAGAGGAGCCGCTTTTTGCTGTATTTAAATATCTTTTGCCATTTCAATCAGCGTATCGCCCGTTATGCGATAGGTGGTCCACTCGTCCATCGGTACAGCCCCCAGCGAGCGGTAAAAATCGATGCTTGGCTTGTTCCAGTCAAGGCACCACCACTCCAGCCTGCCGCAGCCGCGCTCAACGGCTATCGCCGCCAGCTTTTTAAGCAGCGCCTTGCCGATGCCTTTTTTGCGAAATTCGGGGCGTACATAAAGATCCTCGAGATAGATGCCCGCCCTGCCCAAAAAGGTGGAAAAGTTGTGGAAGAAAAGCGCCATTCCCGCCGTTTCTCCGTCATATTCGGCAAAGATGACCTCGGCTTTTTTCTTTTCAAATATCCACTCGTTGAAAAGCTCAGGCGTTGCGACCACTTCGTTTTCAAGGTTTTCATATTTTGCAAGCTCCTTTACCAGCGAAAGGATGGTCTCGCAGTCATCGGGATCTGCAAAACGGAAAGAAAGTTGGTGCTGCATAAAAATCACTCCAAAGGGCGCCGCTGTGTTGGCGTAACTTCAATCGTCTGCAGACCGCTTTTCATAACCCAGCGGCGCAGCAGCGGATGGTACATAAAGGGGCATTTAAGCCGCTTTAAAAGCAGCTTCAGCCGGATAGTTCGTGTAAGGCGGTGATAGCTTTTGTTGGGGTTTTGGGCTGCTATCGCCTGCGCCAGCAGCCTTGCGCTGTTTATCGCCCAGCTTACCCCCTCGAAAGAACTGGGGCTGATAAAGCCCGCCGCCTCTCCGATGAGAAAGGCGCCGTTTTCCCCCGTGCAGAAGTCGGCGAGAGTTTTGGGGCGCAGCACCATGCAGGCCTCGGTTTTGACAGGAACGCCGAATTTAAAGCCAAACTTTTCGCTCAGCTTTTGCTTTTGCAGCTCAAACATCTCGCGGCAGTTTTCGGGGGCAAAGGCGCCGCCGAAGATGAATTTTCCGTCCTTGGAGATGCTCCAGGAGCAGCTGTCAGAGGTGTCGGGGTCAAAGATGCAGGAATAAAAGGGCGAATCGTTTTTCTCATCAAACCACTGCTGGATTGATACATAGCTTCGGAATTTTTTCTGTGGGAAAAGGCTTTTTCTCACCGCCGAATTTGCTCCGTCAGCGCCGACGACATACCGCGCGGTGATGCGCTTTTCGCCCTCGGAGTCGGTGTAAGCAATTTCAAATCCGCCCTTTTCAAGCCGCTTTATACTGCGGCAGACACCTCGGACGATGTCGGCGGAATTCGGTATCAGCGAAGCCATCCAGCTGTCAAAGCGGTCGCGGTCAAGGTTTATGTAAAACCGCTGATAATGCCTTATCAAACCGCTTTTCAGGTCGATGGTGCGCACCGAAAAGATCTGCGGGTCGACCAAAATGTCCTTGGGCAGCGTAAGGTCAAATCGGGAAAGCGCCTTTTGTGCGTCGGAGGAAAGCAGACCGCCGCAGGGCTTGGAAAAACCGCCCTCTCCAACAGGTCGGGAAAGGGCGAAAACCTTCATGCTATCGGCGGCAAGCCGCGCAAAGGTAGAACCGGCAGGACCCAAACCAATGACGGCTACATCGTAATCAAACACAGTTCCACCTCCTCTGTTAAATT
>JAFQAX010000098.1 GCA_017399785.1 Oscillospiraceae bacterium | reverse complement strand
TAAGCAGTAATAGATTTAAAAAAGTCTTCCGAATAAATTTCGGAAGACTTTTTGTTTTGCCCGATTTATCAAATCATATAAACAGGTGGCAATTTACTCAAAAAATATACATATTTATTGTATAAGCAGCGTTTTGTATCTACTATATATAGTATTGGCAAATTGGAATTTATGGCTATTTCACCAAACTTTCATGTATATTGATTTTTGGCATAATCTGGCTTGCTTTTTTATTAAAAATCTGTTAAAATATGCGTAAGAAATCCTTCATTCTGCTGTTTGCCGCAGCGGTCGTCCCCCGTTTCGGCAGCCTGTCGTTTGTGCTCGGCTCTCCAACCGCAAGGGCATACGACATTGACAGCAGGTGGTTTCCTCACACACAAAAGACCGCCATTGGGCGGCCTTTTGCGTTTCAGGGATATTTTTAAAGGAGCGATGTTAAAATGCTTAAAGCAAAAGTTACCGAAAAGATGATAGATTACTACTGCGGAAGCATAAACGAGATTTCCCACTTTTTAAAGGTGCACAGCTATGCCAGAACCATTTCCGTTTTGGAAAATGTAGACTCCAAAACGCTTTTGACCATCGAGCTTGCCGCAATCGTTCATGACATCGCCTGCCCCCTCTGCCGCAAAAAATACGGAAGCGTTGCGGGAAATCTTCAGGAGCTGGAAAGTCCCGCTCTGCTTGCCCCGTTTTTCGATGAATTTGATATTGATGAAGATATGAAAAGCCGCATAGTATGGCTGGTTTCCCACCATCACACCGTCACCGATGTGGACAGCATCGACCATCAGATTCTGCTTGAAGCGGATTTTCTGGTAAATGCCGAAAGGCTTGCCGACAGCCGCCAAGCCATCCTGGATTTTTGCGACAAAGTATTCAAAACCGAATCGGGCAAAAGGCTGCTTGAATCGATACATTTAAACGGCAAATAAAAGCTATAAAATGCGTCTGAAGCTGTTCAGGCGCATTTTTATTGCACAGTTTTTATTTTATATTCACAATTTATTATTGAGAATATCGGCTATTCATGATAAAATATTTTGAAAAGCTGTTTTCAGCTGCAGGTAAAAACAACATTTTTTAATTATTACGGAGTGATATTTCTTTGGACACAGACAGTAGCTTATATACCTTTATTTTTCTTTGTATCCTCGTATGTTTTTCGGCGTTTTTCTCGGCATCCGAGATGGCGCTTTCCTCGGTCAACAAGGTCAGAATAAGAACCATGGCCGAAGATGGCGACAAGCGTGCCGCTAAAGTTTTGCTTCTAACCGAGCGTTTTGACAAAACTCTTTCGGTAATTCTCATCGGCAACAACATCGTTAATATTGCTGCTTCCGCAATACTCACCGTTCTTGCAACCGACTTGTTTGGAGCAGGCGGCGTTGCGATAGCAACCGCAATAGCAACCGTTGTTATTCTTGTATTCGGCGAGATAGTGCCCAAGTGCGCCGCAAAGGAAAAGGCGGAAGATATGGCGCTTTCGATAAGCCCCGCTCTTTCTCTCTTGATATTCGTTCTTTATCCGATTGCTGCAATTTTTGTAAAGCTGCAGAATGTTGTATCCCGCATGATCGGCGCCGACGGCGATCAGCCGATGGTTACCGAGCAGGAGCTTATGAACATAATCGAAACCAGCGAAGAGGAAGGCGTTATCGACGAGCAGCGCTCCGAGCTTATGCAGTCGGCGCTTACTTTTGATGATATTACTGTGCAGGAGGTTCTCACTCCCCGTGTTGACCTTACCGCAATAAATGTCGCGTATCCTCCCGAAAAAATCAAGGAGATAGTTCTTACCGAGCGCTTCTCCCGCATACCTGTTTTTGAAAAGAATCTCGATAACATAATCGGAATTCTTCACACCCGCGACTATCTCGAGGCAATGCTTGAATCGGGCGAGCCGCCTGAGGACATAACTCCCCTTTTGGCAAAGCCTTTGTTCGTTCACAAGACGCAGCGAATCGCTCTGCTGCTAAATGATTTCAAGCGTGAGCGCGTTCACATGGCGATAGTCACCGACGATTTCGGTGGCACAATGGGTATCGTCAGCATGGAGGATGTACTTGAAGAGCTGGTCGGAGAGATTTGGGACGAGGACGAGGAAGCCGAGATAGATTACGCACAGCTTGAGCCGGGAGTTTTCCGCGTTTCGGGCGATTATCCGATAACCGACACCTTCGAGCTTATCGGTTACGAGGAAAAAGAATTTGACAGCGAATACGCCTCGATAGGCGGTTGGGCGCTTGAGCAGCTGGGCTTTATCCCCGATGCAGGCGACAGCTTTGAATATAACGGAATCTCGGCCACAGTAGAAGAAATGGACGACAAACGCATTGTTTCTCTTTTGATAAAATTTACTCCTGCCGAGCCGGAAGAATGATCTCAGCATTTCAACTGATACAACGGAAGGAATGATCATCATGAACCGTTTTGTTAACGCCAAGCGAATCGTAATTAAAATAGGCACCACCACCCTTACCCACGGCGGCGGACTTTTAAACTATCGCAGAATGGAACATCTTATCAAAACCATTGCCGACCTTAAAAACAGCGGCAAGGAAATCGTTTTGGTATCATCCGGCGCTATCGGCGTCGGCATGGGTGAGCTTGGACTTAAAGTGCGCCCTTCCGACGTTCCCACCCGTCAGGCCTGCGCCGCAGTTGGTCAGTGCGAGCTGATGTACACCTATGACAAGATGTTCGGTGAATACAACCACCCCGTTGCTCAGATACTGCTTACCCGCGACGTTGTTGAGCAGCAGGAGCGCAAGCAGAATGTTATCAACACCTTCGAGCGTTTGCTGGAATTTGGCGTTATCCCCATCGTAAACGAAAACGACGCCGTTTCCACCGAAGAAATTTTTGGCGACAACGACACCCTTTCGGCAATAGTTGCAACCCTTATCAACGCCGATCTGCTTATACTACTCTCCGATATCGACGGCCTTTACACCGCAAATCCCAAGGAAGATCCTACAGCGGAGCTTATCCCTGTTGTTGAAGATATTGCAAGTGTTCGCCATCTTGCCGGAGGAAGCTCCAGTAGCTTTGGAACCGGCGGCATGGTAACCAAGCTTAACGCCGCAGAGATCGCCTGCTCGGTCGGAATCGATATGGCGATACTCAACGGCGCTTCGCCAGAGCTGATGTACGACCTGTTTGACGGCAAAGAAATAGGAACTTATTTTGTTGGGAGGAAGTAAATATGTACGACCTCGTTTCTCTTGGAAAAAAAGCTAAATCGGCAGCAGTAACGCTCAGAAAGCTTTCCACCGCTCAGAAAAATAACGGACTTGCAGCGATAGCTGAAAAGCTTATCGAAAGAAAAGCGGAGATACTGGAATCCAACCGCCTTGATGTTGCAAACGCCCGTGCCAAGGGTGTTAAGGCTTCTATGATAGACCGCCTTACCCTTGATTCGGCACGCATTGAGGGCATTGCATCTGCAATAAATGAAATTATCGCCCTGCCCGATCCCATCGGCGCTTTTGACAGCGGCGTTACCCGCCCCAACGGAATACAGATACTAAAGATGCGTGTTCCGATAGGAGTAATCGCAATCATTTATGAAGCACGTCCCAACGTAACTGTTGATGCCGCAGCCATCTGCCTTAAAAGCGGCAACGCCTGCATTCTGCGCGGCGGTAAAGAGGCTTATGCCACCAACCGCACTATCGTTTCGATAATGAGAGAGGCTCTTGAAGAAGCAAAGCTTCCCGCCGATGCTATCGGCTTTGTTGAAGACACCTCCCGCGATACCGCAGAGCGCCTTATGAAGCTCAACGGCTATGTCGATCTGCTTATCCCCAGAGGCAGTGCAGGACTTATCAAGACTGTCGTTGACAATGCCACTGTCCCCACCATTGAGACCGGCGCCGGCAACTGCCATATGTACGTTGATTCGGCCGCAAATCTTGAAATGGCGGTAAATATCGTTGACAACGGCAAAACCCAGCGTCCTTCAGTCTGCAACGCCCTTGAAACGGTGCTGGTCCACCGTGATATCGCCCCCAGATTTTTGCCGATGCTCAAGCAGCGCCTCGATCTTTACGACGTAGAGCTGCGAGGCTGCCCCACCACCAGAGTTATCCTTAAGGGAATCAAAGCTGCTGAAGAAGCCGATTGGTGGACCGAATACGGCGATTACATCCTTGCTGTTAAGGTAGTAAACGGCATCGACGAAGCCATTGAGCATATATCTAAATATTCCACCGGACATTCCGACGGCATTGTTACCGACAGTGTTTCGGCAAGCCACAAGTTTGTCGCTTCTATTGATTCGGCTGCGGTTTACGTAAACGCTTCCACCCGTTTTACCGACGGCGGAGAGTTCGGACTGGGTGCTGAGATCGGAATTTCTACCCAGAAGCTCCATGCAAGAGGTCCCATGGGTCTTTCGGAGCTGACCACTGTAAAATACATCGTTACCGGTGACGGACAGATCCGCACCTGATGGAGGTCTAATGTTCGCATTTAATATCAAAAGCAAACGCGCACCTATGTCACGCAGACAGTTTGCCACTATTCTTGGATTGCTGCTTGTTGTTTTTGCTGTGATAGGTGTTATATCCACCGCAAGAGGAGTTTTTGTAACGGTAAGCGGTCTGTTTGACGACAGCGCAAAGAGAGAGCGTTACGAAAGCTTTATCAGCCCTGTCGTAATGGTAGACCCAGCCCCCTTTACCATGGTTGAAAACCTCGAGGACAGTCGACTGCTTCAATCGGCAATGTGGGCAGCGCTTACCGGTGAAAACCGTGGCGCATACACCTATGACGACGGCGGTTTGCTGCTTGTACCCGCATCTGACCTTAACGTTGCGGCAACAAAGCTTTACGGCCCTAACGTAAACATCATCCATCGCAGCTTTGAGGATAACGACGCAAGCTATCTCTACGACCCCGATATATCGGCTTACCGTGTGCCTTCTATCAACAAGGTCGCCTACTCCCCTTACGTTACCGAGATAAAAAAGGATGAGAACAACAACATCGTTCTCACCGTCGGTTACGTTTCCCCAGGCAACATCTGGAGTACCGACCCCAACGGACAAAACGACGAGCCTGTTCCCGAAAAGTTTATGCTGTATACCCTCACCGAATGGGATCAGGGATATTACATCAGTTCGGTAAACTATGTAGATCCCAACGCAGCACCGAGATCTTAATGCAATAAAAAATCCACCTGATTTTCATCAGGTGGATTTTTTATTATTGTTCTGTTTGCTGTTCCGCTGCATTTTCTGCAACCTGTGATACCTCAGCCTCGCTTTGTGCTTCATTGATTTCTTCAGTCTGCTCACAAACAGCTTCTTCAGCGGCTTTTTCCTGCTTTCTATCCTTTTCCGCCTCGCGTGCAGCCTTTGCAGCCGCAGCCTTTTCCCGCTCCATCTTATCCGATTCGATCAGAAAGCGGGCGTAAAGTGCGTATATCGTTGAAATATATGGAGCCGTAAAAAGTCTGGGCAAGATAAGCAGATCAAGAATACGCCATCCGATCAGCGTGATCTCAAGCAGCAACAGTTCTCCCCTTCTGCCTCGGGTAAGCCTTATCGACTGCTTTATTGCTTTCCATACTGTGATATCTTCATCAGCTGCTGCGGTGTATTTTACAAGAGAATAGCGCATCAGCCATACCAACAGGAACCAACCCATGAGCAACAGCAGCGCCACGCCAAGCACTTCAAGTCCGACCGACAGCAGCGTTTCTATATCTCGGGAAGCTTCTCTGCGCCAGAGCTCGCCCATTGTTATCATTGCTGCGGGAGCTGCCAAAAAAACGACCGTCCAGAACGCTTTTTGTATATATACAAATATCATCAGCCAAAGCGCTCGCGAGAATTTTCCGAAGCTTGAAAAGCTGTCAAACAGCTCATAAACAGGCATCGATCTTCCGTCGGTGAGATTATAGAACCAGCGTGCCGCACCAAGGCTTATCGGCGTCATTACAAGCAGGAATATAAATCCCAGTACCAGTGTCACCGCCATTGAAGGCAATGCCGTATTGGGAAGATCGTCTAAATAGATATTGGAAGTTGCCATATCGATAAAAGGCGGTATATCAAATACGGCAAACATAACCTGCTCTGCCGAAACAAACAGCGACCATATAACAAGTATTATAAGCGAAATCGCCGCCGCTTTGCTCCAATTACGCCGAAGCGCCAAAACAGCGTTTCTTTTTATCAGTCTGCGAAGCCGCATTCGGCTCCCTCCTTTTTTGAAGCTGTTTTATCAGAGAACACCAAGGCTTTTTAAAACTCTGGGGTCACGTCCGGGGGTAAATCCGCCGGGTACGCTGCCTACAACTTCTATTATTCTGTCTCTCATCCAAAGGTCGGTGGACATACGTATGGTATATCCGCTGCCGTTGGAAAGAGCCCACTGTCCCATGGGCGCGCGCGGCATAACAAATGCCGCCAACATAGACATGAAAAGTCCGCCGTGGGCGATTACAGCCGCCTCGGTGATGCGGTTCTGAGTCATATTCATAAAGATGCTGTTGAGGGCACGCTCTACTCTGCGGGCAAACTCCTCGCCCGTTTCGCAGGCCCCGGGAGGGGTGTTATTGAGCGAATCGGAAATCCATGCGATATATGCAGGGTTGTTTTTAAGCGAATCGATGCTCTGACCCTCAAACTCGCCGAGCGACATCTCTACAAGATCTTCAACCACCGTCAGCGAAGTATCGGGAAAGAGTATGTCCGCCGTCTGAAGGCATCGAAGCAGCGGAGAGCAGTAAACCTCCTGCACGTTGGGATACTGATATTTCTTTTTCATCTCTTCGAGTTGTTCGCGGCCCTCGAGACAAACGGGAAGATCCATTCTTCCGACATATCTGCCGGTTCTGTTTCCTTCGGTCATGCCGTGGCGTATCAAATGAAGTTTGTAAGTAACCATTTTTTCCTCCATAATTTTGTTTATATCAACAGTTTTTTAGAAAATCCTGCTTTTTTCTTTACAATCCAAATGGGGTGTAATATAATCAATAATACTCTTTGTAATGTTTTTCAGCTATTGGAGGCTTTTTTATGAACCCGAATTTCCCGAGAATTATATCGCTGCTTCGCCGCGAGCAAAAGCTCAGCCAGAAGCAGGTTGCTGCCGATCTCGGAATATCGCAGGCGCTTCTCTCCCACTATGAAAAGGGTATAAGAGAATGCGGTCTTGACTTTGTGGTCAAGGTTGCTGACTACTATTCCGTTTCCTGCGATTATCTTCTCGGAAGATCGCCCGACCGCAGCGGAGTTCTTCTCAGCGTTGAAGAGCTGCCCGTTCCGGAAGATGCCGGCCGTGAGACCGCATCGGGAAGCGTCGGTCTGGTAGTGATGCTTAATAAAAAGCTTATCTCCAATTCGATATATGTTCTTTTTGATCTGCTGGCAAAGACCAAATGCCGCCAGCTTATCAATCAGGTTTCTACCTTTTTGCTGCTTTCGGTTTACCGTATGTTCCGCATTGTTTTCCTCACCGAGAACAAGAATCCCGAAAAGCTTTTCTCAGTTCCCGGATCGCTCGCTTCCGGCTATGCCGATTCCGCGATGAATGTATGCGAGGCAAACGCCCGTGCAATAGCATCGGGTGAAGCCAAGGATATTCCCGCTCTCGGTGATGTTGACGACGTAAATGCAGTCAGCATAAACACCCAGCTTTTGAGCGAGCAGTACCCGCTTTTTGCCGCTTCGCTTCTCAATCTCATCAAAAACAGCGAAGAAAAACTTACCGGCAAAACAAGCCAGAATTAACAAATTACCGATTTAATTATTATAGCACATCGGCATATGATATTTCTATATTATTGCCGTATTTATACTACTTTTTACGTTTTTGCATTTAAAAACAGCGCCTTTTGGGCGCTGTTTTGCTTATTCGGATTTGTTGCTTTTACCGATAAAGTTTTCGGCTACCTTCATCATGTCTTCTGCCGAATTGAATCCGCTGCTGCCCTGCATTATCGACTCCTGCGCGATTTTGGGAAGCTTGTCAAAGCACTCCTTCATCTTGGTGTTTTGCAGCCATGCAGGTGTTTTTTCCATATTATCAATCCTTTCTTCTGCTTTAATCTCTATTATCCGCAATACTGCAAAAATAATTCTTAATATAGCGACATTTTATCGGAACATCCGTTCTTTTTTAGTTGCTTTTCGCTTTCAAATACGCTATAATACATGATGGAATATAAATGCGCCGCGGCGCCACTTTTTTGATAACGGAGGATTTAATTATGGCTGATGATAAGCAGAAGGCATTGGAAACAGCGATAAGCCAGATAGAAAGACAGTTCGGCAAGGGCGCCGTAATGAAACTTGGACAGAACAGTGCGCTTAATGTTGAAGCCATCCCCACCGGATCGATAGCGCTCGACTTTGCAATGGGCATCGGCGGCGTCCCCAAGGGCAGAATCATAGAAATATACGGCCCTGAATCTTCGGGTAAAACCACCGTTGCGCTGCACATCGTTGCGGAAGCTCAGAAGCGCGGCGGCGAGGCTGTTTTTATCGACGTAGAGCACGCTCTTGATCCCGTTTATGCCAAGGCGCTCGGAGTTGACATTGATTCGCTGCTGGTTTCTCAGCCCGATACCGGTGAGCAGGCTCTTGAGATCTGCGAACAGTTGGTCCGCTCCGGTGCTATCGACGTTGTTGTCATCGACTCGGTTGCGGCAATGGTAACCAAGGCCGAGATCGAAGGTGAAATGGGCGACTCCCATGTCGGCGTTCAGGCAAGACTTATGAGCCAGGCGCTTAGAAAGCTGACCGGCGCTATTTCCAAATCCAACTGCGTCGCCATTTTCATCAACCAGCTCCGTGAAAAGATCGGCATGATGTACGGCAATCCCGAGACCACCCCCGGTGGCCGTGCGCTTAAGTTCTACTCCTCTGTTCGTCTTGATGTTCGCAGAGTAGAGCAGATAAAGCAGGGCGGCGAAGTCATCGGTAATCGCACCAAAGTCAAAGTCGTTAAAAACAAGGTATCCCCTCCCTTTAAGGAGGCTGAATTCGATATTATGTATGGACGTGGAATCTCCAAGGAAGGCGAAATTCTCGACCTTGCTGTTAAGTTTAACCACATCCAGAAGAGCGGCGCATGGTTCTCCAAGGACGGCGAGCGCCTCGGTCAGGGTCGCGACAACGTAAAGGAATTTCTGCGTACCAATCCCGCGCTGCTTGATGAACTTACTGAAAAGGTAAGACAGAGCATGGTTGAGGCTATGGGCGGAAACAAGAACGAAAAATCCGGCGAAGCTGCCGTTACTCCCGCTGAAGCCCCCGCTGCAAAAAGACCTTCCCGCACCGCAAAAACCGCTGATATTGACATAGAAGTGGAGAGCAACTGATAAATGGTTATTTCACAGGTCCGCACCACCAAGCGCGGTCGTGTTTCGGTTTACGTCGACGATGAATTCCTTTTCGCCGTAGAATCGGAAGCGTGGCAGCGCAGCGGCTTAAGAGAAGAACAGTCGATTGACGAAGACGAGCTCAACGAGCTGCTTTCCGACAGCCGCCGCATCGAAGCCAAACGCAAGGCGCTTAATATGCTGTCGGTGCGCGATTACTCACAAGCAGAGCTTATCTCACGCATCGCGCAAAAAACGGGCGCAGAATCGGCTGCTGCCGCCGCTGAGCGAATGTGCGAACTGGGACTTGTAAACGACGACCGTTATGCGTTAAACTGTGCTCAGCAGTATTTTGATAAGGGCTATGCCCGACGCAGAATACGGTTTGAGCTGCAAAAGCGCAAGCTGCCGGAGGACGTGATAAATCAAGTGCTGGAAGAGATGGATTTTTCCGACTCTGAACAGCGGGCACTTGAGCTGATCGAGCGCCGGTTCGGTTCGCTTGCCGACGATGCGGCCAAACGCAAGGCTGTGTCCTATCTTGAACGGTGCGGTTACGATTATTCCGCCATATCTTACGCTGTTCGGCATCTCTCTTGCGCCGAAGAGCTTTAAGTTTGAAAGGAAAATATATATGAGCTATAAAGTTGGTATGATTTCGCTTGGCTGCTGTAAAAATCAGGTCGATGCCGAGCACATGCTTGCCGATCTGGCAATGAACGGATTTGAGATCTGTCCCGATGCCGAGCAGTGCGATGCCATTGTCATCAACACCTGCGGCTTTATCGAGGATGCCAAGCGCGAATCCATCGAGAGCATTTTTGAGACTGCCCGTCTTAAAGAGGGCAAGCTTAAGGTTCTGGCTGTCACCGGCTGCCTTTCGGAGCGTTATCAGCAGGAATTTGCCGAAGAAGTTCCCGAAGCCGACGTTATTCTTGGTCTTGGATCGATGAACAACATATCTCAGGCAATTAAAGAGGCGCTTGACGGCAAGCGCGTTGTATCTTATGGCGAGAAAACTGCCCTTTCGCTTGAAGGCGGAAGAATGCTGGCAAACGAGCCTTATTTCGCATATCTTAAGATCGCTGAAGGCTGTGACAACCGCTGTTCCTTCTGCTCTATCCCCGATATAAGAGGCAAATTCCGCAGCCGCAAGATGGAGGACATCATCGCCGAGGCAAAGGAACTCGCCGACAAGGGCGTTGTTGAGATAAACGTGGTCGCTCAGGACACCACCCGCTACGGTCAGGATATTTATGGCAAGCTTATGCTGGCCGAGCTGCTCCGTGAGCTTTGCAAAATCGAAAAGCTGCACTGGGTACGCATACTTTACTGCTATCCCGATCACGTCAACGACGAGCTTATCGACGTTATCGCAAGCGAGCCAAAGATCGTAAAATATATCGACCTGCCGCTGCAGCACATAAGTGACCCGATGCTTAAGAGCATGCGCCGCCGTGGTAATTCCGAATACATCAAGAAGCTGCTTCAGAAGCTGCGTGACCGCATCGAAGGTGTTATCATCAGAACCACCTTTATTGCCGGTCTGCCCGGTGAAAGCGAGCAGGATTTTGAAGAGCTTTGCGACTTTGTCCGCGATCAGGCATTTGAGCGACTCGGCTGCTTTGCTTACTCGCTGGAGGAGGATACCCCCGCAGGTCAGATGGAAAATCAGCTTGACGAGGAAACTAGGCGCCATCGCAGCGATTTGATAATGGAACTGCAGATGGGCATCGCCGAGCAGATAGCACATTCCTTTGAAGGGATGGTGCTTGAAGTTCTTTGTGAAGGCTATGATGTTGAAGCCCAGTGTTATTTTGGCCGCAGCTATATGGATGCTCCCGACATCGATACCAAGGTTTGGTTTACCGGAGAAGCCGGTATCCAGCCGGGACAGTTTGTCAATGTTGAGGTAACCGGAGCTGATGGATACGATCTTACCGGAGAGCAGGTGTGATTTATGAATCTTCCGAACAAGCTTACAATGCTTAGAATTATTCTGGTTCCCTTTTTCGTACTTTTTATGTCTATTGGCGCTACTGCAACCAATCTGTTTATTGCGCTGGTTATTTTTGTCGTTGCCAGCCTAACCGATATGCTTGATGGAAAAATTGCAAGAAAATACGGTCTTGTCACCAACTTTGGAAAGCTGATGGATCCGCTTGCTGACAAAGTGCTGGTAATGAGCGCTATGCTCTGCTTTGTATCTGCAGGCCTGGCTCCCGCATGGATCGTTATCGTTATTCTTACCCGAGAATTTCTGGTAACCTCGCTGCGTCTTATCGCCGCAGGCGAAGGAACGGTAATCGCAGCCGACAAGTGGGGCAAGATCAAGACTGTTACCCAGATGCTTTGGATAATCTGGACTATTCTCTGGATATTTATTATAAATCTTGGTGTATTCAACGATTCCCCCGAAATGGGAGCCGCACTGTTCGGCTGGCTGCTTTCCGATATTCTTATGTATGCATCCACCTTCTTTACGCTGCTTTCCGGTTTTAACTACGTGTATAAAAACCGCCAGCTGCTTTTCTCCGATATGTGAGGAATCATATGAGCAAAACAAACCGCCCAAACCGATATTTTTCTGCGGCTGCACTGTCTGTCATCGCACTTTGGACAGGCGGTCGGCTTAAACGCGCACTTATAAAATATCTGGGCGGTCAATATGGCATCATGACTGAATTTTATTCCGACTGGGCATATAACGCTTTTCATCAGTTTAAAAAATTCAGGAATGCTTCGCTTTTGCTCTGTTTTTTAGCTGTGTTGCTGCTGATGTGGCTATACAGAAAGTGGAATAATTCAAAAACGACATTATATGTTGTTCTTTTATTATTTGCGGCAGGATGTGTTATTTCTGCAATAATAATTTGCCCGTCTGAACAAATATTGCATTTTATATTCAGCAGGGCGTGCTGTTTTGCCTTATATATAATCGCGGCTTATACCGTTATCGCTAAAAGATAGAAATCGAGAGGAGTAGAACAAATATGTTTACCTGTGCAAGCTGCAATATTTTAGCCTGCCGTACCGGCGAGCTTGAAAAAATGCCTAAGAATTGTCCTATGCAGGACCGAGAATTTTTCGATAAGGTTCTTGAAGAATATTTTAAGCCCGAAAATCATGATTTCTATCTCACCAGCACCGCTATTGAATATCTCGGCTACTGCAAGTGGCCCAGGCTTAGAGAAACAGCAGAGTTTGCTCGCCGCATGGGCTACAAGCGAATTGGAATCGCTTTTTGTGTCGGTTTGCATAAAGAAGCGTCTGTTGTAGAAAAGCTTCTTCGCAAGCAAGGTTTCGAGGTCGTTTCCGTCGCCTGCAAAACGGGTGCTATCCCTAAAGTTGAAGTAGGATATTCCCCAGATATGCTGCTGCGTCCCGGCAGCTATGAATCGATGTGCAATCCAATTGCACAGGCCAAGCTGCTCAACAAAGCAGAAACCGACTTTAACATCTGTCTTGGTCTTTGCGTCGGACATGATTCGATGTTCTATAAATACTCTGATGCGTTGGTCACTACTCTTGTCGCCAAGGACAGAGTTACCGGTCACAGCCCCGCCGCTGCAATCTACTGCGCAGACAGCTACTTTAAAACCAGAAATGTGATTGAGGAATAAAAAGTTAAATCCGCAGCTTTAAGCTGCGGATTTTTGCTTTTTAGGGCTTAAGAATCATCTTTCCGGGAACTCCGCTTTTTACTTCATCGATAGCTTTCTGGAAATCTGCCATCTTAAATTCATGACCAATGATGCGCTCTATTTTATATCTCGGATCCTGCATGACCTTTGCAAAGCTTTCCCAGGTTCCCCAGATTCGGCGTCCCGAGATGCCGGTCATTTCAACCTCGCGGTAGATGAGATCCTCTGTCAAGTCCATGGTGACCTCTTTGCTGGGCAGTCCGACACAGACCATTCTTCCCGCTGCGCGAACCGACTTGAGTGCGTTGTTGATGGCTGCGCCCGCTCCGGTGATGTCGATTGCCGCATCGACACCTACTCCATCGGTCATAGCTTTTATTTCGGCAACAAGGTCACATTTTCCGCTGTTGATAATAATATCGGCGCCCATTTCTTTGGCTATTTCAAGCTTTTCATCTATCAGATCGCAGGCGATTACCTTTTTTGCTCCGAAAACCTTTGCTGCGGTTATGGCGGTAAGTCCTATCGGACCGCATCCGCTTACCAATACAGTTTTGCCCTCTACATGGGCAGCTTCTACACCGTGAACTCCTGCGCCCATAGGCTCGAACATACAGGCATGTTCATAGCTGATGTTGTCATCGAGGTGGAAAGCGCAGTCGGAACGAATTTTTGCATATTCGGCAAATCCACCGGGAACGGTAACTCCAAACAACTCAACATTTTTGCAGATCTCCGCCAAGTCGTTTTGGCAGAACCAGCATTCTTTGCAAGGAATGTGAGATTCCACCGATACCCTATCACCTATTTTGCAATCAGTAACATTTTCACCGATTTCAACTACATCGCCCGCTATCTCGTGACCGATGACCATCGGAGGTCTGACACGGTTCTGAGACCATGTATCCCAATCACAGATGTGAAGGTCAGTGCCGCAAAGCGCTGCTGCTTTTACTTTTATAAGTATCTCATCGGGACCTATTTGAGGGATGGGCAGGTCGGTCTTGTATACCAAGCCTTCTCCCCTTGCCTCTTTTACGATTCCGCACATTGTTCCCTGCATGATTATTACTCCTTTATTTAAGCTTTTTGCTTTTCTTCAAGCTCTTTTATGCGATTTTCAAGCTTATCTATTTTATCCGAAAGGCTCATCAGCCAAGATATAAGAACAGCCATAATGAGTGAAAATGCGCACAATGCGCCAAACAGGTTTTCAAAAATCAGCCATCCGCCAAAGAACAGTATTACATAACTTGAAATCAAACAGACTATAAATGTAACCGCAAAGTCTTTCACCGCTGTCATCCCCTTTTTTAAATTCAATTATATATTCAACGCTTTTTCTTTTCAAGATGGTTTCTGTGCTTGCATTTTGCAATATAATATGTTAAATTTATAGGGTATTGTTGCTTACAACTTAACAGTTAAAAGCGTTTATCGGGAAGGGCTTTTGCTCCCCGCATGAAAGAGAGCTGCGGTCACCGGCTGAAAGCCGCGGCAATGCGGTCAAAAGCTGTGCACCCGCCAGCTCCCGTTGGGAAAGCCTTCATTGGCAAGTATCATCGGGCGAAAAATCTTCGCGTTAAGAAGATATGCGTTATCCGAAGTGGATTCAGCGGTTTTTACCGTCTTCGTGCATTGCATGAGGGCGGTTTTTTAAATATGTAAACACACAAAAGGAGTGGTTTTTTTGAAAATATACAACACCCTTACCCGCCGTAAAGAGGAATTCGTTCCGATCGAACCCGGCAAGGTAAAGATTTACGCCTGCGGTCCTACCGTTTACAACTTCATTCACATCGGCAATGCCCGCCCCATCTGCGTATTTGATACTCTGCGCCGTTATTTCGAATATCGCGGATATGAGGTTACCTTTGTTCAGAATTTCACCGACATTGACGATAAGCTGATAAAGCGCGCTAACGAGGAAGATACCACCGTTCCTGCTATTGCTGCAAAGTATATCGAGGAGTACACCACCGACGCGCTCGGACTTGGTGTTCGTCCTGCTACCGTTCATCCCAAGGCTACAGAGACCATCGATGAGATCATCAACGTTATCAGCAAGCTGGAAGAGAACGGCTACGCTTACCCCTCTGAGGGCAGTGTTTACTTCCGCAGCCGCAAGTTCAACGAATACGGCAAGCTTTCTCATATGCCCATCGAAGATCTTGATGCAGGCAACCGAATCGACGTTTCCGAGCACAAGGAAGATCCGCTCGATTTTGCACTCTGGAAGGCTGCTAAGCCCGGCGAGCCTTTCTGGGATTCTCCCTGGGGACAGGGTCGTCCCGGCTGGCACATCGAGTGCACCGCTATGATCAGAAAGCACCTCGGCGAGACCATCGACATCCACTGCGGCGGTTCTGATCTTATTTTCCCCCATCATGAGAACGAGATCGCTCAGGCAGAGTGCTGCTCCGGCAAGGAATATGCGCGCTATTGGATGCACAACGGATTTATCAACGTTGATAACCGCAAGATGTCCAAGAGCCTTGGCAACTTCTTCACCACCCGCGAGGTTGCCAACAAGTTCGGCTATGAGCCCATCAAATTCCTGATGCTGCAGGCTCATTACCGCAGCCCGATCAACTACAGCTATGACATCGTTGAGCAGTGCAAGTCGGCGCTTGACCGCCTTTACACCTGCCGCGACAACCTCGATTTTGCTGCTTCTCACACTGTTGAAGCTATCGATGGCGACGCTGAGTTTATCGCTTCTGTTGATTCCCGCAGAGATGCTTTCATCGCTGCTATGGATGACGACCTCAACACCGCTGATGCAATCGCTGCACTGTTTGACCTTGCCCGCGACTGCAACACCTACTTCTCTGTTCCCCGCTCCGCAAAGGCTGTTGAGTATGCTACTACATGCTTTGACGAGCTGACCAATGTTCTCGGCATCCTTTACAACCGCAAGAAGGAAGATAATCTTGACGCAGAGATCGAGGAGATGATCGAGAAGCGCCAGGCTGCCAGAAAGGCAAGAGACTTCAAGACCGCCGACGCGATCCGCGACGAGCTTAAGGCCAAGGGCATTGTTCTGGAGGATACTCCTCAGGGCGTAAAATGGCATCGCGAGTGATTTTTGCCGCAAATTGTTGCTTGCAGATCGAGAGGACTTATTTTCAAGTCCTCTCGATTTTAACGCATAATTTAATGATAAATTGCTATTTTTATTTCATTTTTCGGTTGACAAAACGGTTATAATTTGGTAAAATGATTATCGCTGTCAACACAGTGTGCGGGTGTAGTTCAATGGTAGAATGTCAGCCTTCCAAGCTGAACACGTGGGTTCGATTCCCATCACCCGCTCCATCTATTATGCGCCAGTAGCTCAGTTGGATAGAGCAACTGCCTTCTAAGCAGTAGGCCAGGGGTTCGAATCCCTTCTGGCGCGCCATTTAGTTTAATATGGTGGGTATAGCTCAGTTGGTTAGAGCGCCAGGTTGTGGCCCTGGAGGCCATCGGTTCGAATCCGATTATCCACCCCACATAAATCAGAGAAAGGCTTTAGGCCTTTTTTTGATATATAGCTGTTTTGGGCTGTCGCCAAGTGGTAAGGCAACGGACTTTGACTCCGTCATCCCGCAGGTTCGAATCCCGCCAGCCCAACCAACGAAAACCGTTCTCCTTTTGGAGAGCGGTTTTTGTTTTTTGCGATGGTTGATAACGAGAAGCTGCGGTTCGATAACTGAGCGCCCAAGAGCGCAAGCAAAAGCGCCGCGCGATTGGCTGCGCGAAGTTATGCAGCAAGCGACAGCGAGTCGTAATCCCGCCAGCCAATAAAACACCGCATAGATGAAAGCGGTTTTAAAAAATTTTATAAATAAAGCCTTACAAAACAAATTAAGAAATGATATTCTTTTAAAATAAAAACACAAAAATATAATGAAAACAATTTGTACGTTTTAGGGAGGTGATTAGATGGCTAATTTCTCAAGGGTAATTAAAAATCACTGCAACAGTATGGCTCTTATCGCGCTGCTCGGATTGCTTCTGATCGCATCTTTTGCCGGATGTGGAACTCCACAGTCTTCCGGCTCCTCCGACATCAGCACAGATAACTCCTCTTCGGTAGACGCTGACTTGCAAGATGATGCGAAGGCACTGGCTGCATTTGAAGAACAGCTAAAAAATATTGCAGCTCTTGAAGTAGGAACGGCAGGATCGTCACTAAAGGCGGTAAAGGTCGCCGTTGGCTTGCTCGACTGGGCCGCTCAAACGTCGCTGAGCGCCGAACAGATTTCCGATGCTGCCAATGTCTTTTACTACAGCCTGACTCAGCAAAACAGGACGATATTTTCCGAGCAGGTACTCTCTGTGAAGAACTGCACAGAACAGCTTGCCGTTGGCGGTGAGCAGGCAAAGGAGCTTCTTGATACTGCAGGTGTTACCTCCACGCAAAAGAATTTTGATACCTCACCACTTAATCCTCTGTGGGAGGCGCTTATCCACTTACCATCCGAATAATGTTTACCATTACTTCCGATGACAGATATGCTAATTCAAACGGCAGTTTATGGTATTTTCCAAAACGCCGGGATACGGTTAGGAAGGTATTCATGCTTCAAAACAAAAAATAGTGCGGCATACACCGCACTATTTTTTGTTTTTATTAAATCAATACTGTTATTCCTTTACAGAGAAGTGTTCCTTGCCGATTGAGCAAGCGGGGCACTCAAAATCTTCGGGGAGATCTTCCCACTTGGTTCCCGGCTTAATTCCTGCTGCGGGGTAGCCTTCAGCTTCGTTGTAGACCCAACCACAAATGTCACATGCATATTTCATAAATTTATCCTCCTGATTATTTAGTATTTGTTTTGCCTTTGGTTTATGTCTGTATTTTATACTAAAGTTCCCTATTGTTCAGTGATAAAATCACATTACTACATTAATTTTAAAACTTTTGATTTTACCGTAGATTTTGCATCTGCGCGTTATTTCAAAATCGATTGATGTTTAAAACTGCATCTGTTATATTATTATTATATTAATCCGACTTTAGGAGCTATCATGAAAAAGGTTGTTGGAATTCTGGCACATGTTGATGCCGGTAAAACTACATTAAGCGAGGCTATGCTCTATTTAAGCGGCGCACGTCGCAAGCTTGGACGCGTTGACCACGGTGATGCCTTTCTGGACACCGATACGCAAGAGCGAGAGCGCGGCATTACTATATTTTCAAAACAAGCTATCTTCTCTGTCGGCGACACTGATTTCACGCTGATGGACACTCCCGGTCACGTGGATTTTTCTGCTGAGATGGAACGCACTCTGTCGGTGCTTGACTGCGCCATTTTGGTAATAAGCGGTACTGACGGCATACAAAGCCACACCAGAACACTTTGGAAGCTGCTGGAGCGTCACAACCTTCCGGTATTCATATTTGTAAACAAGATGGATTTGGATGGCGCTGACCGTCAAGCGCTTTTGGAACAGCTTAATCGACGCTTGAGCAGCGGCTGCGTTGATTTCAGTGCTAACAAAGCTGCCCGCGATGAATCCGTTGCGGTGTGCGACGAAGCTGCGATGGAGGAATTTTTTGAATCAGGAAGCATTAACGATAATAAAATAGCCGAACTTATTCAAAACAGAAAGGTATTTCCCTGCTGGTTCGGTTCTGCTCTTAAAGTTCAGGGAATTGAAGAATTTTTAAACGGACTTGAAGTTTATTCACCTCTTCCCTGCTATTCTGAACAGTTCGGTGCAAGAATATTTAAAATATCCCGCGACAGCAAAAATACAAGACTTACCTGGATGAAAATAACCGGGGGCGAATTAAAAGCTAAAGCGGTTCTTTCGGGCGGTGAGGGTGAAAAGCACTGGGAACAAAAAGCCGACCAGCTAAGGCTTTATTCGGGTGAAAAATTTCAATCGGTCGAGACTGCTTTTTCCGGCGATATAGTAGCCGTTACCGGCTTGACTGAAACTTTGCCCGGACAAGTTTTAGGCTGCGAGCAGCAGCCCAAATCGGCGATGCTGGAGCCTGTTTTGCATTACAGGATGATACTGCCGCAAGGCTGCGAGCCATATACATTTTTGCCAAAGCTTAAAGAACTTGAAGAAGAAGACCCCATGCTGCGTATCCTTTGGAACGAGCACTCTAAAGAGCTTGGCGTAAGGCTTATGGGTCAGGTCCAGCTTGAAGTTTTACAGCGGCTTATACATGACAGATTTGGAATTGATGTTGAGTTTGACACCGGCTCGATAGTTTACCGCGAAACCATTGCAGAACCTGTCATCGGGATAGGGCATTTTGAGCCACTTAGACACTATGCTGAAGCGCATATTTTGATAGAACCCGGAGAACGCGGAAGCGGTATCGTTATTTGTTCCGAATGCTCCACCGACCAGCTTGATCTCAACTGGCAGCGGTTGATATTCACCCATTTGCTTGAAAAAGAACATGTGGGAGTGCTTACCGGCTCATATATTACTGATATCAAATTTACCCTTATAGCAGGCAGAGCGCATCTTAAACACACTGAGGGAGGCGATTTTCGTCAAGCGACCTATCGCGCTGTTCGTCAGGGGCTTATGCAGGCCAAAAACGTCCTGCTGGAGCCGTTTTACGACTTCAGGTTAGAGATACCTCCCGACTGCGTCGGACGCGCTATGACCGATATTCAGGGCATGGGCGGAACGGTGAATTCACCCGAAACCGAAGCAGAAATCATCGTTCTGAGCGGATATGCCCCTGTCGCAGGCCTTCAAAACTACTGGCAGCAGGTTGCCGCCTACTCCCGCGGACTTGGCAGACTTTACTGCTCTTTGCGCGGATATGAGCCTTGTCACAATTCTGAAGAAGTGATAAAAAATATCGGATATGACCCCGATCAGGATGTAGAGAATCCTTCCGATTCGGTATTCTGCGATCACGGCAGCGGCTCTTCGATAAAGTGGGACAAGGTCCGCGAATATGCTCATCTTGACAGCAGCGCACGTCTTAAAAAGGATGAGCCGCCAACCTATACGCCTGCTCCACATCTTGGCAACAGCGCACTTGATAAAGAGGTGCTTGCAATATTTGAGCGCACCTACGGCAAAGTCGACCCGCAAAGGTATCTGCCCCGAATAAAGCCGGTTCAGCCCGCCGAAACGATAGACAGCGGTAAAATAAAAATACAGGACCGCTCCGGACCCGAATACCTGCTGGTTGACGGATATAACATCATATTCGCGTGGGAAGATCTGAATGAGCTGGCTCAGCGTGATATCGGAGCCGCCAGATCGCTGCTGGAAGACATTTTGATAAACTATCAGGCATTCAGAAACTGTGAGGTCATTCTGGTATTTGACGCCTATAAGGTCAAGGGAAATCCCGGCTCGGTGGAAAAGCACGGCGGAATATATGTTGTTTACACCAAAGAGGCGCAGACCGCCGACAATTATATCGAGCGCACCACCTACCAGCTTGGAAAGCACCACAATGTACGTGTTGCTACTTCCGACAGGCTGGTGCAGATGATAATTACCGGACACAGTGCACTGCGAATGTCAGCTCAATCCTTCAGAGCTGAGGTTGAGCAGACCAACGAGCGTATATCCGAAATTATTGCGGAATATAACCGCAGAAACAAAGCCGGATGGAAGATCCTTGATGCAGAAAAGCTGCTTGAACAGTGATCACAGTATGAAAAAAGACACGCTGACGCGTGTCTTTTTTCTTTGTAAATATATTAGAACTGAATGTTTTCAAGGGGTGCGAGATACTGTGCTCTTCTGCGTTCCTGCTCTTCAACATAGGGCTGATCGTTGGAGCTATGCAGCTTCTGGAGATAGAGATGGTGGTTCTTGAGTATCTCCTGATTGGTCTTGCCAAGGAAGAGAATTGCGATGCTGGAGCACTGGTCGGCCGCACGCTCAAGCTGAGTGAGCATATCGAGGAAGATAAGTCCGGAATTGATGGAACATTTTCCCTGACAAAGTCTTTCGGTGTGGCGGTTGCGAAGCATCATTACCATGTCATCGATGACCTCTTCAAGAGGCTCTATGCGGTAAGCGGCAGATTCACTTTCCTTACTGAGCACGTCTTCCGCAAGGGAAAGGATGTCGATTACGGCACAGCAAAGGATATCAAGCTCCTGGCGAGCACTTTCGGAGAAAGAAATTCTCTCCACAGACATCTTAGCTGCAAGCTCATCAAAGTTGGTGGCATAGTCACCGATACGCTCGATATTTGGAACGCACTGCATCAGCATACTGAGCTGGCGCTCTTCCTTTTCGTCCTTGATCTTTCCGGAAAGCTCGACCAGATAGTTATCTGCAATATCAGCAAAACGGTCAATGTGTTCTTCGCAGAAGTTGATCTCTTCGGTAAGGGCTTCATCATATCTCTCGAACTGGCCAAGGCTTCGCTCGAAGTTTTCACGGGCAATACGTGCCATTGCGGCAACCGAGTTAGTGACCTCTGCTAATGCCAAGGTAGGAGAGATCATGAGCTTTTTATCAAGCTCGCCGATTTCGGGATAGGGATTTTCTCTTTCGGGATCATCCTTGATTATCGCACAGGAAAGCTTTACCAGCAATCCGGTGAACGGGACAAGAACGATTGCGGTAACAAGGTTGAACAGCGTCTGGAAGTTTGCTATACCTCCGCTATTTACAACACTTCCCCACAAGTCTCCAAAAAATCCTGCCGACTTTACAATCGACATTCCTATCATAAAGAGAACGGTACCGATGCAGTTGAAAACGATGTGCACAACGCCGGTACGCTTTGCGTCCTTTGAAGAACCGATGGAGCAAACCATAGCGGTAGTTACACAGGTACCGAGGTTTATACCCATGATAAGCGGGTAAACCAAGTTAAATGTAATAACACCTGTAGAGGATAACGCCTGTAAGATACCGACCATTGCCGAGGAACTTTGGATTATTACGGTGAGCACAAGACCGGTTACAATTCCAAGCATCGGCATATCGCTGAAGAAGGAGATCATATCAACAAACTTCTGCGATTCGGAAAGTGGCTTTACCGCGTCGGTCATAAGCATAAGTCCGGTGAACAGTATACCAAATCCCATGCAGATCATACCGGCGGTTTTGCTTATTCCTTTTTTTATAAACATAATGAATATTATACCGATAATAAGTGCAATAGGAGCCAGAGTATCAGGTTTAAAAAACGTCAATATAGATCCGCTGCCGCTTTCGATATCCATGAGGCGGATTATCTGTGCGGTAACGGTGGTGCCGATGTTGGCACCAAGAACGATACTTACTGCCTGCTGCAGATTAAGTATTCCTGCGCTTATCAGACCAACTGTAAGCACGATGGTTGCGGTGGAACTCTGGATTATGGCAGTTACCAGTGTTCCGGTGATAAGTCCCATAAGCGGGTTTTGGGTGAGCTTGCCGAGAAAGTTTTTAAGGGTGGAGCCGGAGCTTTGTTTAAGTCCGTCGCCCATAATTTCCATTCCGTAAATGAACATGGCAAGTCCGCCAAGCAGAGATATCAACGTCAAAACTGTGCTCATTTTACTTTCCCCCATCATATCAAGACGAATGCGGTTTAACATATCGCCAATTTTTCTCCATTTTATATCATAATAAATTGAAAAGCAGTTATCAAGTTATTTTTCGACTATTTTCCTTTTTATCATTTGTTTAATAAGTAATAAATTTGTGGCATTGTATTTATT
>JAFQAX010000097.1 GCA_017399785.1 Oscillospiraceae bacterium | reverse complement strand
GTTGGTGCCTGCGCCCAGAATTCCGCGCAGGCCGCCGGTGCCGAATACAAGGTCGGTGTAAAATCTTTCGTATATCTCGTTTTCGCTGCCGTTTATTGCCGCTATTTCAGCCGAAAGGTCGGTATCTTCCAACTCAGCGTCTGCCCAACGTGCATAGCTTTCGTTAACGTTCATATAAAATCCTCCTTTATTATTAAAGGGCATAATTCACTAAGTTAATGATAGAATTTATAGCTTGGATTGTCAACTGCAAATCCTTTTACGCATTATAACTGCATCATTGTAATCAACATCATTTGGCGTTATAATATATTGTATCAAATTTATTCGCGGGAGGCGGCAAAATGCTGTCGAAGGTTTTCAGTTTTGGCTTAAACGGAATAGACTGCTACCTCGTCACTGCCGAGGCAGACATTTCGCGCGGGCTTCCCTCCTTTGATGTGGTGGGTCTTCCCGATGCCGCCGTTAAAGAAGCGCGCGACCGAGTAAGAGCCGCCGCAAAAAACTCAGGATTTGATTTTCCCACCGCAAAAATCGTCATAAATCTCGCTCCCGCAGATACAAAGAAAAGCGGCACCGTCTATGACCTTGCGCTGCTTATCGCTATACTGCAGTCCAACGGCTGCGATGTCGGCAGCGTTGCCGACTGCGGCTTTATCGGCGAACTTTCACTTGGCGGAGAATTGCGTCCCGTACACGGCGTTTTGCCGATGCTGTTAGGCGCCGACAAGCTGGGGATAAAGCAAGTCATCATCCCCTTTGAAAACGCCGCAGAGGGCGCCGTTGCCCGTGACATAGAGGTTTATGCCGCCAAGAATATAACCGAAGTGATCGCTCATCTGCGGGGTGAACAAAAGCTTCCGCTTTGCCGTGAACTTGCGTTTGATGAGAAAAGCATATTTGAAGCCGTCCCCGATTATGCCGACGTAAAGGGGCAGACCGCTGCCAAGCGCGCGCTGACCGTTGCGGCGGCGGGAATGCATAATCTTTTACTGATCGGCCCTCCCGGCTCCGGAAAGAGCATGCTGGCAAGGAGACTGCCCTCTATAATGCCGGATATGACCTATTCCGAGCAGGTAGAGGCGACCAAAATATATTCCGTTTCGGGCATGCTGCCCAACGGCGTAGGGCTTATCACCAAGCGTCCCTTCCGCTCGCCCCATCATTCGGTATCGGCTGCTGCGCTCACCGGCGGCGGCACAACGCCAAGGCCGGGCGAGGTTTCGCTTTCTCACAACGGCGTGCTGTTTCTCGATGAGCTCCCCGAATTTCAGCGCCCCGTAATGGAAAGCCTGCGACAGCCGCTGGAGGACGGCGAAGTTACCATCTCCCGTGTGGGAGCGAGGACCACCTATCCCAGCCGGTTTATGCTGGTCGCCGCCATGAATCCCTGCCCCTGCGGATTTTACGGGCATCCACAGAAGCCATGCAGCTGCACCCCACAGGCGATAAACCGCTATCTCGGCAAAATAAGCGGTCCGCTGCTCGACCGAATAGATATACATCTTGAAGTTCCCGCAGTCGATTACCAAAGCCTTTCCTCCAAGGTATCGGGTGAAAGCTCCGAAACGATGAGAAGAAATGTCGAGCGGGCCAGAGCCATCCAGCTTGCCCGATTTGAGGGCACGAATATAATCTGCAACCGAGCCATTCCCCGCTCGATGCTGGAAGAGCACTGTCCCCTTACCGATGATGCTCAAAAGCTGCTTCAGGCGGCGTTTGACCGTCTTGGCCTTTCGGCGCGCGGTTATGACCGCATACTTAAGGTTGCCCGCACAGTTGCCGATATCGGCGGAGATGATATAATAAATTCTGATCACATAAGCGAAGCAATCCAATATCGCACCCTTGACCGAAAATACTGGAACAGATAAACATAAAGGAGCCATATAAATGAACGAGATAAAAGCTACTTATTCGATATCCAGCCGCGATTACCACATGGCGGTTTATTACGCCGCTACCTTTCGTCATCGCATCGCACTTAAAATATTCGTAATTCTCGGCGCCGCCGCGCTGCTTTGCTGGTTAGGCAGCAGCATGGGCTTTATTCCGCCCTTTATGCTGCCCGCATACTTTTTCCTCGGTTATCTCATCTGGCTTCTTTTTACCATAGCCGGAATCGAGCACGGAATTTTGAAGTATACCAAAAGCAAGGATAACTCGCTTTTTAAGCAAATGTCGGTCACCTTTTCCAAGGGGATCATGAAAATAGATACCCCCTATAACGGGAAAAGCTCCAGCTGTGCCATTGAAAATCTTGCCTGCGCCTTTGAGCTGACCGAAATTTTCCTTATATATTTCAATGCTGAGCAGTCTATCATCATCCCCAAAAGAGCACTTTCCGGTTCGGCTCAGTCGGAGCTTCGCTCACTGCTTTTGAATACGCTGAAGGATCGCTTTGCAAGCCGTTTCGGTTATGACAGCCTGCTTCCGCAGCGCAAAAAATCCATATTCAAATTTAAATAAATACATTTTCCGCCGCGCTTCCGCACGGCGGTTTTGTTTGTGTATTAACGGCATTTATAATTATTCTCCTCTGCGTTAAACCACCTTGACATAAAACGCATAAAAATGTAAAATATTTTTGACTGTATTATGCAGTCGGTATAATAATAAGATATTTTAAATAAATAGATGAAAGGAGGAACATGAATTTATGATATCTTATATAGCAATAGCCATTGCATTTATAATCGGTGTTGTAATTGCCTTTCCCACAGGCATTAAATATAGAAAGAATGTCGCAGAAAAGGAACTTGGAATTGCCGAAAATGAAGCAAAAAGAATAGTCAGCGAAGCCATCAAGGCCGCTGAGACCAAGAAAAAAGAAGCGATCGTTGAAGCAAAAGACGAGATCTTCAAACTGAAATCCGAAAGCGAACGCGAGATCAAGGAACGCCGCAGTGAGGTTTCCCGCCTTGAACGCAGAGTTCAGCACAAGGAAGAAACCGTTGACAAGAAAATAGACAACCTCGACAAGAAAGAAGAGGCTCTTTCCGCAAAGCTGAAAGCTGCCGAGCTCAAACTTGAAGAGGCTGAAACCGTTAAAAAAAGCCAGTTCGATATGCTCGAAAAGATTTCGGGCTTCACCATTGAACAGTCAAAGGATAATCTCCTAAAAAGCCTAGACGGAGAACTAACCCACTAAAAGGCTCTCAGAATTTCTCAGATGGAATCCCGCCTGAAAGAAGAGGCCGACGTAAAGGCCCGCAACATTATCTCGCTTGCTATTCAGCGCTGCGCTGCAGAGCAGGTCGTAGAAGCTACCGTATCGGTAGTTCCGCTCCCCTCTGACGAGATGAAGGGACGCATCATCGGACGCGAAGGAAGAAACATCCGCGCGCTTGAAACGCTCACCGGCGTTGATCTGATAATAGACGACACTCCCGAAGCCATCACCCTTTCCAGCCATGACCCCGTTAGACGTGAAGTTGCACGCATCGCTCTCGAGCGTTTGATAAATGACGGACGCATCCATCCCGCCCGCATTGAAGAGATGGTAGACAAGGCCCGCCGCGAGGTTGAGGCCAAGATCAAGCAGGACGGCGAACGCGTCGTTCTCGAAACCTCCATCGGTTCGCTTCATCCCGAGCTGGTCAAGCTGCTCGGCCGCATGAGATATCGCACCAGCTATGGCCAGAACGTACTGGTACATTCCACCGAGGTAGCTTACATCTCCGGCATGATCGCAGCCGAGATCGGCGCAGATGTCACTTTGGCACGCCGCGCAGGTCTGCTGCACGACATCGGCAAGTCTATGACCCACGAGATCGAAGGTTCCCACGTTGACATCGGCGTTGATATCGCCAAGAAATATAAAGAACCCGAAGCTGTTATCCACGCTATCGAATCGCACCACAACGACGTTGAGCCCAGAACCGTTATCGCCTGCATTGTTCAGGCTGCCGACGCTATCTCGGCTGCACGTCCCGGCGCAAGACGAGAGAATATTGAAAACTACGTCAAGCGTCTTGAAAAGCTGGAAGAGATCGCCAATTCCTTCAACGGTGTTGACAAGTGCTTCGCCGTTCAGGCAGGACGTGAAGTCCGCGTAATGATCAATCCCGATTCTATCGACGATGACGGCATGATCATTATCGCACGCGATATCGTTAAAAAGATAGAAGATGAGCTGGATTACCCCGGTCAGATCAAGGTCCATGTTGTAAGAGAGACCAGAGCTATCGAATACGCAAAATAAGCTGCTTTCTGCAGCTAAAAAGCCCGCCTGTAAAGGCGGGCTTTTTTATTGTGTTCTCCTCCATTATAGCGTCTGAAACGCCTTGCAGCGGAGATTTTATCGGCTGTGGCGCATTGAATCACAACTGCATCTCGTGAATAACTGCGATCGTATCATTCTTTCTCGATAGAAAGCAGACTAAACAATTCAGGTAAGACAAAGGGGCTGCGCATAAATGCGCAGCCCCTTTGTCGAGGAATGGGGAATTTATCACTCAACAGTTATTATTCTTCAGGTCTCTTGGTGTTCTTGATCTCACCGTAAGCGGTATAGATGAGCATGATAATGGTGACAACCGCGATGGTGATAGCGATGGGACGACCGTTGAACATTGCCCAGAAGTTGCCGCGCTTAGCCAGCAGACCACGGCGTAGATAAGCCTCTACGGTCGGTCCAAGGATAAGACCAAGCAGTGCGGGAGCGGTGGGCAGCTTAACCTTCTTCATGAAGAATGCAAGCGCGCCAACTACCAGCATAACTCTAAGCTCGTAGATACGGGTTGCAGCAGCATAAGTGCCGATGCAGCAAAGGCCCATAACGATAGGCTGAAGTATCTCGTGGGGGATATCGGTAACCTTTGCGAAGAGAGGCAGACCGAGCTTGCCCATGAGAAGCATGAAGATGTTGCAGATGATAAGCAGTGCAAAGATTCCGTAGATGGTCTTGGCATCCTCACCCTGGAACAGCAGCGGACCGGGGGTAAGGCCCTGGATCATCAGTGCGCCGAGCAGTACCGCGGTAACTGCGTCACCGGGGATGCCGAGAGTAAGAAGCGGGATCATGGTTGCGCCGGTAACACCGTTGTTGCCTGCCTCGGAAGCAGCTATACCTTCAAGGCTGCCGGTACCGAAAGCTTCTTTTTCTTTGGACATCTTCTGCGCGGTGTTATAGGAACAGAAAGCAGCAACGCCGCCGCCGGTTCCGGGAACTGCACCGATAAAGCATCCGATAAAGGAGGATACGATCATTATCTTCCAATGCTGGATAAACTCCTTAAAGGACAGATGCTGTCCTTTAATGGCCTGAACCTCGAGGTCAACAGGCTTGTAGATGCTTTCGCCCTGGCACATAAGCTCGCCAACCGCGAACAGGGAGATAAGAGCAGGGATGGTGGTGATACCGTTCTGCATCGAGATGGTGCCGAAGGTAAGACGGGGCATACCATCGATGGGGTCCAGACCAATTACAGCCATGGTAAGACCGAAGGTAGCAGCAATAAGGCCCTTGGTCATGTTGCCGGTTGCAAGAGATGCAACGATGGAGATACCGAATACACCAAGAACGAAATACTCGGCAGGACCGAACTTCATAGCGAAAGCTGCCATGATGGGAGAGATAAAGTTAAGGCAGAGGCAGGAGATGATACCGCCGAGGAAAGAAGCGTAAAGAGCCATTTCCAGTGCCTTAAGAGCCTGACCCTTGCGGGACATCTCGTAACCCTCGATTGCGGTTGCTGCCGCAGAGGGGGTGCCGGGGGTGTTGATAAGGATAGCGGTGATAGAACCGCCGTAGGTACCGCCGCAGTAGATGCCGCAGAGGAAGCCGAAAGCGGGAACGGGCTGCATGTAGAAGGTCATGGGAAGGAAGATGGTAACGCCGGTGGTGGCGGTAAGGCCGGGCAGCGCACCGATGATGATGCCGAGGAAGGTTCCCAGAGCAGCCATCAGATAGCAGTTAATATCAGCAGAGAATGCAAATCCCTGGATAAGGTTCTGTAAAGCTTGCATACTTTGTCCTCCTCCTTATTAAAGTATTCCGCTGAGCAGACCCATAGGGATAGCCAGCTTAAGATAAGTATAGAAGAACAGTACCGATACTACTGTAAAAATCAAAGACATAAGAATACCCTTAACCCAGGATTTGCCGCCGGAGAGCCAGTACATGATGGTCATCATGATGACATTAGCGATGGGATAGCCTACGGGGATAAGAATTGCTACAAACAAAGCAAGATCTAAGAAGATAGCCAGATTGATCAGGTGGAATACTATCTTGCCTTCGTTGGGATCGTTCTTTTTGCGCTTTGCAAGTGCTTGCCAAATAAGCATAAGGCTGAGCACAATACCTGCGATAAATACTACTTTGGGGAAAGTTTTAGCGGTAATTCCATAAGTGGTGGTGTAACCGGCGGAAATGTGCTTGGTTACGCCTACAGTCATCAAGAAAAGATCGACGAGCAATACGCCGATGCCGAATCCGAGATCGGCGGTAGACTGTCTAACCTCGACATGTTTGTCAAGGGCTTTTACAAGTTTGTTCATGTTTTTCCTCCTAAAGCTTTCTAACGGGGCGGACGGAAACCGCCCGCCCCGCAGATACGTGAGGGTATGCTGAGTAATGTATGGGTTTGTTAATTACTTGATGATGCCGGCAGCGATCATAAGATCCTTAACTTCGTCCATACCTTCCTTGAGCTCGGTGGTGCACTCTTCGGAGGTCTTGAAGTCGATAACCTGGTTGCAGTTCTTGGAGAGGAGGAGGAAATTCTCGTCCTTGGACATCTTCTCAACAGCCTTCTCGATCTTAGCAACTACTTCGGGATCCATTCCTGCAGGGCCGCAGATTACGATACGGTTTGCAGCAACCTCAGCAACTTCGGGATGACCGAGTTCGCCGATGGTGGGAACGCCTTCATGCATAGCGTCGTTGGGGTTGGTCTCGAAAGAGCAGATGGGGAGGATATCGCCGGACTTGAGCTCAGCGGTGAAGGTAGCGGTCTCGAGCAGAGCAAAGTCTACGTCGCCAGCCATCAGAGCGAGAGCGGACTCACGAGCGGAGGTGTAGGGAACCTCTACAACCTTGTCAGCTGCGTCGTATGCATTGAGGAAGCCAAGAGCAACGAGGAGCTGCCAGGAGTTAGCTGCGCCGCAGGAGAAGTTGAGTTCGCCGGGATGAGCCTTGATGTAGTCGATAAGGGAAGCAACGTCGGTGTAACGGGTCTCGTCCTTGCGGATGAAGAGGGTGTTACACTGAATGGTGGTGCCGCAGATCATGGTGAAGTCATCCATGGTGTAGTTGGTCTCCATGAACTGGGGACGGAAGTTGAAGGATGCATACCAGTTGTAGCCGAGGGTGTAGCCGTCAGCTGCTTCCTGAGCTACTGCGAGGGTGCCGGGGATAGCTGCGCCGCCAGCCTGGTTCTCAACAACGTAGTTGCCGGGAAGGAAGCCGGGGAGGCAGGATGCTACTACACGGCCGCCCATATCAGTGGAACCGCCAGCGCCGTAGGGGATGATGATCTTAACAGCCTTTTCGGGATACTTGTCAGCTGCGCTCTCAGCGGGAGCTGCGGGAGCTGCGGGAGCTGCAGAAGATGCGGGAGCTGCGGGAGCTGCAGGAGCTGCGGGAGCTGCGGGCTTGGAGCCGCATGCTGCCATTGCAAGAACCATTGCAACTGCTAACATAGCGCAAAGAATCTTTTTCATGTTTTTGTGTCCTCCATTCAATTTTTAAAAAATATTATATGGCAGATAGCCATTATAACCTAAAAACAACGGTGCGATGTCAAATGAAGTTTTTCCTTCATCTTCGGTATTTTAACAGATTTCTTGATTCCTTAAAAGTTATCAAAACGAACACTTATTACGCACCATATCCAGCAAAAACAGTATAACATTGACAAAGAGAAAAGAATATCTCATAATTAGTTTTGATAGCATAAGTTAAAACTTATGTAATGTCATATTTGCTATATTTTTGTCTTACTATCCGTCACTTTCACCTATAAAATACGGCAAAATGCCGATAATCAAGGAGGAGTTTCAATGTTAGAAATCGGAACTAAGGCACCAAATTTCAAATTGCAGGACAAAAACGGTGATTTTGTCAGCCTTTCGGACTTTTTAGGTAAAAAAATCGTGCTCTATTTTTATCCGCGAGACAACACTCCGGGATGCACAAGACAGGCGTGTGCTTTCGCCGGCAGCTATAGCGCTTTCAAAGCGCAGAATGTTGTTGTGATAGGCATAAGTAAAGATTCTGTGGCTTCGCACCTTAAATTCGCAGAAAAATATGATCTTCCGTTCGTACTGCTGGCAGATCCGGAGTTGGAAGCCATAAAAGCTTTTGACGTATGGCAGGAGAAAAAGCTTTATGGCAAGGTGAGCATGGGAGTTGTACGCTCTACCTATATAATTGATGAAAACGGCGTTATAGAGAAGGTTATGCCCAAGGTAAAGCCCGACACCAATGCCGCCGAGATCTTGGAGTATCTGGCAGGTAAATAATATACATTATATACATTAATATTATACTATATGGCTTATTGCTGCATCGTTTATAGTTTCTACTCATTTGATGCCCCATTAGTGTAATATCTGTTTTTATCCCAATAATTGTTTTTATCTAAAAATCAAGATGTCATATTGCCTAATCATCAGACAAATTTTTAGTCATTATTTCCATAAATTCATCTTAGCGCCCGTGAAAGCTTGACAAAAAAATGCTGATAATGTATATTTTAGCTTGTTGAAGCGGTGATTTTCCGCGCTGTAAAATTAATATTTGAGACGTCTGACAGAGGATGTCATAAAAAGGGCATGCCCTTTTTATAGTTTGGTACCAAACTATGGCGTTTCGATATAAACCGGTGCGAAAATCGCTTGATTCAATGAGCAAAGAAACAAATCGAAAGGGGATTTATCATGAAAAAAGCTCTTGCTCTGTTACTTACCGTAGCCATGCTCATGTCCATGCTCACCGCCTGCGGCGGCTCTAAGCCCGCAGCAGCTCCTGCAGCTCCCGCTGCAAAGGAAGATGACTTCCTCAACTGGCCTTATAAGAACACCGAGATCCTCTGCCCTCTGGCAGCTGGCGGCGGCACTGACCTTGCAGGTCGAGTACTTGCTCAGGCTCTCACCGAAGCAACCGGTAAAAACTTCATCGTAACCAACAACACCAATGGTTCCGGTTCTGAAGTTTACTTTAACCTTGCTGACGCATCCGATTGCTCCACCCTCAGCTTTACCCTCGGTTCCTACTTCTCCGGCTACTGGACCGGCGTACATGACAGCGTTCCCGGCGAAGACATCGTTCCTGCTTCCGTTATTCAGGTAGTTGGCACCAGCCCCATATTCTGCGTTCCCGCAAACTCCAAGTACAACACCTTTAAAGATGTTCTCGACGATATGAAGGCTAACCCCGGCACCGTTAGATTTGGTATCCCCACCGGCGGCATCAACTACTTCCAGGGTTACGAGCTTAAGAACACCATCGGTTTCGACTGCCGTTTTGTTGACGCAGCAGGCGACTCCGAGAAAATCACCGGCATGATGGGCGGCACCATCGATATCGGTACCATCAACGCTAACCAGGCTAAGCAGTATATCGAAGCTGGCGAACTTAAGCCCCTTATCGCACTGCTTCCTTTTGATAACGACAAGATGCCCGAAGTTGTTCACGGACTTCCCACCTTCGAAGATGAAGGCTACACCGTTCCCAAGTGCCTTGTAAACACCTACTACGTTCTCGCTTCCTCTGAGGCTGATAAGGAAGAAGTAGAGCAGCTCAACAAGCTCGTAAATTATGTTATGAATCTTGACAGCACCAAGGAAGCAATGGCCAAGATCAACCAGTATGTTGAGACACTTACTTATGAAGAAGGACAGGCCAACTTTGAAGGCTCCAACAAGTCCTACTACGACGTAAGCGTAGCTGCAGGCATCCTTGCTGACGCAAGAAAGTAATTACAATTACCTGAATGACAGGTTCATTTGTGTTCTCCGTTTTATAAAGTGACTGGGTGGCCGTCCCTTTTTTGGGGAGGGCCGCTCAGCCCGCTTAAAGACAAGAACTAAAAAATCCAAAAAAGAAAGGATCATGGCATGAAATTATCTAAAGATAAAACCGTTGCCTTGGTATCCGGTTTATTCGGTTTATTTATGCTCTGGCAGTCTTTGCAGATAAAGGCTACATTCCCGCCCACCGACGGTGACTGCGGCCCTGCCTTTTATCCCGCCTTTTGCTGCGTATGTCTTACCCTTTGCGCGATAGGCAAGTTCTTCTTCCCGACCGTTAAGGACAGCGGAAAGCCTTTTGTTGACAAGCTCGGCTGGAAAAAGGCAGGTCTTATGCTGCTGTGGCTGGCAGGATATACCCTTGGTCTTAACTATCTCGGCTTTATCATTGCAAGCATTCCGGCATACTTTTTGCTTATCATGCTTTTCACCTGGGAAGAAAAACGCAACTACCTTGTGGCTGCAGTAACCTCGCTGGTATTCTCTATTGGTGCTTACTATCTGTTCACCAATGTGCTCAGCGTTATTCTGCCCAAGGGCAAGCTGTTCTGAGAAATGGAGGTAAAATAAAATATGTCTATTTCGATGATGCTTGAATTTTTTACTTTAGAACATGTACTGTTAATGACCTTTGGTGCGGCACTTGGTACTGTATTCGGTGCTGTTCCCGGTCTTTCCAGCGTTACCGCTATCACCATTCTGCTTCCGCTTACCTTCTCGCTTGCGCCCGAAACCGGTATCATCCTGCTGGTAAGCATCTGGATAGGCGGCACCTCCGGCGGTCTTATCTCGGCTATACTTATGGGTATCCCCGGCACCGCTGCTTCCATCGCAACCTGCTTTGACGGTTACCCC
>JAFQAX010000096.1 GCA_017399785.1 Oscillospiraceae bacterium | reverse complement strand
CGATGTTGCCCTGGGGGTCAACTGCATTTGCACCCTTGATAACTACGGTCTCGGCGTGGAAGTCGGAAAGAGCCTCAACGAGGGTCTTTTCGGAAACTTCGCCCTTGTAGAAAACGTTGGGGAAGCTCTTGCGGCTGTCGGGAGCGGTTACACAAAGCAGACCGTCGGTGCTGATGCCAACGGTGCAGAGACCGGGTTCGATGGACATATCGTTAAGCAGTTCCTGTGCGATAAAAGCGTTGGTGGTGCCGCCTGCAAGCAGCAGATAAGCCTTTTCCCAAGCGGTCTTAACTTCGGGCATAGCCGCAACAGCCTTAGCGATAAGGCGGCGGGATTCGGCGGAGGTAAGAGTAAATATAGTTTTCATATCAACATTCTCCTTGCAATTATTATTTGAAAATCAAGCCTTTTCGGGATGCAGCTTGAGGTCAACAACGGGGTTTACCAGCGGAGCCATCTCAAATCCGTCAGGTCCGTAGATGCGGCATTCAGCTATATCGCCGTCCTGAATGTGGAAAGCGCGGGGAGTACCGGTGGAAAGGATATCACCCGCATACCAGCCCTGAATGCTGCTGTGCAGCGAGATAAGGCGGGAGGGAACGTGTGTCATGTTGCTTACAACATTCTTTGCGTAGATCTCGCCGTTGAGTACGCTCTGAACCTCGATTTTAAGTACGTCCGGAACTTCGTCAGGGGTTACGAACTGAGGACCGAAGGAGAAGAAGGTGGGGAAGTTCTTTACGATGCAGAGGTAGCGGGGATTGCCCTTGACAAAATCGTTGCCCTTAAGGATGGATTCCTCGGTCATGTCGAGAATGGTGGTGTAACCTGCAATAACAGATTCCCAATCCTCTTCGGCTACATCACGGCAGTCCTTGCCGAGAATGATGCCAAGCTCTGCCTCAGCAGTGGTCTTCTGTGCTTCCTTAAGAGCGGGAGTCTTGATCTCATCGCCGGGGCCGATAAGGGTGTCGGGCATCTTGAAGAAGCTTCCGGGGAATCCGGTGGGAGCGGCGGAGCCGATGTCACCGGCGTGATCAACATAGTTGAGACCGATACCGAAAATTCTCTTGGGGTTGCGGTAAAGGGGAGCGTAAACTACTTCCTCATTGGGAACGAGACCTGCGACAGAAGCAAGCTCTTCCTTACCGCCGTTGTTGTACCATTCAGTCATGGCGGGGATCTGCTGGGACTGGATGAGCGACATCATGTCGGTCTTCCACTCGGTTCCCTTTGCTGCATTGAGAGCCTCGATGGGGAGAATACCCTCGGCAGTGACGATTCCGGCGATCTCGGCGCCGTTGAGCTTAATAGTTGCTAAACGCATATAAATTACCTCCTGAAAGATTATGTATGTAGTTTATACGATGCGTCCTACCGGCTCATTTCCGGAAAGGACAGCATTGATGTTCTCGGCTGCGATCTGCGATACTCTTACGGCAGATTCAACGCAGGAAGGAGCAAAATGCGGGGTGACGATGACGTTGTCCATAAAGAACAGAACACTTTCGGGCTCCAGCGGCTCGGGCTCGGTAACATCAAGTCCTGCGCCGCCTATCTTGCCGGCGTGCAGAGCATCGATAAGAGCGTTTTCGTCGATCATGGGACCGCGTGCGCAGTTTATGATGATTGCAGTCGGCTTCATCAGTGCAAGGCGCTGCTCGTTGATAAGGTGTCTGGTCTCGTCGGTAAGGGCGCAGTGCAGCGAAACAACGTCAGCTTCTTTAAGGGCAGCTTCCAGATCGGAAACAAGGGTAACGCCCTCGGGAGCTTCAGTGAGGTAGGGATCGTATGCCAGTACCTTCATACCAAATCCGCCGTAGCACATCTTGGCAAAGCGCTTGCCGATTCTTCCCAGACCGATAACCAACGCGGTCTTGCCGGTAAGCTCAAATCCGCCCTTGCTGTTCTTGGCGGCAAATCCGATATCCCTGTAAGCCTGAGCTACCGGAACAAGGTTCTTTGCCAGCGCCATCATAAGGGTAAAAGCGTGCTCGGCAACCGAAAGTCCGTTGGCGTCGGGGGTGGTGGTTACCGGAACGCCGGCCTTCTTGCAGTATTCAAGATCGATGTTGTCATATCCAACGCCGTGCTTGCTGACTATTTTAAGATTGGGCGCGGTGGAAAGCAATTCTCCGGGAAGGGCAATGATGCGCACCATTACAGCATCGCAGTCAACTATCTCGCGGCGGATGATGTCCATATCGCGGTTGGCAAATACAACCTGATGACCCGCTTCGGTGAGAAGCTGAGGACCGATGTCGGCTACAGTTTCGGTTATAAGAACTTTTGCCATAGGGCTCACTCCTTAAAACAAATTTGCAATATTAAAAATCCGATAAAAGCGTTGTGTCCCGAATAAAAACCGAATAATCAATACAAGACACAGACTTTTTCAATTTATAAATATCATAACATTTGGCTGTTCAAAGGTCAAAGACTAAAAGAGAAATGCGACTATAACAAAATTGCTATATAACTGTTTACTTATACCGCCGAAGTATTTATAATCAAAATAGAGGTGATTTTGTATGATGAAGATTAACAAAAATCCCGAATATTTTTTGACCGTTGCGGCTGAAAAAAGCATCTCAAAGGCGGCGGAAAAGCTGTACGTATCTCAGCCTTATCTCAGCCAGCATATTATCCGTCTGGAAGAAGGACTGGGAATGAAACTGCTGGACCGCGACAAAACCCCGCTGGAACTGACGCCCGCCGGTGAAATATACGCAAACTATCTCGAAAGCAGCCGCCAGCTTTATCAAAAGCTGATGCTGGATCTCGACCAGATCAGTCCCGACCGCACTCAGATGCTGAAACTTGGATTCAGCAACTGGCGCGCAAGCACGCTGCTGCCCGACATTCTGCCGGTCTTTACCGCAAAATACCCCGATGTAAAGCTGGAGTTCTTTGAAGAACCCAACAGTTCGCTTTACCGCCTTGTCGCCGATGACAAGGTCGATCTCGTCATCATGAACACCATGCACAACACTCCCGATTACGTCACCACCGAAACGATAATGCATGAAAAGATAGTTATGGTGGGACATAAATCCAACACCGTAACGCAGCGTTTTTTGGAACAACAGCAAAAAGGACAGCCTATCGACCTTAAGCTGCTGGAAAACGAGCGAATGATATTGCTGCGCCCCGAGGCAGCGCTTGCAAGCCGCGTAAACAACTATCTCGATAAAAATAAAATAGTGCTTCGCAACTTTATTTACACCGCAAATGCAACCACTGCTCTTAATCTTACCGCGCAGAACTATGGATTCTGTTTTTTAAATGAAACGGGCGTTTGGAACGCCCCGAGCCAAAACGACCTTGCCTTTTTCGATTTCGACACCGAGGATATGATACATCCGCTCTGCGTCGTTTATAAAAAGAAGAGCTATCTGCGCCCTGTAGCAAAGGACTTTATCAACATGACGATAGAGCTTTATAAGGATAAGGCAGAAAACTTAAAATAGAAAAGGAGATTACATAATGAGAGCATTTACTTATTTTTTTGGAGTTTCTGTATGTATTTTGGGAATTGCATGTGCCGTATTTGACCTGCATATAATATTCAGCATTATAGAAATCGGATTAGCAGCTTTATCGGTCGTGCTTGTTTTGAAATACTCTAAATGTTCCAACTGTAATGAGTATGCGGTTAATATCAATCCGCTTTCAAAAAAGTTTTGTATTTGCAAAAAATGCGGTTATAAAAATCAATAATACAAAAAAGCGAAGCTGTATTTTACAGCTCCGCTTTTTTGTATATCGGCGTTTTTTACTGCATAAGCTCGCAAACCGCGTTGGAGAAGGCGACGGGATCCTCGATGGGAAGTCCTTCGATAAGCAGCGCCTGATCGTAGAGCAGCGATGCGTATTTTGCAACGGTATCCTTGTTATCGGGCCAGAGAGCGGTAAGCTTTTCGAAAATTTTGTGGCTGCCGTTTATCTCAAGCACGCGCTGCGCCTGAATAGGCTGGTCATTTCCGGGCATGGCGCGCAGAATACGCTCCATCTCGATGGAAACGGCTCCCTTTGCGCTGAGGCAGACGGGGTGGCTCTTAAGGCGGTTGGAAAGGCGTATTTCGGCAACCTTGTCACCCAAGGACTCGCGCATAAAGTCGAATAGCTCCTTGTGCTCGTCCTCGATCTTCTGCTGCTCAGCCTTCTGCTCCTCGGTCTCAAGTCCGAGATCGCCGGAGGATACCGAGCGTAGCTCCTTTTCGTCAACGGTACGCAGCACCTGCATGAGGAACTCGTCGACATTTTCGGTCAGGCAGAGAATGTCAAATCCTTTGTCGCGCAGCAGCTCAGTCTGCGGCATCTTGGAAAGCTTTTCAAAGCTTTCGCCTGCGGCGTAGTAGATATACTTCTGCTCCTCGGGCATAGCCTCGAGATATTCCTTGAGAGTGACGTACTTGCCGTCAGATGCGCGGCGGAACAGCAGCAGCTCTTCAAGCTGATCGCGGTTGGCGCCAAAGCTTTGGTAAATGCCAAACTTAAGGGTGAGTCCGAATACCTCCCAGAACTTCTCGTACTGCTCGCGGTCATTTTTCAGCATGTCAACCAGCTCTGCCTTAATCTTCTTCTCAAGTGCGGAGCGGATAACCGAAAGCTGGCGGTCGTGCTGCAGCATCTCGCGGGAGATATTGAGCGAAAGATCCTCGCTGTCAACCAGACCCTTTACGAATGCAAAGTGGTCAGGCAGCAGGTCGGCGCATTTCTCCATAATCATAACGCCGCTGGAATAAAGCTGCAGACCGCGCTCAAATTCCTTGGAATAGTAGTTGTAGTCGGCGCGGGAAGGGATATAAAGCAGCGCCTGATATTCGGTAGTGCCTTCTGCTTTCTGGTGGATGACGCGCAGCGGCTCGGCAAAATCATAGAATTTTTCTTTGTAGAAGGAGTTGTACTGCTCGGGAGTAACGTCCTTCTTGTTCTTCTTCCAAAGGGGAACCATGCTGTTTAGGACAGTGTTTTCCACTACGATCTCTGTCTCGTAGCTGCCTTCAGGTGCATCCTTCTTGGGGACAGAATGCTCCATATCCATCTTGATGGGATAGCGGATATAGTCGGAATACTTTTTGACAATATTGGAAATGCGATACTGCTCAAGAAATTCGGAGTAGTTTTCGCTTTCTGTGTCGGGCTTAAGCTTAAGGATTATCTCGGTGCCGACCTTGTCCTTCAGCGCAGGCTCGATGGAATAGCCCTCAGCGCCGTCAGATTCCCATCTGAAAGCGTCGTCAGAGCCAAATGCACGGCTGATTACGGTAACCTTTTCAGCCACCATAAAGGCAGAATAGAAGCCTACGCCGAACTGTCCGATGATGTCGATCTCATCGCTGAGCTCGTTTTCCTTAACGAACTCACCTGAACCGCTGCGGGCGATGGTGCCAAGATTGCGGTCCAGCTCATCATAGGTCATGCCGATGCCGTTGTCGCGGATGATAATGCTGCGGGCAGCCTTATCCAGCACCAGCTCGATAGCAAAGTCAGAGCGGCTCATACCTACCGAGTTGTCGGTCAGCGAGCGGAAATAAAGTTTGTCAATTGCGTCGCTTGCATTAGAGATAAGTTCGCGCAGAAAAATTTCGCGGTTGGTGTAGATGGAGTTTACCATCAGGTCAAGAATTCGCTTTGATTCGGTTTTAAATTCCTTTGTTGCCATATATATTACCTCCCATAATTGGCAGACGAATTTACACAAGATATACTATACTTTCCAAATTTTAAAAAATCAACAGATTATAAATTAACAAACCTTTTCAGCAAACTACCCCCGCAGTCGCTTAAAACGACTGCGGGGGTTTAGCTATTGCTTTAGCATGTATTGCACCGCCTTGACCGGTGCAATACAAACAGCCGCCCGCTATGCGGGTGAGATTAGAGCTTAAGCAAAGAGACATCCTTTCTGATAGAATGGTGATTGTTCAAGCCACCAAAATAAAAACAGGAAGGATGTCTCTTATGGCAAATAGTTTAGCACATACAAAGTGGAGTTGCAAATATCATATAGTATTTACACCAAAGTATAGAAGGAAAATAATATATAAACAGTTAAGGGCAGATATACAGCAAATAATAAAGGATTTATGTAAATGGAAAGGGATAGAAATAATTGAAGGACATATGATGCCCGACCATATCCATCTTCTTTTGAGTATACCGCCAAAGTACAGCGTTTCGCAGATCATGGGATACCTCAAAGGTAAAAGTGCTATGATGATATTCGAAAGGCATGCAAACTTAAAATATAAGTTTGGAAACAGAAATTTCCGGGCAACAGGATATTACGTAAGCACAGTAGGACTCAATACTGCAACCATACAGAAATACATACGGGAGCAAGAGAAACAAGACCAAATAGAAGATAGTTTAAGCAGGAAAGAGTATGTAGACCCTTTCAAGGGTAGTAAGTAATCATACCACCATGGCTTGAACGAAGTGAAAGCCAGCGTCTTTTAGGCGCTGGCTTTTATTGTATGCAGAAAACCACTCGCTAGGCGAGTGGTTCAAAAGAAGGCTAATGCCGATAATGTAGAAAACAAAACTCCCTTTGCTTAGGATAAGAAGTGCGGTCTGGCAACTGCACAACAAGCAAAGGGAGGTCATTCGAAATGAACGACGTAAATAGTTTATCGCATACAAAATGGAATTGCAAATACCACATAGTATTTGCACCAAAATATCGCAGGAAAGTATTTTACGGGGAAAAACGCCGTGAGATAGGAGAGATACTCCGGACACTGTGCAATTGGAAAAAGATAAGAATAATAGAAGCAGAGGTATGTTCTGACCATATCCATATGTTGGTAGAGATACCACCTAAAATCGCGGTTTCAAGTTTTATGGGATATTTGAAAGGAAAGAGCAGCTTAATGCTTTATGAAAAATATCCAGAGTTAAAGTACAAATATAGAAACCGCGAATTTTGGTGTCGCGGCTACTATGTAGATACGGCAGGAAAGAATACGCAAAAGATACAGGAGTATATCCGAAAACAATTGGAAGAAGACAAATCAGGCGAACAACTGACGATGCCTAACTTTTAACCCGTTCACGGGTCGCAAGTAAAAATCTTTCGCAGCTGGCAGACCGTACTAACGCGACGTGACGCGTGCCGCTAGTAATATAGGGTTATACCCGTATATGAAGAACCCCCCGGCTTTGCCGGGGGGTTCCTTTTTAAGGCCTTATAGGCCGCTACTCATGCCACCCCCTCTTAGGGGTGGTCATGACTGTCTTTTAGTCATAGGCCTTTTGATTTCCTCTTCTTACATAATTATAGATAAACAAAGTTTATTGCATGCCAAAAAGGCATAGTGCTACCTATACATGCAACATTATATAACTATAATCTGTTAATTGCAATATAAAGAGGTCTTATTTTACCTCATATGAGTATGATAATTTTATAATAGTTCTATAATAAAATTAAAATTATACGAACTTTAGTATAATAAATCTCGGTTTGCAAAAAAATAATTAGGTATACAAAAAATATGCAGCTGAATACATAAAAGTACAAATTGCGGCTTTTTAGATAATTAAAATCATCCATATTATGTAAACAATACATAATTTACTATAGTTGCCGATAACTGGCATAACTATATCGCTTTGAAGCATAAAAAACAACTACATATAATTATACGTAATAAAGATATAGGTGAGTGGGTTATGAGTAACTATAATATAGGCTCAAGAGTAAAGCGCCTAAGATTAGAAAGTGGACTTTCACAGGAACAGCTTGCGTTAAAATCGGATATAACTACGGTCTATTTAGGCCAGATAGAAAGAAATGAAAAAAATCCGACAGTAAAGTTGGTGGAAAGAATAGCAAATGCCTTAGGACTATCTCTTTCAGAATTTTTTGATGACAGAGACAGAGTAGCGGAGCATGACAAAATCTTAAACAGCATTATTTTTGAACTTAAAGATCTCTCTGATGATGAAAAAAGTGAAATGCTTAAGCTTATAAGACAGGTTTTAAAGTTTAAAGTTGTTTGATTCGGCTCCGCTAATTATATTTATTTAATATGTCTAAAAATGAAGAAAAGCGGCGCTTAAAGCGCCGCTTTGTAAATTTATAACAATGATTCACTTTTTTGTTCAAGCCTGTCTGTTATATAGTCGCTTATCCACATTATCGCGGCGCATATCGCCCAGGAGAATGGGAAACTGAAAACAACAAACTCAAACGACTGGATATACTGCCAGCCGATATGAAGATATATCTGTCGTACTACAACATAACAGAACAACATGATAAACATAGGAAGTTTGCCTCGACCGTAGCCTCGCATTACTGCCGCCTTTATCTGAATAAAAGCATTTATGGGATTGGTGATGCCAAAAATCGTAAGCGCTATGCTGCCGTAATAAATCACGTCTGCTTCGCGGTTGAAAAGAGCAATGAGCTGGTGACGGAACACGATAAGGAAGAAGGCATAAAAGGTACAGATAGCCACAGTGATGACAAAGGAGATTTTGATGCCCTTTTTGATTCGGTCATGCCGCTGTGCGCCGAGGTTTTGTGAAACAAAGGTGGTGACTGCAGCCGACATACTTTGTATCGTCTGGAAAATGACATGATCCACCTTGTTGTGGGCGCTCCATGCCGCCATTGCGCCCGAACCGAAGCGGTTTACATAAGAAAGCACTACGGTATTTGAAAAAGAGATTATAGAACGCTGAAGACCAAACGGAAGGCCTATTCCAAAGATGACCGACAAAACGCGCTTATCCAATATTGGATGATGCAGATCGAGCGGGGCAAAGTCGTCGGTGTGATACATCATGTATATAAGTACCGAAGCCGAAAGAAACTGTGAGATTATAGTGGCGTAGGCGGCACCGGCTACCCCCATCTTCAATGGGATTATAAAAATAAGATCGAGGATAATGTTTAGAATCGAAGAGAAAATAAGCACATAAAGCGGTCTTCGGGAATCGCCGACAGCGCGCAGTATGCCGGAGCACATATTGTACATTATAAGTCCCAGGATACCGCCGAAATAGATAGTCAGATATTCGGTGGCAACCGGCATTACGTCGGCGGGAGTTGCCAAAACTTTGAGCATAAAAGGCGTCATACCAACACCGATACCGGTAAAAAGTACGCCGAGAATAACCGAAAGCCAAAAGGTGGTTATCACCGCGATTTTAAGACCTTCCTTATCTTTGGCGCCGAATCTTCTGGATATTATGACTGTTGCGCCGGTGCTTATGCCGATGCAAAATCCGATAAGGATATTGACGATGGGAGATGTGGCGCCAACAGCGGCAAGTGCCTGTTTGCTGACAAAGTTTCCAACGATGATACTGTCGATGGTATTATAAAACTGCTGAAGCATATCGCCGAGCAGTAATGGGGCGGCAAACAGCAAAAACTGTTTTGCGATGCTGCCCTGCGTCATATCGATTTGTTTTTTAGATGCAGCCATATGCTCACCTCGCTAACTATATGATATAACTTTTTAGACAAATTTCAATGCCGTGCGTAAATTATGTAAATTTTTCTCGAATTTTATTATCTACAATGACGGAATAAGTTGTGTTGACATTATAACAGCTTTTATATAAGCTGATAATATAGTAAACAAAAGGGGAGTTTTGTGATGAATAAAACGCAGGAAAAGCTGTGCCTTGATATCCTTGAAAAGGAATTGATACCGGCATTGGGATGCACCGAACCGATAACGATAGCCTATGCCGCTGCAAAAGCACGCCAGATTTTAGGAGAACTCCCTGACCATATCGACATATACTGCAGCGGAAATATCATCAAAAACGTAAAGGGTGTAATGGTGCCCAATTCCGGCGGTATACGCGGTGTTGACGCGGCGGCTATTCTGGGCGCAGTGGGAGGAAATGCCGATTCTGTGCTCAATGTGCTTGAAACGGTGACCGAGCAGCACTGCGAAAAATGCAGGCAGCTTATGAAAGAGAATTATGCCGATGTATTTCTTGCCGAAGGAGTAGCTAATCTTTATGTTAAGGTAGTCGTTACCAAAGAAGAGCATTTTGCTTCTATCACGCTGGTTAGCAACCACACCAATATAACCGAAATAGTAAAGGACGGCGAAGTACTTTATTCGAAGCAGCAGTCCGAAGAGGCACAGGAGCAGGCAGAATGGCAGCTTAATGTTGAAACGATACTGGATTTTGCAAAAAATGTTTCGGTAGAAAAGCTGATTCCCATTATCAAACCGCAGATAGAGCTCAACACTGCCATTGCTGAAGAGGGGCTTAAAAACCATTGGGGGCAGTGGGTAGGACACACCATGCTCACCTATTGCGGAGATAATATTTTTATCAGAGCAAAAGCAAGAGCAGCCGCGGGCTCCGACGCAAGAATGGGCGGATGCAGTATGCCTGTTGTCATCAATTCGGGAAGCGGCAACCAGGGTCTTACTGTTTCGCTGCCGGTAATAGAATACGCAAAAGAATGGAAAGTGGAAGAAGAAGAGCTTTATCGCGCTTTGGCGATAAGTAATCTTATCTCAATACACCTAAAGCATTATATCGGAACGCTTTCTGCGTTTTGCGGCGCGGTAACAGCAGGTGCGGCGGCAGGTGCGGCAATAACCTATCTTGCCGGCGGAAGCGATGAGCAGATAGGAAACACAATAATAAACGCACTCGGAAACGTAAGCGGAATCGTTTGCGACGGTGCAAAAAGCTCATGCGCTGCCAAGATAGCTTCGGCGGTAGAGGCGGGAATACTTGGTCACTTTATGGCGATGGAGGACCATTCTTTTCAGCCGGGAGAGGGCCTTGTACAGCAGAGCTTAGAAGATTCCATACGAAGCTTTGGATACATGGGCAGAGTAGGAATGAAGCAGACCGATATAGAAGTACTCAATATCATGATAGAAAAAACAAAGCCGTAAATAAAAAGTCCTCGGAATTTTCCGAGGACTTTTTATCTATCATTCTTCAAAGATATCCAACAGATATCCGTATCCTGCGGCTTCCATCTCCTGATAAGGAATAAAACGAAGAGAAGCGCTGTTGATACAGTAGCGAACTCCGTTTGGAGATTCAGGGTCGTTTTCAAAAACATGACCAAGGTGAGAATTTCCTGCTCTGCTGCGCACCTCAATGCGCTGCATTCCATGGCTCAAGTCTTCTAATTCAACGACAGAAGGTTCTTCTATCGGTTGAGTGAATGCCGGCCAGCCGCAGCTGCTGAGATATTTATCTTTTGAAGAAAATAGCGGCTCACCGGTTACTATATCTACATAGATACCTTTTTCAAATTTATCCCAAAACTCGTTATAAAAAGCGTATTCTGTTCCGCTTTGCTGTGTTACATAATACTGCTCACCGGTAAGTTTTTCTTTTATTACCTCATCTGCGGGCTTTTGATAATCACCCGGATCGATTTTAAGGTTGGAAAACAGCTTTATTTCCTCCCATGGAATGTGGCAGTAACCGAGAGGATTTTTCTCAAGATAATCCTGATGGTATTCCTCAGCCGGGTAGTAATTGAGCAGCGGTCCTATTTCGACAACAAACTTGTCGCTGCGGCTGCGTTCCAGCTCGGCGATGCGTTCTACCGTTTGCTTGGCATTGTCGTTGGTATAATATACGCCGGTCTGATACTGTGAACCGATGTCGTTGCCCTGGCGGTTTTCAACCGTGGGATCTATTACATAAAAGTAGGCAAGCAGCAGCGCGTCAAGGCTGACCTGCTCGGGGTCATATTCAACCCTTACCGTCTCCCTAAATCCGGTGTTTCCTTTAAGAATAGTTTCGTAAACGGCTTCTTTTTCACCGATACCGTTGGCGTAGCCGCTTTGCGCGTCGATAACGCCGGGGATGGACTGCATCAGCTGTTCAAGTCCCCAAAAACAACCGCCTGCAAGATATATTACATTTTGGTTTTCGTTGGAAAAATCCATAATATGCACCTCCGGTTTAGTAGTTGGCTTTTCTGCGTCTGTTTTAACAACAGAAAGGCTTGCCTCGTTTTGTTTAGTGACGCATCCGCTTAAAATCAAAATTGCAGAAAATACAAATATTAATAGGCGCGTTTTGAAAATTTTTTTGTTATGCTTCATCTTATCACTCCTTTTGCTGGCAGGATCATTTTAAATGCCTAATGGACAAACACATAAAGCCGTTTTAATGACATGAAAAAGGCTTTGTTAATCATAAGATATAATTATTGCAATTCTACAATACATTATTTCTAAATTATTTTCTGTGATAATATTACTAACAGATATAATTATATAAAACAAAAGACTGTCGACTTTGATAAGCGACAATCTTTATTTCTCTGTTTTGACAGAAAATAAAACAGCACCCACCAAAAAGGTGAGTGCTGTAATTTTTGAGAAAAAAGTAATTATCTCTTGGAGAACTGGGGAGCGCGACGTGCACCCTTCAGACCGTACTTCTTTCTTTCCTTCATTCTGGGGTCACGGGTAAGGAATCCAGCCTTCTTAAGGATGGGGCGCATCTCGTCGCCTGCCTGAAGAAGAGCGCGGGAGAGACCGTGACGGATAGCACCTGCCTGACCAGCAACGCCGCCGCCTGCTACGGTGCAAACGATGTCGTACTTGCCGAGGGTGTCGGTGATAGCCATGGGCTGACGAACGATGAGCTTGAGGGTGTCAAGACCAAAGTAATCGTCGATGTCTCTGCCGTTGATGGTGATGCTGCCGGTGCCGGGATAAACTCTAACTCTGGCAACAGAGTGCTTTCTGCGGCCGGTGCCGTAGAGATAAGGCTTGCTCTCGTACATAATGCGTTAGTCTCCTCTCTTATTCGTTCCAGGCCTTGGGCTGCTGAGCTTCCTGGCTGTGGTTAGCGTCACGATAGATGCGTACACGGGTAAGTGCTTTTCTGCCAAGGGTGTTGTCAGGAAGCATGCCCTTGATAGCAACCATCATTGCCTTCTCGGGGTTATTCTTCATAAGGGTAGCGTACTTGATTTCCTTGAGGCCGCCAACCCAACCGGAGTGGTGACGGTAGAACTTGTCCTCAAGCTTGTTGCCGGTGAGAACAGCCTTAGCTGCGTTGATAACGACAACATGATCTCCGCAATCTACGTTGGGAGTAAAGGTGGGCTTATGCTTGCCGCGCAGAAGGGTAGCAACGGTAGCAGCGGTACGGCCGAGGGGCTTGTTAGCCGCGTCGATTACATACCACTCGCGCTTGATGTCTTCTGCCTTCGGAAGAAAGGTGGACATAAGGTTTACCTCCTAATGTAATTTCAGACTTTTTTACTTTGCTCAGCTATTATAAACTCTAAAAAATGCGATGTCAAGCTGTTATTTTAATTTATCAGCCCTCTCTTACGCCTTTTCTCTCGTTTTCTCTCGATTTCTCTCCGTTTTACGTTTTTCATTTTGTTATAAAATTTTTTGTTTTTTGTTAAAAATAAACAAAACAGGCGAAACCAAAGCCATCAGACTGGCTGTTTCGCCTGTTGTATTTTGCTGCAAAATCGCATTATAACGGCATTTTCAAGCAGTTTGGCAGCTAAAAGTCCGATTTGGAGCGAAAATCGTCAATTTTCGCATTATTCAAAATGCTCAAGCTCATCGAGTGAAAGGGCATAAGCCGGCAAAAATTCGTTGATAAAAACCTGTGCCTCGGGGATCTGCAGCGATTTGTGACCAAGCACCGATTGATGCGCCATCTTAAATTCGGCGTTTCCGGCCTTTAATTCCTCGACGCATTTTATCAGCGCCGAAAGCTTATCGGCAGCTTTGACATAAGGCTCGTATATTGCCAGCGTGTTCTCATCGGGGGAAAGGCTGCGCTCAAAGGCGGGCTTCAGATCATCGGGAAGCATTTTAAGCAATCTGCCTATGGCCACCTCTTCGATGGAATCATAAGCATGCTTTATCTCATCGTTGTGGTATTTTACAGGGGTAGGCAGGTCACCGGTAATTATCTCAGCGCTGTCGTGATACATCGCCAGCAGCACTGCCTTTCCGGGATCAAGCTCTTTGCCAAATCTGGCATTGGCTATCTCGATAAGTGCGTGTGATAGCATGGCAGTTTCCAGTGTATGCTCCGAGAGCGTTTCGGTGCGGGTGCAGCGCATAAGGCCCCAGCGATCTATATATTTCATTCTTGAAATCATTGCAAAAAATCCGCGCATAAAATTCAGCTCCTGAAATTTATTGTGAAATAATTGTACCACATTTTGTGACCGATAAAAATCTCTTAAATCGATAAATTTCACATTAGGTTATGATGTGTAAATCGGTCTTTTGTGGTATACTATAATTTAATATATTTTCAAATTATTTAAGAGAGGTGATACGGTGAATACTTCCGCTGCTGAAGTCCGCACCCGCGGTGCGTTAAAGACCTTTATCTGGGCAGCCATCGTTGCCGGTGCTATATTTATTCCGCTTATAATTTACAATAGGGGATATTTTCTGTTTTTGGGGGATTTTAACGTCCAGCAGATACCCTTTTATCAGCTTGCCCATAAGGCTGTCCGCTCGGGAGAAGTTTTCTGGAACTGGCACACCGACCTCGGCGCAAACTTTATAGGTTCCTATTCCTTCTATCTGCTGTTTTCTCCGTTTTTCTGGCTGACGCTGCCTTTCCCGAATGAGATGGTGCCGCAGCTTATCGGACCGCTGCTGATACTTAAAACCTCTCTTGCCGCCCTTACCGCTTATTTTTATATCAAGCGCTTTGTAAAGGATACCGATTGGGCAATTGTCGGAGCGATGCTGTATGCCTTTTCGGGATTTATGACCTTTAACATTTTCTTCAACCACTTCCACGATGTCTGCGTATTTTTCCCTCTGCTGCTTATCGCACTTGAAGAGCTTGTAACCCGAAACCGCCGCGGATTTTTCGGTTTTATGGTTATGGTCAACTGCATGGTCAACTATTGGTTCTTCATCGGTGAAGTAGTATTCGTTGTTATCTACGTCATTGTCCGCATAATTACCGGCGGATGGGGCTGCACCTTTAAAAAGTTTATGCTCATTGCATTTGAGTCTATTTTAGGTGTTGCAATGGCGGCGGTATTTCTGCTTCCTTCTGTGCTGGCAATAATGGGGAACCCCAGAACCGACACCGATTCGCTGCTTACCGGCTGGCTGATGTGGATCTACGGATTTGATCAGCGTTTCCCTGCGATAATCCAAAGCTTTTTCTTCCCGCCCGAGATGCCGTCGCGCCCCAATCTCTTCCCCGATATGGGTGCACAGTGGTCGTCGCTTTCGGCGTGGCTGCCGCTTTTTTCTTCCACCGGTGTTATTGCGTTCTGCCTTGCCAAAAAGAAGAATTTTCATAAGCGCATGATTGTCACCTCGATGATAATGGCGCTTGTCCCGATATTTAACGCGGCATTTGTACTTTTCAACAACTCATACTACGCAAGATGGTTTTATATGCCCATCCTTATGATGTGTGTTGCCACTGCATCCGCCCTTGAAGAGCGCAATACCAAGCGCATGTATGAAGGGTGGAAAAGCGGTTGGAACTGGGCGTGCGGATTCATTCTGTTTTTCTCAGCAGCAATTGCTTTTACACCTGTGTTTGACAAGCAGAAACAAGAATATACCTTTGGACTTTACGGCGATAAGGTTGGATTCTGGATGCTTGTGGCGGCGGCAATAGTTTGCCTAATCCTTTCGGCGATACTTCTATTTCTGCTGCGCAGAAATGAATCGTTTAAGCGTATTACCTGCCTGTTGCTTTCCTTTGTTATAGTTGCTTTTACCAGCGGATACATCTGCAGCGGAAAGGCTTCAAAAGAATATGACGATTGGTTTATCGATGTGCCGATAAACGGAGCTGTTACGCTGCCTGACGACGAATTTGCCCGCAGCGATTTTTACAACTGCATGGATAATCTCGGCATGCATCTCGAACTGCCTAATATCCAAGCCTTCCACTCCATCGTTCCTGTTTCCACCATGGAATTTTACCCTTATATTGGAATAAAGCGCGATGTATCCTCAAAGCCTCCGGTTAAATATGATACATTGCGTTCGCTGCTTTCGGTCAAGTGGCTGTTTGTTGCCACCAACGAAAAGGAACAGCAGCCCATGGATGGATTTGAGCTTTACGATACCCAGTTGGGTTATAATATTTATGAAAACCAGAACTTTATCCCAATGGGATTTGCATACGATAAAGCCATCACCGAAGAAAATATGGACGGATTTTCCGATGAACAAATAGCTCGCCATATGATGAGCGTACTCCAGCTTTCCGATGCGGCGATAATCAGAAACTCCGATATAATAGAGGAGATGGAAGAGGCCAGTTACTTGCTTATATCCGCCGATGAGGTACAGTTTGCCTTAACTGAGCGCCGCGACAACAGCTGCTATGATTTCCAAATCGATGCGCGCGGATTTACCGCAAAATCGGATCTTGAAAAAGAGATGCTGATGTTCTTCTCGGTACCCTATGATAAGGGGTGGAGCGCATCGGTAAACGGACAGCCTGTAATAATCGAAAAGGCAAATGTCGGATTTATGGCGGTGAGAGTTCCGGCCGGAGAGGCAACCATCAGATTTGACTATATTGCTCCCGGACTTATAACAGGCGCTAAAATCTCTTTGGCTGGATTTGGCGTGATGATGCTTTATCTTATAATAGCAGCTTTTGTATGCAAAAAAACCAAGGCTGTTTCGGCTGAGGTAAAAAAGGCGGTTGAATCCGCAGCAGCTGACCCCACAGTTGAAACCACACAAGCTGCTGATGCTGTTACCGGTGTAAGACTTGCACCAAGCATCAAGCCCGCTCCCGAGGCTAAGCCTGCTCACGAAGCCAAGCCCGCTCCCGAAGCCAAGCCCGCTCCCGAAGCTAAGCCCGCTCCCGAAGCCAAGCCTGCTCCCGAAGCCAAGCCTGCTCCTGAAGCTAAGCCTGCTCCTGAAGCTAAGCCTACTCCTGAAGCTAAGCCTGCTCCTGAAGCTAAGCCTGCTCCTGAGGCTAAGCCTACTCCCGAAGCCAAGCCCGCTCCCGAAGCTAAGCCTGCTCCTGAAGCTAAGCCTGTGCCCGAGGCTAAGCCCGAGAAAGAAAGTCTTGATGCAGAAGAGCTTGCAAAATATCTTGAATCGCTGCAGGAGCTTCCTCCTATACCAAATGATAACCAAACAGGGGAGGGAAAATAAATGAGCAAAACGCTGTATATTGTTGTTCCCTGTTATAATGAGCAGGAGGTACTTCCCGAAACGTCCCGTCGACTGCTGGAGAAAATAGAATTTTTGCTGCAAAAGCAAAAGATAAACGACAAAAGCCGCATTCTGTTTGTCGATGACGGAAGCCGTGATGCTACCTGGAGCATTATTTCGGATTTGATAGAATCAAACGAATATTTTGCAGGGGTCAAGCTTTCCCGCAACAAAGGTCATCAGAACGCCCTGCTGGCCGGTCTTGCCACAGCAAAAGACCGCTGCGATGCTGCAATAAGCCTTGATGCCGATTTGCAGGATGACATCGAGGCAATCGATGAAATGGTGGATAATTTTATTGACGGCTGCGATATAGTCTACGGCGTAAGATCTTCCCGAAAGACCGATACCGCATTTAAACGCACCACCGCCAAGGGATTTTACCGCTTTATGCGCCTTCTGGGTGTTGATATAATCGACGACCACGCCGACTACCGTCTGATGTCCAAACGCGCACTGGAAGCGCTGTTACAGTTTGAGGAAAGCAATCTGTTTCTGCGCGGAATAGTGCCGCAGATAGGCTTTAAAAGCGCCATTGTGACCTATGAGCGCCATGAGCGCTTTGCGGGCGAGAGCAAATATCCGCTGAAAAAGATGCTGATGTTTGCCTTTGACGGTATAACTTCCTTTTCGGTAAAGCCGATACGCTTTGTTACTCTTGCCGGTGCCTTAATATTTGGTGTAAGTATGCTTGCAATGGTAATTTTGCTGTTGCAAAAGCTAATGGGTTATACCGTCCAGGGATGGACTACCCTTATGGGATCGATATGGGCGCTGGGCGGAATACAGCTTTTAAGTCTTGGTATTATCGGAGAATATATAGGTAAGATATATCAGGAGACCAAGCGCCGTCCCAAATTCATAATAGATAAAATTGAGATCAAATAATAAAAAATCCCCTCTGTAATATCAGAGGGGATTTTTTATTTTGTCTGCTTTAGCACAAAAAACCACCAGCTCTGCTGGTGGAATTAGAAAATCTTTAGATACAAGAAAAATCCTCCTTTGATATAATGAAGCGGATTCGCCAACCGCCAAAAATCAAAGGAGGATTTTTTATAAATGAACAATATAAATAATCTATCACATTCAAAATGGAGGTGTCAATATCACATAGTCTTTGCGCCAAAGTATAGAAGGAAAGAAATATATGGTAAGCTAAAAGCGGATATAGGACAGATATTGAGAAAACTATGCGAACAGAAAGGTGTAGAGATAATAGAGGCAACAGCATGCCCCGACCATATCCATATGCTGGTAAGCATACCGCCGAATATAAGAGTAAGTGACTTCATGGGGTTCCTAAAAGGAAAAAGCACACTAATGATATTCGACAGGCATGCAAACTTGAAATACAAATATGGTAGCAGACATTTTTGGTGCAGAGGATATTATGTCGATACAGTTGGAAGAAATAAGAATGCGATAGCAGCATACATAAAGAACCAACTTCAGGAATATATAATAGAAGATCAGCTTACGCTTAAAGAATATATGGACCCGTTTACGGGTAGCAAGAATACTAAGGCATAAAAACAGGCCGCTTTAGCGGCGGCCTGTGAATGACAATGCGGTTGGCGAATCTTTCGATGCATCTTAAGATGCGTGCCAGTAATATGCCCTTCCAGGGCTGGTGCAAGCCACCACTTTAGTGGTGGTCATGACTTCAGAATAGTTTTTTGAAAGCGCCGAGCATATCGGATGCTTTGTCAGCGGCAATAGCAGCTTTAACGCCGTCAACAATTTTCTCAACGATGTCATTGGGAAGATCAATGCCGAGTTTCTTTTCAACAAACTTTATCGGCTCATCTTTGAACTTCTCAAGAAGATCGGAATCATTGAGCACTTCTTTTGCTATCTGTTCAATTTTTTCTTTAATATCCATAATATATATCCTCCTAATAAGATTATACCTGAATCAAGTGTGCGTTGTTGAAATGCATTTGGGTGTACATGATTACCTTGTCACCTTCCAACAAGACGAAATCGCCGCTTGGTATCATTGCCTTGCCGTTGCGATTAATCATTATTATAAGTGTCTGACGAGAGATATCGAGGTCGCGAATCTTTTGCCCGTTCCATGGATTATGTTTAAGAAGAACAACTTCCTTAAGGTCGATTCGGTTGTTG
>JAFQAX010000095.1 GCA_017399785.1 Oscillospiraceae bacterium | reverse complement strand
GCCGGAACGTTGCTTATCACCTGACTTGCAGCAGCAGCGGTCAGCAGCGTGCTTTTGCCCAGCAGCGCTTCGAGACAGTCGCGAACGGTATCCATTCTGCCAAGATTGCCCGACACGATAAAAAAGCAGACGAAGGTCGCCAGCAGCGCAAGGTCCGGCTTTTTAAGAATCCCGGGCTGGAAAATCAGCAGCGCCGCAGCAACTATTGCCATCATGATGCCGTAATGCAGAATGCGGAAAACTGTGAGCAGGCAGACGGTAAACAGCGAGGTGAAAAGTATAAGCTTTCTGCGATGCTGCAGCTTTACCTTGATGCGCTCTATTTCGGGAAGCTGTCGGGGAAGCACAAACATAGCCGCCGCCGAAAGCAGGATAAGGCTTATCAGTGTCAAAAGCTGCACCGCCGAGAAAAATTCTGCTATCGAAAGGTCGTAATGGCCGTATAAAAACAGATTCTGCGGGTTGCCGACGGGGGTGGCCATGCTGCCGAGGTTGGCAGCTACTGTCTGCAGCACCAAAACGGGTATTACCGATTCGGGATGATTTATCTGACCCAGCAGCATGACGGTGAACGGCACAAAGGTCAGCAGCGCAACGTCGTTGGTGACTATCATGGCGCTGAAAAAGGGCAGCAGTACCAGTATCACACCCAGCAGACGGCCGTTTTTGCCGAATTTGAGCAGCTTGTTGCAAAGCCAGCTGAATATGCCGCAGTACTGAAAGCCTTCCACCACCGCCATCAGGCAGAACAAAAGGCAGAGCACCTTAAAGTCTATGTAACCGATATAGCTGACATCGGGCGGCACCAAAAACATGGTGGCGATGGCAGCAAGCGCCGAAACGGCAAGCACCGTTTCCTTTTTGAAAAATTCCTTTATACGGGACAAGGCAGATCCCTCCGATAATTAAAGTTTCCAATCGAAAAGAATAGCACAGTTGTCCCCTTTTTTCAATGAAAAAAAGCCGCAATAAATGCGGCTTTTAAAGAAGTTTATCAAACCAGTCCCATAAAATATTCCACTGCGATGGCGACAATCACGACCAGCGCCGAGATGATAAATCCGTGCAGCATGGGCGCCATGCCGGATTTTTTCATATCCTTAAAGCTGGTGTTAAGTCCTATCGCAGCCAACGCCGACACCATCAGGAATTTGCTGAGATCCTTCATGCCGGCAGAAACGGCGGCGGGGATAACGCCGAGGCTGTTGAAAGCGGTAAATGCCAAAAATCCGAGGATGAACCATGGGAAGATAGCGATTATGTTAAAGCTTGCCTTTACCTCCTGCGCGCCGCCCTCTGCCGCAACGGCTTTTCTCTTGAGATGAGCCGAGATAAGGGCAAAGGTGATAACGGTGGGGATTATCGAAAGGGTACGGGTAAGCTTTACCATGGTGGCAAAATCGCCCGCGGCCTCCGAAAAGGCATAGCCTGCGGCAACAACGCTGGAGGTATCGTTAACAGCGGTGCCTGACCAAAGACCGTAAGCCATGTCCGAAAGACCGAGCGCCCTGCCCATTATCGGGAAGAGAACTATCATAGCCATGTCGAAGAGAAAGGTCGCCGACATGGCGTAGGCGATGTCGATGTCGTCGGCGTCGATAACGGGGGCAATGGCGGCTATCGCCGAACCGCCGCAGATGCCGGTTCCCGCCGAGATGAGGTTGGAAAGCTTCCAGTTTATCTTAAGCGCCTTGCCGACAAAATGTCCAATGCCGAAGCAGGTGAACAGCGTGAACACCATAACGCAGAGCGAAAGTCTGCCCACTTCCAGCACGATGCCGATGTTAAGGCTTGCACCCAGCAGAATGATGGCGAATTTCAGTATCTTTTTGGAGGTGAATTTCAAACCTATCGCCAGCTGCTTGCCGGGGCGGTGAAAATGGTTGATGAGCATGCCGAGAAACAGCGCGATGACCGATGCGCCGATAAGATGGATGGGCAGCAGGCTTTCCAGAAACTTAGCGAAAGCGGCGATCACAACAGCCAGCCCGAATCCGGGAAGAACGGCGGTATGTTTTTTGATGATATCCATGATACTTCCTCCTGAACATATTTAAGTCACCATTTGACTTTACCATATCCTGATGATAAAATCCAATTATCATTTAAAATCATGTGATAAAATATTTTTATCGTTGAGGTGGATTTTATGATAGATTCCCGAATGGAAACCTTTTTGACGCTTTGTCGGGTGATGAACTACCGCAAAACTGCCGAGCTGCTGAATATGACCCAGCCGGCGGTGACTCAGCATATCCATTATCTTGAAAATTTTTATAATTGCAGGCTGTTTGTCTATAACCGCAAAACGCTGGTCATGACCGAGCAGGCACAGGTTCTAAAGGAATACGCCGAAAATGTCCTTTATCAGCAGAAAAAGCTGATTGATAAGCTTTCCGACAGCAAGGAATTCTGCCTTTCCATCGGCGCCACCAAAACGATAGGCGAATATGTTATCACCGAGCAGGTGGCAAATTTTCTCAAAATCCCGACCAACCGCCTTTCGGTCAACGTCGATAACACCGAGCATCTGCTGCGCCAGCTTTCGGATGGCGAGATAGATTTCGCCCTTGTCGAGGGCTTTTTTGACCGCAGCCAGTTTGCAGCGCAGCTTTATCAAAAGGAGCCGTTTGTCGGCCTGTGCGGCAAGTGCCATCGGTTTGCCGATAAAACGCTGCCGCTTGATGATATCTGGGACGAAAACATCATTCTGCGAGAGGAAGGCAGCGGCACCAGAAATATTGCCGAGCAGCTGCTGCTGGAGCATAATCATACTTTTTCCGAATTTGAAAGAATTACTACCATAAGCAACTTTGGACTGATGACGCAGTTATTGGAAAAAGGTGAAGGAATTACCTTTGCCTATCGTGCCATAAAGGATCGCAGCCCCAACCTTGCCGAATTTAAGATAGAGGGTTGGAAGGTCGAGCGTGAATTTAACTATGTCTTTCTCGATACTCCATTTTCCCGCCGTGCGGTGGAGTATTTCGACAGCTTCCGCTCAAAAGACAGGTGATCATTTCGGCGGCGACCCGCCGCCGCGCACAAACCGCAACCCCCGCGCGGCAGCCGCCGCGCCGCCCCCTCCGACAGGGGGCTTTTTCATTTTCCGAAAGAATTCGCATAAATCAAAACAAAAGCGGACAAAACAAAATCGCCGCCCCCAATCACTGAGAGCGGCGCTTAATTCTTCGGCATTTCCATTGGACTTTACCGTGGGTACCTTTCTTATAAACTATCTATAATTTAAGTTTACAGTCTCATTGGACCTTACCGTGGGTACCTTTCGTACAAACTTGTTTATATATATTAAGTTTTCGGTTTTGGTACGGCTATCCTCAACAGAAATAAGCTGTTATCTTTAAAGTCGTCCTTTTTGCGACCGTTCACTCGGCGGGACAGAGCGTACCGCTTCTAAAATATATTGCATCGTTGTTCATCGGTATCGCCCCCTTAAAAAGAATTCCCAAAAAGCTTAATCACTTGTTCTTTTCTGTGTCTATAATATAACATATCACGAAATAAGTGTCAAGTATTTTTCAACTTTTATTTACAAATTTGTGCAAACTGCTGCAAAAAGCTTTGCTTGACTTTACAGCCGTGATATCGTAAACTATATCTAACAACATATTTAAAACCACAACAGGAGAGAAGATAAAATGAGCGAACATTGCAATTGCGGACACGATCACGAGCATGAAAACTGCGCATGCGGCTGCGGCGAAGAGCAGGAAGCCGGCATAATCACCCTCGTTGATGACGAAGGCGTAGAGCATGAGTTTGAAGTTGCCGACGTTCTCGAGCTGGACGGCAGCGAGTATATCGCGCTTATCCCCGCCGATTATGAAGAGGATGAGGGCGACGACGGCGAACTGGTAGTGCTCAAGGTAGTAGCAGAGGGCGTTGAGGAATATCTCGAGGCCATCGAAAGCGAAGAAGAGTTCAACAAGATAGCTGCCATCTTTATGGAGCGCCTTGGCGAAGAATATGACTTTGTAGAGGAATAATCTTAAAAGCCGGTCATAAAATAAAAGCATCACCCTGCGGTGTTTGATAACCCTTTCTGTATAGAATCCGACAACAATAAATTTAGGGACTTTAGCGTCTCCGGCTGAATAGTGCAGACCTCCCGCCTTTGGCGGAAGAAGGGAGCGCGATTTTAGCGGGCGCCCACCCACCTGTCACTGACGGGGTTTTATTTGGAAAGGGAACGGCACTGTGGGGTATCTTTTTGCCCAAAAGGCGGCAGGAAAATGATGCCGACCGATAATTTTATAAAAAAGGCATAACAAAGGCAGTATCCGCTCAAAATAATGGCGGAGGTGCAAAAGATGCCTGAAAGATACAATAATAAATTTACAAAGTTTTTAAACGGAAAAGGCTTTTATGCGGTGCTGGCGCTTTGCCTTGCGGGGGCGGGAACCGCTGCCTATATTGCGATGGAGACCGCCGCCAACCGAGCCGAACAGCAAAAGCAGCAGCTGATAAAGCCTTCCGAATCGGTTTCCAGCCAGTGGACTTTCCCTCAGTCGGAGGAGACGGCAAAAGAACAGCATGGCGTAAGGATCTCATCCTCTCAGCCGTCCTCCTCCTCGTCAAAGCAGCAATCGTCACCGAGTCAGCCTGCCGCGCCGTCAAAAGACTCAGAACAGCCCGCCGAGCAGGCCTCGCTGCTGAAGTCCTCCTGGACTATGCCGATCGAAGGTGAGACTTTTACCCCCTATTCCAACGGTGAACTGGTAAAGAGCGAAACTCTCGGCGATTGGCGAACCCATAACGGCGTCGACATCGCCGCCGAAAAGGGCAAGTCGGTTGCCGCCGCCGCCAAGGGCGAGGTGGAAGAGGTTTATGAAGATCCCCTTTGGGGCTTTGTGGTGGAGATCGAACATCCCGGCGACATCACCGCCCGCTATTGCGGACTGGATAAAAATGTCACCGTAAAAGAGGGCGACAAGGTAAAACAGGGTCAGATGATAGGCGCGGTCGGCTATATCCCTGCCGAAAGCGCAATGCCCGATCACCTGCACTTTGAGTGCCTTAAGGACGACAAATATATCGACCCGCTTTCGCTGATGAATTAAACCAAAAGAACGGCATTTTGCGATGCCGTTCTTTTTTGTGCCCGTCTATCTCTCCCCTTTTTTTCATATAATTTAGCCGAATGAAAAAGGAGGAGCAAATTTATGACCAGGCTTACTCAAAACGAATTTGACCAGTCGACGCTGGAAGCGATGATGGACCGCTACCGCGCCGAGCTGCTGCGCTATCAGCGCGCCACCCCGCCCGGACGTCCGACGCTGGAGCAGAATCTGCAGACCGCTATTTCGGATAATACCGAGATTACGCCCGAACCTGACGACATCTGGGATCAGCCCGCCATCCCCGTTGCAGAACAGCCGGGCGATTTGGAAAATCAGCCGCTGTCCGAGCTGTTGGAAGAGCCTGAGCCCCCGCAAATCGAAAGCATGACAGAAGCCGCCCCCTTTTACCGTGCCGAATATGCAAAATGCATCGGTGCTTACGGCAGTTTCAGCCCCTATCGCTCCGCCGGCGATTGCTGCAAAGCGGATTTTTTGCAGCGACTGACCGAAGTGATCGTCCGTTTTGCCGCCGATATTCCTCATGGCGCAGCCGAAAGCAGCCGCTGCCGCCGCAGCTTTTGGGTGCGCTTTTGCGGCGAGGGAGGTAATTTCGACCTGCCCGCCTATTTTATGCAGGACGATGCGGCGGAGGATATGGCGTTGTCATCGGCTATTTCCGCTTCGATGTGTGCCGACCCCGCAACGGGATTGCGGGATAAAGAGCGTTTTTGGCGGGCGATTTGCTCTAACCCCGCCGCCCTTTTGATGGCGGCAAGGCTTTACACCGACGGCGGCACCATCGCAAGCTATCGCATGGCGGACGGTTTTTCGCCGCCGATGATTTGGACCGATCCCGATGGCAGGCAAAGGCTGGTCAGAACAAGCTGGCTTTCGAGCCACCGACCCAAAACGCTAAGCCGATTCGAGGCGGAAGAGCTTGCCGCCTCCGACCCCGATGCTCTCTCCCGCGATTTGGTCACCGCCATCGCAAACGGCGAAAAGCCGCAATATGAGCTGGTGGCACAGTTTATCGACTATCCTCTGCCCGCCGATTTAGGATTTGACCCGCTTGACCCTGCCGTTGAGTGGTCGAAGCAGCTTTGCCCGCCGCAAAAACTGGGCAGACTGACATTGGAACGGCTGCCGAAGCATTTTGCCGAGGAGATAGCTGCCCTTCAATTTGATGCCGCCGATCTGCCCGACGGCATCTCTCCCGCCCCGCTGAAGCGGGGTGAAGGCGTTAGATCAACCGCCGTCTTTCTTTCGTCGTTGGGAGAATTTGACCGCAAAACGCTGGCGTCAAATCTTGTTGAGGATCTATGCCGCCTTTCGCCCGAGCTTTTGGAGCGGACGCTGCTGCTCTTCACCGATGCCGATCTCTCTTTCGGGCGTATGCTGACGGCGCAGCTGGGCGGGCTTTAAGCTATGAAGCGCTATCGCTGCATATCGGTCACCGCACGCGGGATTTTTTGTCTTTTGCTCACTTTTTTGCTGATAAAAACGGCGGATGTCCCCATCCAAACTGCCGCACAGGGCAGGCCGCTGCCCATTTTGATGTACCACGGAATACTTAAAGACCCCGCCCGCGGCGGTGATTATGTAATCTCTCCTCAGCTTTTGGAAAGCGATTTAGCCTTTTTAAAAAGTCGGGGATATACTTCCCTTTTGCCCTCTGAGCTTTACGAGGCGGTCACCAAAGGCGAAGACCTGCCGCCAAAGCCCGTTATGATAACCTTTGACGACGGATTTTTAAATAACCTCACCTATGGACTGCCGCTGCTTGAGAAATACGACATGAAGGCCACCGTTGCGGTGGTGGGAAGCTACTCAGAAAGATTTTCCGACACCCCCGACCCCAATCCCGCCTATGCCCACTTAAGCTGGGACGATATAACCGAGCTTACCCAGAGCGGGCGGGTGGAGATAGCCAATCACAGCTATGATATGCACAAAAAAGAGGGGCGCAAGGGAACCCGCCGCAAATTCGGCGAGGATGAAGCCGACTATTACGCCGCTCTGGTGCAGGATGTCGGCAAAACGCAGTCGCTGCTGGAGCAGCATTGCGGCATAGTGCCCACCGCCTTCGCCTATCCATACGGCAGCATATCGCGCGAATCGGTGGCGGTGCTGCAGGAGATGGGATTTAATGTTCTTTTCACCTGCTCAGAAAAGGTGAATATGATAAACGGAGAAGTAGATCAGCTGCTGTCGTTGGGCCGCTTTAACCGCCCCAAAGGCATCTCCACCGAGCGGTTTATGAAAAGGCTGGGGATAAATTAGCCTATTGGCGTTTTGCCGAATAATATGTTATACTGAATATTACATCATCTCAACACCGCATTGGAGGGCGACTTAACATGGCATTTGAAAAATTCGGCAAAATGATAGGCAATATAGCATCCACCACCGCAAAAAAGGCGGGCGAACAGGCACAGATAGCAAAGCTTGGTCTTGACCGCGCAGGCATCGAGCGCCAGATCGAAGGCGTTTATGCCGCAATGGGCCGTTTTTGCTACAGCAAGATAAAGGAAGGCGAAGTATTCCCCGAGCAGCTTAACGAATACTGCCGCGACATCGACACCCTTAAGGAGCAGCTTAAGGAGCTGGAGGACAATATCGCAGCACACAAGGAAGCCCGCGACGCAGCCGAGTACACCGTTTCTGAGGATTTTAAGGACCTCACCGGCGGCGCAAAAGCAGCGGCACCGGAGCAGGAATATGTTGCAGCCGATCTCGTAATTGAGGCAGAGCCGGTTGTCGAAGTTGAGGCTGAAGCAGCAGCTGAGCCCGAAGCTCCCGCAGCGGAATAAAAGGCAAAATAAAAATCCCTGACCGATAAGGTCAGGGATTTTTTGCTGTCAGTTTAAAAGCTCGGGCGCCACCGCAGGCTCAAAGCCTTTTTCACGGATAATGTCGATAAGTTCGGGCAGAATTTCGGCGTTGGTCGAGCTTACCGAATGCAGCAGCATTATCTCGCCGGGATGGAGGAAATCGGTTATCTTCTCGATCGCCGCCGCAGGCTCGGGCTGGTCGTTTACGTTCCAGTCGGCGTAGGCAAAGCTCCAGAATACGCTCTTATATCCCATCTGGCGTAAAAGCTCCAGCGATTGCTCCGAAAACTCGCCCTCGGGGAAGCGGAACAAGCGCATCTCATAGCCGTAATTCTCGCGCAGGTGATCCTGCATCCACTTGGCGTCGTTATAGGATTCCTCGATGGAGATATCCTTGCAGTAGACGGCGTGGGCGTCGGAGTGGCTGCCAAGGATGTGGCCCTCATCTATCATGCGCTGGATAAGCTCGGGCTGGGTGCGGACATAGTGTCCGGTGAGGAAAAATATCGCCTGAACGTTTTTCTCCTTAAGCGCGTCGAGGATGGGTGCGGTGTATCCGTTTTCATAGCCCTGATCGAAGGTCAGCGTCACGGTGTTGCCCTCGGCGGGGGCGATGAAGTAGGCGTTATAGTCCTGATATTTCTGCTGCAGGTCGATGCAGGCGGTGGAACGTCCGAGATCATCCTTAAATACGCCGGGGCCCCACGGAACCGAATCGCCGCTCTTTTCGGCGACGGCTTCAAAATCTGCTTCCATTGCAAGGGGCGGAAGCTCTTGCTCTACCTTTATCTCCTCTTCCGGCTCGAAAACAGGCTCGTCCGGCTCCTGTTCGGGCAAAATATCGGCGGCCGACTGCTCAACTTGCTTTTCGGGCAGCGCCGAGGAGGAGTACATCATCTCTCTCGAGCAGGCGGAGCAGCCGCAGACGGTGAATACAGCGGCGGCAAGCAGCACGATAATGGCAATTACAGAAGTGTTTTTCATTTAAAAAACCCCCTTTTTAAGGCGGGCTATCCCCGCCGATGCGGCAAAGTCAACAGCATTATTCTTTGCGGATTTTGCCGCCAAAGTCAAGGAAAAAGCTGACAAATCGGTCAGTCCATCTCGCCGAGCGCAAACATCAGCGCCGAAAGGGCGGCGATGGGCGCCGTTTCGCAGCGCAGAATTCGCTTACCGAGCGAAACCGGTAATACCCCCGCCGACTTGGCTTTTTCTATCTCATCGGGAGCGAATCCGCCCTCGCTGCCGATAAGCAGCGCGGTGCGCTCTCCCCTTTTGGGCAGCGACGCCCTGAAGGACGGGCACTCCCCTTCATATAGTGTAAAACAGCTGTCAAATTGCTGCATTTCTTCCAAAGTTTGCTCAAAAGAAAGCAGTCCGCGCACCTGCGGCAGAATACCTCTTCCGCACTGGCCTGCCGCTTCGTCGGCGATTTTCTGGAATCGCGCCTGCTTTTTGGAAAATTCCTGCGGCTTGGGGCGGGATATGCAGCGGGATGTCAGCAGAAATACTATCTCGTGGACGCCCAGTTCGACCGATTTTTGGATGACCAGCTCGGCCTTGTCGCCCTTTGGCATGGCGAGATAAAGGCTGACCTTGGTCTCCGGCTCGGCGGCGGTGGGAACGGTCTGTCCCAAGCGCACCGAAACGGCGTCAGCCGACAGGCTTTCGATGACGCCCTCGGCTTCAGTTCCCCTGCCGTCGCAAAGGGTCAGCGTTTCGCCCGCCTTCATGCGCAGCGATTTGGAGATATGGCGGGCGTTATCGCCGGTGACCACCGTAAGGGGACTAAGCTGATCGACGAAAAATCTCGGCATAGCTTACACCGCCTTTTTGCAGGCGATGGCTGCCCAGCCGTTTTGCAGCTCGACGGTAAAGGGCTCAAGTCCGGCGGCGCGCAGGCCCTCTTCGACTTCTTCCTTTCGGGTGTCGATTATGCCCGAAACGACGCAGACGCTGTTGTCGTGCATGAGATGGGGCAGGTCCTTTGCAAGGCGCAGTATAGCGTCAGCAACGATGTTGGCGCAGATTACGTCAAACTGCTCCTTGATGCCGGTGGCAAGGTCGCCGCAGTAAAATTCGATGTCGCAGCCGTTAAGCTCGGCGTTTTCATTTGCGGTTCTTACCGCAACGGGGTCGATGTCAACACCCATCGTTCTGCCCGAACCGAGCAGCTTGGCGCAGATGGCGAGAATTCCGCTGCCGCAGCCGACATCCAGCATGCTCATACCCTCCGACATGTTGGCTTCCAGCAGCTTAAGGCAAAGGCGGGTGGTCTCATGTGTTCCGGTGCCGAATGCCATGCCGGGGTCAAGGCGGATGACCTTCTGGGTGGGCTTGGGGGCAAACTGCTCCCAGGAAGGGCAGATGGCAAGCTTGTCCGAAAGCTCGATGGGATGATAATAGTTTTTCCATGCGGTCGACCAGTTTTCTTCCTTTACGCCGCCGGTGGCTATCTCAAATTCGATGCCGCAGCTTTCCAGACGGTTGCCGATAAAGGTTATCGGCTCGGCGGGGGAATAATCGGGCGGCAGATAAAGGTGGATTATCGCCTTGTCGCGGTCCTTTTTGATAAGATCCTCGTCGATGAGGTCGATATGTGCTATCTCAAGTGTTCCCTGTTCAAGGTCGGAATAATCCTCGATGTAAATTCCGCTGCCCGAAACCATCTGGGCGATGGCGGAAGCCTCGTCAAGATCTTTTATTGAAACGGTTATGGTAAGATCAGTCCAATCCATGATTAACTCTCCTTTATTTGCCCACCGAGCGATAGCGGCGGCGGTTTCTGTTTCTGATTATCATTAGCATGATATAAAGAATGATGAGAACGACCAGCAGAATAACGATAAACTTAAACCAGAAGGTGCGGGTGATGCCGATAAGTGCCTCTAAAAGCAGCAGCGCGCGGGAAACGGCGGCGCCTTCTGCGGCGACAACGCCGACAACGCCTATCTGCTCCCCTGCAAGGAACAGTCTTACCTGTCCCACCAGATCGCCCTTGTGAACGGGCGCAACAACATATTCGGGCAGATCCAGCTCAAACTGTATGCTGGAAGCCTCTATCGCATCGGGGATGAGGGCGGTGAAGCTGTCAGCGCTCATGACGCGCAGGAAATCCTTGCCCCAGCACATTTTAAGCGGCATTTCGCCAAAGCTCTTGCCGCGCTCCAGCAGCGACTTTACCTTAAAGGTGTCAAATGCCCATTCGAAAAGGCGGTTGGTGTCGTCGAAAGCGGAATATGCGGCGTTGCTCTTGCCCTCACTGTCGACGCCGTTGCTCGCCATGCAGACCAAAAGATAGCTGTAGCCGTTGAGCTTGGCGGTCGCCATCGAATAGGAGCCGAGCTTGTGGTGGTAACCCGACTTTATCGGGGTCGCCGAGGGGTTGTAATACTGCGAGGTGGATGCCAGCAGCGCGTTTCTGGTGTTCCAGTTGAGCGTTTGGTTGCGGTTGGTGGGGCCGCCATCATAAAACGGGGTGGTGGCAAGCGTTTCAAAGCCTTCCAGCGTCATGGCGTGGCGTGCCAGAATAGCCATATCCTTTGCGGTGGTATAGCTTTCGGGGTCGGGCAGACCGTGAGGACTGGTGAAGTTGGTGTTTTTCATACCCAATTCCTTGGCACGCTTGTTCATCAACTCGACAAAATAGGGCACCGAACCGTCGCCGATATAGTCAGCAAGCATGGTTGCGGCCTCGTTTGCGTCACGGATCATAACGGCGTACATCAGGTTTTTCGCCGAAATGGTCTCGTTGCGGTAAAGACCCGCCAGTCGGATTCCGCCCAGCGCCAGACCGTATTCATACATATCGTTTTCGATATAGCTTTTCATGGTGATCTGCTCGTTTTCGGGATCCTGTATCCGCTCGAGCGCCAGTACGACAGTCATCAGCTGCGAAAGTGCCGAAGGCTCGATTTTTTTGGTGGCGTTTTTCTGATAGATGGTCATCTCGCTGTCGAGATTCACCAGATAGACCGCCTGTGATGCCACGTCAAAGGCGGGCACATACTCGGCAGCCGATGAGGAAACCGCCATCGCCGAGCAAAGCAGCATCAGCGCCAGCAATATCGAAAAAATCTTTTTCATAAAAACTCCTCCATAGAGAGCAAATGTGATATAATAAATGTCGGTGTAAAAATCAAAAAGCTTGGTTGTTTTTTTATTATAACAAATAAGCGTTGATTTTTAAACAGTATCTGCCCAACACCCAAAAAACATTTTCAGGAGTGCGACATGATCTACATAACCGGAGATACCCACGGTGATATTGACCGTTTCAAGCAATTTAAAAAGCTTTTCCCAAAATATAAGAATCACGTTTTTGTCTGCGGAGATTTCGGATTTGTCTGGAGCGGTTCTGCCGATGAGCAGGAGCAGATCAAAAAGCTGGAGAAATATGATTGCATAATAATGTTTGTCGAAGGCACCCACGATAACCTCGACCTGTTAAAGCAGTATCCCGATGAGGAGTATTGCGGAGGAAGAGTAAAGCGCCTTTCCAAAAATATGCTTTGGATGCAGCGCGGCGAAATATACGAGATAGAGGGCCAGAAGGTGTTTGCATTCGGCGGCGGAGAAAGTATAGATGCCGACGAGCGTGAGGCAGGAGTAAACTGGTGGCCGGACGAGCTTCCTTCCATCAAGGAGCTGGAGCATGCACGGGAAAAGCTGCACAGCGTCGAGGATAAGGTGGATATTGTAATAACCCACCAGAACCCCCGACTGGAATTGGGCCTTATCGAGCGCCCGCATGAGCGCATCGATGCGCTGACCGCATTTTTGGGCATGGCAGCAAAGACGATAGAATTTAAGCACTGGTATTTCGGAAAAGACCATATCGACCGAGTTGTTTCGCCCAAAATGACTGCGCTTTTCGAAAAGGTAGTGCAGTATAAAGGCTGAAAGTAAACGGCGGCCCCCCTTGCATCCGCAAGGGGGGCTTTTTAGCTTGATCGTGCCGCTTCAGTGCGCAACCCCCGCGCGGCATCCGCCGCGCCGCCCCCTCCGCCAGGGGGCGTTAGCCCAATACACAAAAGTTCTTCCCATTGTCATACGTACACTGATTTTTACTTAAAGTTTTTTGTCCGGCTTTTGTACACAAAAGCCGGCGGGGTTTGGGGCGGCGCCCCATTATAAATTCTATTCCACATAATAAATACCCCCGACCGGTGATTTTACTCACAGATCGGGGTGATTTTTTATGCCGCTAAATCCAACTCCACGCCGGTGGTGGGATTTGCCGCGCGGTCAGCGACAACTATTCTGTTTTGCGATTGGGCATAGCGCTCGTCGACAACACCGCCGAGCTGCTCAACGATATACTGCTCCAGCAGCTCAACATCCAGCATGCCGTTGTTTAATACAAGATTTGCGTCTTTGAACATCGAGGCGCCGCTTCCCTGTTCGACGAGCAGGTGGTTGTGGGATGCAAGGATATACTCGCGGTCAAGCTCGATCGGCTTATATTCGCCGCTTGATTTGTCCAGTACCTTTACGTCATAAACCCTTCTCGGGCCGTCGACGCTGACAAACAGCGTATTTTCGTCCAGCTTTACCGAACTGGGGATGGAGCTGTCAAATTTAAAGGTAAGCCCCGAAACATGCTGGAATCCGCCGTTCTCACCGGGATAGTACATTACGCCCAGCTCCAACAGGTCGATTATCTGCTGTCCGGTCGCCTTTGCGGCGCAGACGGTGTTGTTCCAGGGACAAACGGTCAGCAGATCGTTAAAGGTGATGTCGCCTGCGGCAATATCGCCGCGAAGACCGCCGCCGTTTACAACGCCGATGTCGGAATCGGTTACGATGCGGAAAGCGTCGGCGCAAAGGTCGCCGAGGTTGGTCTCCAGATGGCGGATGATGCGCTTGCCGTCTTTGTCAACGGTGATAAGGTCTATCTTGCTGGTTCCGATCACGCGGTCGCCCAGCTTTTGGTATTCTTCGTTTATCTTTGCGATGTATTCGTCAACAGCAGCGTCGGTCTTGTCATAGTTTTCGGTTTTGATAAGCTCGGTGGTGATTTTGCCATCCGAAACGGTCAGCTTGCCGATGTTGGCAAACTTGGTACCGGTGGAGGAAATGATGACTTCATCACCGTTTTTATCTTTCAGCATCATGCTCTCAATTACGCTGTGGGAGTGTGCGTCCAGCACGGCGTCAAAGCCGGCAGTATTTTTCACCAGCGCCTGTGCGCTCCACTGCTCGGGGACGAATTCGGTGCCGAGATGGGAAAGGGCGATTATATAATCGGCGCCATCGGCTTTTGCGGCATCGATGCTCTGCTGCACCGTTTCAAAAAGGTCATCTCCCGAAAAGCTGTAGATATAGCTTCCCTTTTCATCCATAAACTGAGAGATGGAAGTGGAGGTCAAGGTATCGGGGGTGGTGATGCCGATATAAGCGATGTCGGTATCGCCATAGCTGACCATCGAATAAGGCTTAAAGACGAGCTTTTCATCGGGCATCGACTTGAAATTGCCGCATACCGGCTTGGTGTCCATCATGTCGGCCAATTCCATCAGCCGCGGGATGCGGTAGTCAAATTCGTGGTTGCCGAGTGCCACGGCGTCATAGCCGACAATGTTCATCAGCTTTACGATATATTCACCCTGAGAAATAGAGCCGAGGCTTCCACCCTGTACAAAATCTCCGGAGGAAACCACACCGACATGATCTGCCGTTGCGGAGAGCTCCTTTTTCATGGCGGCAAGCTTGGAATAGCCATCGACAGCACAGTGAACATCGTTTTCGTAAAGGATGACGATGTCGCTGCCGTCGGCGGCATATGTGGTGGAGGCAAAAGAGCCGAGCGCAAGCACTAACGCCAGCATAATTATCAGCAGCAGCTTTTTGTTTTTCATAATATCACTCCTGTGATTTGGATTTTAAAGGGGCAAAAAAGAGCCGAATGTTTCGGCTCTTTTAAGATTGGATCACTTGTTTTCGGTGGTTACCAGTGCCTTGTCCAGCGCAGCAACGGCGGCATCAAAATCAAGCTTATCCTTGATGTTCTTGGCGCGCAGCATGCGGTTTTCCGACCACTTTTTAACCTCGGAGAAAACGATGCAGTTGCTGTCTCGACCGAGGTAAAGCTCGGGAGTGTCAAAGGGGTCGGCAAAAACAGTCAGCGGATCAATGTTAATACGGACGATACCGTTTTTGGACATATACCTGCGCAGAGAGTCAAAGCTGTCTCTAAGCTCGGCAATGGGATTGGGGATGCGCACCGAATCGCCCTTATTGTCGACGACCTTCCAGCTTTCGTCTTCATTGGTGCCGTAGATCTTAAGTCCGCGGCCGACGGTTTTGAAAGCAACGATGCCTGCGGCATCGACAATAAGGTTGCTGTAGGTTGCCTGCTTATCGCCGAAATTGAAGGTGGCGTTGGTGTAGATCTTGCGCTTGCCGCTCTTCTTTTTAAGCTGCTTTGCGACACGCTTTGCAGCCGAAGCATCGTTTCTGCCCTTGTTGATGCGTCTTATCGCATACCAGATAACAGCGACAAAAAATCCGACATATGCGATATAGAAGAGATAGTCCTGCCAGGTGTGCAGTTTCCAAACGTCCATGTTTTGAAAGAAATTCATAGGTAAAAAGGTCCTTTCAGAATATTACTTTACATCGGGGCCGCAGCTGAGCACGCAGGCAAGCAGCATCGGCATGCCCTGCTTCAGGCTTTCAAGCTCGATATATTCTTCTCTGGTGTGGGCACCCTTGCCGATATATCCGCCGAAGCAGACCGAGGGGATGCCGACCGAGAAGGGTATGTTGCAGTCGGTGGAACTGGGAGCCTTGGGGGGAACGCTGCCGCAGTATTCGGCAAGCAGAGCGGAAACCTTATCCTCCAAAGCAGCCTGTTTTACGGGATCGACGTCGCCCATGCAGGGACGCTCGCCCAGTACTTCGACATTAACCTCCGAAACCATGCGGCGAACCGATTCAACGGCACCGTTAAAGATGTTTTTCATGGTCTCAAGGTTTTCTCTTACGTCAGAGCGGTATTCAAACAGCATTTCTGCCTGCTGAGCAATGGTGTTTACCGAGGTGCCGCCCGAAATTTTGCCGACATTAAAGCTGGTGCGGCTGCCGGTTTTGGGAACAGGCGCATTGTAAAGCATCTGGATAAGCGCCGCAAGATAGGCAATGGCGTTGCGGTTGCCAAAATCGGAATAGGAATGACCGCCCTCGGTCTTTACTTCGACACGGTAGCGGATAGAGCCGACCGAAGCGTTGCAGAACATATTCTGACCGCCGTCAAAGGAATAGAATTCCTTTACTCTTCCGGCAAAGCTGTTGAGAATGAGATGACGGCTTCCGCGCAGATTGCCAAGTCCCTCTTCTCCGCTGTTCATAACCAGCAGCGCGCCGCCCTTGGGGGCATGCTCAGGATGAGCAAACAGATATTTTGCGCAGAACATAAGCATTGCAAGATTGACGGTGTCGTCACCCACGCCGGGGCAGTAAAGCCTGCCGTTTTCTTCTCTCATCGGCATAGGTTCGGTGTCGGGAAAAACGGTGTCGGTGTGAGCCATAAAAACGGTGATATCGTTGCTGTCTTCACAGTGGATTGGGCAGATAACGTTGTTTACCTCATCGATATAGGCGGAGGAAACGCCGTTTTGAAGCAGCCATTCAAGGCAGAATTCAGCGCGCTTTTCCTCATGGTTAGAGG
>JAFQAX010000094.1 GCA_017399785.1 Oscillospiraceae bacterium | reverse complement strand
GCAGTTTGCGTTGACCCCTCCGCCGAACTGGTTCTTGCAGGAGCAGAATATCTTGCTTTCGGTGTTGAGCTCGGCATGGACCTCAAGACCTACAATAACTTCATATTTGTTGTTCATGGCACATTCCCCTCCTTAACCGATCTCGGGCAGCTTGTTAAAGCCGCCTGCCAGCTTTTCGTAATGATCCGCAACGTTGAACAGCGTGGATTCGGAGAATCTGGGTCCGATAAGCTGCAGACCGATGGGCATTCCGTCAACACCATTGCCGCAGGGAATGGAAATTGCCGGCAGCGAAGCGATATTTACGGTGATGGTGCAGATATCAGCTGCGTACATCTTAAGAGGATCGTCTACGTTTTCGCCCAGCTTAAATGCGGTGAAGGGCGAAGTGGGAGTTGCGATAACGTCGCAATCTGCAAAGGCATCTTCAAACTCCTGACGTATTCTCATCTGGAGCACCTTTGCGCGCTTATAGTAAGCATCCGAGAATCCGGAAGAAAGCACGAAGGTACCGAGCATTATGCGGCGCTTAACCTCATCGCCGAAGCCTTCGCTTCTGGACTTCTCGTAAAGGTCGATAAGACCTTCGATATTCTCTGCGCGATAGCCATACTTAACGCCGTCGAAACGGGCAAGGTTGGAAGCTGCCTCTGCAGAGGAAATGATGTAATATGCATTGAGAGCGGCATCGGTGGAAGGAAGGCTGATTTCCTTAACGATAGCACCTTCTGCCTTGAGCGCCTCAACGGCAGCCATAACGGAATTCTTTACCTCTTCGGTAACACCGGGTCCGAAATATTCCTTTGGGATACCGATTCTAAGTCCCTTTACGCCCTTGCCAAGCTCGGCCACAAAATCAGGATAATCGCGCATAGCGCTGGTTGCGTCGCGCTCGTCGCCTCCACAGATAGCGCTGTAAAGCATAGCTGCATCCTCAACGGTACGGGTCATAGGGCCGATCTGGTCGAGAGAGGAAGCAAATGCGATAAGGCCGTATCTGGAAACAGAGCCGTAGGTGGGCTTTAAGCCGACAAGACCGCAGTAGCTTGCGGGCTGACGGATAGAACCGCCGGTATCGGAACCGAGTGCCATGATGGCTTCGCCCGATACAACTGCAGCTGCAGAGCCGCCCGAAGAGCCGCCGGGAACTCTGGAGAGATCGCGGGGGTTGTGAGTAGGCTTGATGGCACTATTCTCACAGGAAGATCCCATTGCGAACTCGTCCATGTTTACCTTACCGGGCATAACGAAATCGCACTTATTGAGCTTTTCAACAACAGTAGCGTCATAAGGCGGCTTGAAATTGTAAAGCATCTTGGAAGAGCAGGTGGTAAGAACGCCCTTGGTGCAGATGTTGTCCTTAACGGCAATGGGAATACCAGCCAGAGGAGAAAGCTCCTCCCCTCTTGCTCTCTTGGCGTCGACTTCAGCAGCCTTTGCCATAGCAGACTCTTCGCAGAGGGTAACGTAAGCGTCAACCTTGCTCTCGGTCTCGGCGATTCTGTCAAATACAGACTTGGTCAGTTCAACAGAGCTGCATTCGCCCTTTTTAAGCATTGCGGAAAGTTCCGCAGCTGATTTGGTATAAAGCATCGTCGTTCCCCCTCCTTATTCCACTATTCTCGGCACTACTACGCAGCCGGCTTCTACCTGAGGTGCATTCTCAAGTATCTCAGAACGCTTTGCAGACGAAGGAACAGCTACATCCTCGCGCAGGCGCATAGGATTGGAGGTGTCCAATCCGGTTGCAACGCCTTCTATCTCGGGCAGATTTGCTACCATTTCGATTATGCCTTCCATCTGGGAAGCAAATTTTTCCGCCTGCTGCTCGTCCATCTTAAGACGTGCCAGTTTGGCGATATGGTTGATGTCGATTTTCACAAACAATCACCTTCCGATATATATTGATTGATTAATTTATTAACTGTTTATAAGCTCGAGCAGCTTGGCTTCGTCGATTACGGGAACTCCCAGCGACTTAGCCTTGGCAAGCTTGCTCCCCGCATCTTCGCCTGCTACAACATAGCTGGTCTTTTTGGAAACGCTTCCCGAAACCTTTGCCCCCTGTGCCTCCAGCATAGCGGTGGCTTCGTTTCGCGAAAGAGTAGGCAGCGTTCCGGTGAGAACAAAGGTAAGTCCCGCAAGCTTTTCCGAAACTGGCGCCTCTTTGCTTTCCATATTAACGCCAAGCGCTTTGAGTTCTCCAATAAGCTCGACGTTTTCGGGTTGAGCAAAGAAATCACAAATGCTTGCTGCCATCACTCCGCCGACGGTGTCTATCTCGGTCAGCTGTTCGGCAGTGGCTGTTATTACGGCATCCATGCTGCCAAACTTTCTGGAGATAAGCTGAGCTGCCTTTTGACCGATGTTTCTGATTCCAAGTCCGAAAAGCAATCTTGAAAGGTCGTTCTGCTTTGACTTTTCAATTGCAGCCATAAGATTTGCAGCACTCTTTTTGCCGAGGCGTTCAAGCGAAGCTATCTTTTCAGGCTGCAGGCGGTAAATATCCGCCTGAGAAGCAATGAGACCTTCCGAAACAAAAAGCTCTATATTGGCCTGTCCCAGACCTTCTATATCCATTGCATCTCGTGATGCAAAGTGGATAAGGTTTCTCAAAAGCTGTGCAGGGCACGCCATATTGCGGCATCTTATCGCTGCATCGTCACCGTCACGTGTTGCGGGATGTCCGCATGAGGGACAAACCGAAGGGATTTTATAAATCTCTCCGCCGCAGTGTTTGGAAACGCTTAGCACCTCAGGGATTATCTCGCCCGCTTTGCGGACTACAACGGTATCTCCGATGGCAATTTGCTTTTCGTTGATAAAATCCTGATTGTGCAAAACAGCTCTTGAAACGGTAGTTCCCGCAAGGGTTATCGGCTCAAACACCGCCGTTGGGGTAAGAACTCCGGTGCGTCCAACGTTTATCTCAACAGCAAGCAGCGTCGTTTCCTTTTCTTCGGGAGGATATTTATATGCGACCGCCCATTTGGGATATTTAGCTGCGCTTCCAAGTTCATCACGCTGAGCAAAATCATTAACCTTTACTACAGCTCCGTCGATGTTAAAAGGATATTCTTCGCGCTTATCGCCTATCTTGCCTATGCGGTCTATAATCACTTCAATATCACCAGTAGGCTCATCAGGGAATATTGTAGCAAAGCCAAGCTCTTTCAAATAAGCGATAGACTGCTCATGATTGGTTATCTCTTTTCCCTCTACCTGCTGAATATTGAAAATCAAAATATCCAGCAGACGCTTGGCGGTTATCGACGGATCTTTCTGTCTAAGCGATCCCGCCGCCGCATTTCTGGGATTTTTAAACGGCTTTTCTCCGTTTAATTCCTGCTGTGCGACCACTATATCAAAACTTTCGCGCGACATGTAAACTTCACCGCGCACCTCAATATAAGGAACAGCTGTATTCAGCTTTTGCGGCACTGTTCTTATCGTTCTGAGGTTTTCGGTTACATCTTCTCCGACAAATCCGTCGCCTCTTGTAGATCCACGGAAGAAAACGCCGTCTTTATATTCCAGCGAAACCGAAAGTCCGTCTATTTTGGGCTCTACGATATATAGCGGAGAAGCTATTGTATCACGAACCTTTATATCGAAATCGCGCACCTCATCAGTGGAAAAGACGTCCTGCAGCGAGGCCATCTGAACCTTGTGCTCTACCTGCTCAAAAGTATTGAGCACTCCGGCAGTTTTGGCACCAACCTTTTGAGTTGGAGAATCTGCAGTCACCAGTTCTGGAAACTTAGCTTCCAAAGCTTTTAATTCACGGTTGAGGGCGTCATACTCATGATCCTCTATTTCAGGCTCATCAAAAAGATGATAGCGCATATTGTGATACTCTATCTGCTCACGCAGTTCGGCAAGCCGCTTTGCAGCATCTTCCTTTTGCACAGCGCCGCACCTCCTTTTGTAAATCTGTAAAAGGACCTAATAATCCACATTACAATGATTATTCATTGTAACATAATTCTGCCATTATTGATAGTATAAAATGCTGTTTTTTAAAGAAAATTTCTATCCTTGGCCGTTTCCGTAATCAGCTATTATTCCTGCAGAATCGGTCTGTTCTTCGGTTACTACCTGGGTGAACGCTTCAGGCGATACTCCTACTATTACCGTTTCGGCAAGTATAAGCGACGTTGAAACGCTGCTGGATGCCGAATATCCCGGCAGCAGCGCCATTATCGTTGCATCCAGCTGCAGCACTATCTGATGTCTGGTTTGGTTAATTCCTGCTGAATCAAACCTGTGATTCAGCTTTGAATCGATGTACCCCACAGGAACGACTTTGAATTCCACACGTGGTCCGCGACCCGAAAAGATTTGCAATCCCAATAACGTTCCCAACGGAATCCTTACCGTTTGATTTTGCAGCAAATTCAGCTGTTCCGATGCAGCCGTAGTCATTTTGCTTTTCAGCACGTTTAACCGCACCATATCGGTTTGAACCGACGTCACCTTTCCTGAGCTATCCAACGTCACCTTTATCAGCGCATCGTACGAAATATCGTCCGCTGAAAACTGCTTATTTACAGCATCGTTAATTATCCTTGTCGCAAAAACTTTTGCCTGAGATGCCGCCATAGTCTTTATCATCGGCCTTATGCAGTTGTCTATTCTTAAAACCACCGCCACTATAATTGCGACTGTTACATACCATCTTACAGAAAATTTATACCGATTTCTAAATCGATAGTTGTATTGCAGCATAAATCCACCTGTCTTTAGCTCGAAAAAATTTATATAAATTAAATTTTAAAAAAGGGTTGACATATCGAAGAAATGCGACTATAATATGCAAGTGTCGTGCAAAGACATCGTGGAGAGATGGCTGAGCTGGTCTAAGGCGCACGACTGGAAATCGTGTAACGGCTAATACCCGTTCGAGGGTTCGAATCCCTCTCTCTCCGCCATAAGCGGCAGTCTTTGTAAGAAGGCTGCCGCTTTTTTCTTTTCATTTTTCAACAAATATCTTGTGATCAAGATAATACAAAAAAGGAACTCCGGTTAGATTCCGGGACTGTCCCGCAACGGTAATGAGCTTTTGCTACAAGTCCGGTCTTTTATATGTGTTATATGCTGCGAGAGACAGCTTATAATAATAAAAGGCGCGGGTATAACTGCGCCTTTATTTTTTTTAGGAGGAAAAAATGAAAAAGTATTTATCTCATTTTATGGCTCTGATCTTAGTTTTATCCTTGATTCTGCAAATGTCAATCTGCGTTTTGGCAGAAAATTCCACCAATAACACCTATGCAGCATCCCCAAGCATAGAAACAGCATATTACAGCTCCGCTGATACTGATACAGATGCTGATTCAGTCTTTCAGAAAATGGTAAAAAAATATTCAGAAGTATCTTTGTCAGCTTCAGGGAGCGATATTACCTGCTTTTGGGACATGATAACCAAAAGAGCATTAGGATTAAAATCTGTTGTTGATGTGGATTTTTATTCTCTTGACTATGATGAAATGACCCCACAAGGACTTGGAAAGGTTCTTGTAACTATGGTAAACAATAATTTTGGCGTAGACACCAAAGTCGTTGATTCCCAAAAATCTGTAATAGACATTTTGAATTCTTATCTGTTAAACGGCGAATTTACGAAAAGCGGAAATTCCGGCGTCACAATGGCCAGCGAACAGGTATGGGTGATGTTTGGATATGTCCTTTCCGGCAGCGGGCTGGACGACAGCGCTTGGGACTATATGCTTTCACAGCAAAACACTGACGGCGGATTTGGATATGGTACATGGTCAGATGTTTCGACTTCTTTGTGGGTAAAGACGTTGATTGAACTCGCCGGTAAAGACAATGAATTTTCCGAATATCTGCAATCTATTGATGATTATGTTGAAAACAATATGGATTATATAAAGCAATCCTATGATACCAACTCATTAGCCTCTATCGTATCTTACAACGTATTTGACAGCAAGGATTGTGATGACCTTTTGGAGTATATTATTGATACCTGTTATGATCCAGAGGGATATTTTACTTGGGGAGAGTATGAAGGTGAAAATTCTTTTGCCACCCAAGCAGGTGCCCAGATGATAGGTGAATATTTCAACGGCTCTGTTTACTCCGACCTTTTTGAAGGATATTCTCCTGTTTCGGATGAAGAAAGCGACAAAAAAGAAAACGAGGACGAAAAAGTAATATATGTAACAAACAACACCGATAATTCTCAAAAAGAGACTAATAATCGATCTACCAAAAATCAGACCATAAACAACTATTATCAACAGGCTGATCCCGTTGTTGTAACAAACACCATAACCAAAGAGATAGTTAAGGACATCGAAATACCGGCAAATGAAATAACGGTTAATTCCAATCCAATATCTAACGTTCAACCAACTATCACTTTGAATATACCGGATTATCGCATAGAGATTCGAATTTTTCTCGGAATAATGGCGCTTGCCGCTATCACTTACTCATTTAGTACCTTCTTCAAAGTATTCGGAGGTGCAAATGATGAAAAATAGAGTTATCACTTCTCTGTTACTGGTTATTGTACTCTGCATTTCAATTGGATTTGCAATAATCAACATTCCCTTTCCAAACGATGCTCCTACAACTTATCGCGATTCTTTCGAATACAATACAAATCACTCTGATATACATACTACTGATTCTAAAAATGTAATAATATCCACCGAAGATATGGTAGAAACATATTCTTCTTCCGAGCAAAATACAACCTCACAGGAAAGCGGAAGCAAAATTTCTGATGTTGTTCCTTCTGCTTCTGTCGTTGTCCCCTCCCTCTCAAATTCAGCCGACTCGTCAGAACACTCATACAACTCCTTTTTCGACGGTGATGACGATATATTTGATAACCAGGATTTTACTAAAGAAGTATATGTTTCGGTAAAAGGCATAGATGATTATTTAGCAAAAGGATACGTTGAGTTTGAGTCAGGAGATACGGTTTTTGATGTAACCAAAGAACTCTTAGACAAAAACAAGATCGAGCTAAAACGACGAGGTGCAGGTGCAACCGTTTATGTTTATAAAATAGGTGATCTGGAAGAAAAAGACTACGGTCCGCTTTCCGGATGGGTATACACCATAAATGATGAGCGCGTAAATGCCGGATGCGGAAGTTATAAGGTTGATATAGGTGATGTAATTGACTGGACGTACCAAACAGATTAATATACGCGAAATAACGCTTATAGGGCTGCTTTCAGCTCTATGTGTTGTATCACGAATAATGCTTCAATTTCTCCCCAATATAAAACCGATTACCTCGATAATAATTCTGATATCCTGCTGGTTAGGCTGGAGGTTTGGAGTTAAACTCGCAGTGATTTCCACCTTTATATCAAATCTTTTATTGGGCACCGGAACATGGACGGTATTTCAAATATTTGCATGGACAGTAATTGCATTGTTCTCCGGATTGATCGGAAAGCTTTCTATAAGCAAATCGATAGCATTTATGGCCTGCTTTTCCTTCTTCTGCGGATATATATTTGGATTTTTTGTTTCGTTTGAAAAGCTGCTTTACGGCGGATTCAAAGTATATTTGGCCTATTATCTTGCCGGTTTATATTTCGACACACTTCATGCGATAGGAAATTTTACGTTTATGCTTGTGCTGTATCACCCGCTTAAAAACTTGTTATCCAAACACTTCAATCTCCGATTATAGTGAAATCCCCCTCAGTTTACTGAGGGGGATTTTATTTCAATATACATTCATATCGCCACGCAGTGCCAACGATGCATAATCATTTCTTGCAACTATGATATGATCTATAACTTCAATCGACAATGCTTTTAACGCCTTTACAACATTTTGGGTTACTATTTTATCTTCCAATGAAGGAACCGCAAATCCCTGTGAATGGTTATGTGCCAAAGCCACACATGATGCTCCGCTGTCTAAGGCAACCTTACAGATAGCCCTGATATCGGCAGTAACATTGTTAAAGGTGCCTTCTGCAATAAGTGAACAGTTTAAAACTTTACACTTTTTATCGAGACAAATGAGATAGATCATCTCATTATTTGCGCCTATAAAATATGGCATTATAAATTCGCCAAGCTTTTCGGAGGTATCAAGAACAACTCCCACCGAATTTTTATCAATCATATATCGCTTGGTAAGTCCGGGGATCATAGAAAGCAGCGATGCACTTCCCGGACCTATTCCCTCAACCTTCATAAGTTCACTTCTCGGCGCTTCAAATACCGCCGAAAGTGAACCGAATCGCTTTAAAAGCCTGTGCGCTATCGGATTTGTATCTCTTCTCGGAATGGAGTAATAAAGAATAAATTCAAGTATTTCATGCGGCTGCGCATTATCAAATCCTTCTTTCTCCAATCGGCTGCGCAGCCGTTCTCTATGACCTTCATGCAGCTGCGGCATAACCTATCCCTCCACTACAAAAATAATGTAAATATTATACTTTAAATAACTGCAAAATGAAAGCCTCTGTGTTATAATATTCCCGGTGATATAATGAAAGAATTTTTGATAAATGAAAATGATGCCGGTCAAAGACTGGATCGTTTTATAAAAAAAGCCGCGCCTCTTCTTCCACCATCTCTTATGCAGCGTTATATTCGAATCAAGCGCATAAAGGTTAACGGAAAACGTGCGGAAAATGCCTATATGCTCGCCTTGGGAGATACGGTACAGCTTTATAATAATGACGAGTTTTTCCCACCAGAGTCCGATTCCAAACTTTCTTTTATGGCCGCAAGAGGAAAACTTAATGTTGTATATGAAGATGAAAATATTCTTTTGGCGGACAAGGAACCGGGCCTCGTTGTGCACGAAGATGAAAGCGGCGATATCGATACCCTAATCGGTCGCATACAGCGTTATTTGTATGAGAAAAAGGAATACGATCCAAACGCCGAAAACAGCTTTGCACCCGCTTTATGCAACCGCATAGACCGCAACACAGGCGGAATCGTTATAGCGGCTAAAAACGCTGCTTCACTGCGTGTATTAAATGAGCTTATCAAAGAACGCCTTATTGACAAATTCTATCTCTGTGTAATCCACGGAAAGGTCTCTCCTTCTGCCGGCACATATAAAAGCTTTATGCTGAAAGATGAGCGTCAAAAAATGGTTAGAGTTTTCGATTCTCCAAAACCTGGAGCAAAAACCGCAATAACCAAATATAAGACGCTTAAAACCAACGACCGATTTTCGCTGATGGAAATAGAGCTTCTTACAGGTCGTTTTCATCAAATAAGAGCACAGTTTGCCTATGTGGGGCATCCACTTTTAGGTGATACCAAATACGGCACAGCCAAACAGAATAAGGACACTGGATTTAAATTTCAGGCGCTGTATTCCTACAAGCTTAGATTTTCTGCCGGTGAAAAAGCTGAGCACCTCGCCTATCTTAACGGAAAAGAATTTGTAGTCAAGGATGTCCCTTTTTTATCTCTTTTCAAATAAGCTGATTACAAGCAAACGCTCTGCGGCAAATCCTGCTGCAGAGCGTTTTTATTTTTTAATCGTCGGAAGATTCTATAGAACGGAATCCTTTTCCAAGAATCTGGTTTGCTTCTCCTACAATTACAAACGCTGCAGGATCAGTTTCTCTTATCATCTTTTTAAGCTGGAAGAATTCTGTTTTTCTTACTACGCAAAGAACAACGTAGGTATCATCGCCGCGGTATGCACCTTTGCCGTTAAGTATAGTTGCGCTTCGCATAAGTCCCTGAATTATCATCTGCGATATTTCCTGTGGCTTATGGGTAACGATCATAACACTCTTTGCGGCGTCGGCGCCGTTGAGCATTCCGTC
>JAFQAX010000007.1 GCA_017399785.1 Oscillospiraceae bacterium | reverse complement strand
CCTTCATATCAACAGCTGCAAGCCGCGCAAAGGTAGAGCCGGCAGGACCAAGGCCAATGACGGCAACATCGTAATCAAACACCACTCTCCCTCCTTTGTGAAAGGCCGTTTACTTTCTGTCCTTGCAGTTTATCGAGCAGTCGGCGCAGCTGCCGTGGCAGCTTTCTTTCATCAGCGGCTTTTTAAGCTTAGCAACTCTGCCGTAGATCACCAGCGCAGTGAAAAGCACTGCGATAACAGCGAAAACAACGATTATCTGGGATGCCATTTTTAAATTACCTCTTTTCTTATCAGTAAGCAGCGGCAGCGCCGTCACATCTGGGGTCGGTGCCTGCTGCGAGAGTTCCTTGTTCGGTGCGGATTATCATCTGACCGCGTCCAAAGGGAGAGCGGTCGATGCTGTACTGTATCTCATGTCCCATCTGCTCGAGAGCGCGGGCAATGTAAAGCGGAACGCCGTGCTCAAGCTGCACAGTCTTGCCACCGGTCCAGTACCATCTCGGCGCATCCAGCGCCGCCTGAGGATTGTGGTGATATTCGATCAACTTAAGGGCTGTCTGCAGATGACCCTGCGGCTGCATGAATGCGCCCATTACGCCAAACGGACCAACCGCTTCGCCGTCCTTGGTGATAAAGCCGGGGATTATGGTGTGATAGGGGCGCTTGCCGGGAGCGAGACAGTTTTTGCTGTCAGCATCAAGATAAAATCCCTTGCCGCGGTTGTGGATGGCGATGCCGGTGCCGGGGATGACGACGCCCGAGCCGAATCCGTTATAGTTGGACTGGATAAAGGATACCATGTTGCCGTCCTTATCGGCGGTGCAGAGATAAACGGTGCCGCCGTCGGTGGGATTGCCTGCCTCGGGCAGCATTGCCTTATCGCCGATGAGCGCTCTGCGGCGTGCGGCATAGGCCGGATCAAGCAGCTGTTCGGGGGTAAATTCCATGCCAAACTTGGGGTCGGCGATGTATTTGTAAGCATCGATGGCAGCCAGCTTCAGCGCCTCTATCTGCAGATGCCAGCTCTTGGGGTCTTCGAGAGCGGGTAGCTCAACGCCGTCGAGGATGTTGAGCGCCATCAGCGCTATCATGCCCTGACCGTTGGGAGGCAGCTCCCAAACGTCATAGCCCTTATAGCTTGCCTTTATTGGCTCCACCCATTCGGGATAAAATTTGGCAAGGTCCTCCTTGCGGAGATAGCCGCCGGCGGATTTCATATAAGCATCAATCTTATCAGCGATGGCGCCGCGGTAAAAGCTTTCGGATTTGGTCTCGGCTATCTCACGCAGCGTTTTTGCGTGGTCGGGCAGCCTGTAGATGTCGCCCGCCTTGGGAGCTTCGCCGTCCTTGGTGAAAACTCGGTACCACTCGGCAAATTCGGGCTTGTCCTTTACATAAGCGTAAGTTTTATTGGCGGCTTCCTGCCATTTTTCGGCAACGGTAGCGCCGATGGCAAATCCGTTTTCGGCATAGCTGATGGCGGGAGCGAGCAGCTCGGTCATCGGCAGACTGCCGAATTTAGCGCTGAGCTCTGCCCATGCGGCGGGGATGCCGGGCACCGTCTGCGGGAAAAAGCCGTGGGTCGGCATGACCTTGTGTCCCTCGGCGCGGACCATGTCGGCGGTAAGCAGCGCGGGGCAGAATCCGGTAGAGTTTAAAGCGTGCAGCTTTCCGCCCGCCCAAACAAGGGCGAATGCGTCGCCGCCGATTCCGTTGGAGCAGGGCTCGACAACGGTCAGGCAGGCAGCGGTGGCGATGGCGGCATCTACGGCGTTGCCGCCTTTTTTCAGCATCTCAAGTCCCGCCTGTGCGGCAAGCTGCTGCGAGGTGCAGACCACGCCGTTGGGCGCAAAGGTAACTCTGCGCTGAGAAGGATAAGGATAGCTGTGAAGATTCATGATGACCCCTCCGGTTGATTATTTGGCAGATATGGTAATTGACTGTGCAATAGCATTTAAGGTTTCGGTGTTTACCGCATTGGGCACAAAGGCGATGCCGACATAAACGCCGAGCGATTTATCATAACAAAGGATTCCGTTTGAAACAAGCTCTTCGCCTCCCTCGCCCGACATCAGCGCCAGCGGATCGACATAGTGTATCTCAACCACAGCCGACTCGCCGCTTTCGGTTGTCTTGACGGCGGTATAGGGGTCCCACTTTGAAAAGGCGGGCAGACGCAGCTTGGGGTAAACGGTCTGGTAATATTGCTCGGGCGGAATTTCGTCGGTATAAGGCTCGAAGATGTCAAAGCCGATATAGCCGATGGGGTTTTCGCCGTTATAGATATAGCGCATCGAATAAAATTCGCCCAGCGGCATTACAGCATCGCCGGGAGTTTCGCTTATCTTCCAGCCCTTTGGCAGCGTCACAGCCGCCTTAAATGGCGCGGTGCTGTTTATGGCGTCGTAATGCGGAATATTGTGCGGATTGGGCAGCTGACCGAAGGGAAAATCAACCGAAACGGTATTCTCGGCGGGAGTAGCAGCGCAGCCGCAAAGCAAAAGTAAAACAAGCGCAAACGCAATATATTTTTTCATCTGTTGTCCTTTCCCTTAAAACCTTTTTGAAAAAAGGTTTTAAGAATTCCAAAAACTTTCAGTCTTTGGCAATGACCTGAAAAGGTTGTCAAAAATTAAAATTTTTGGTCGAGCTTTTTGTAAAAAGCTCGTGGGGTTAGGGGCAACGCCCCTAATATTACCACCCAAACAGCCCAGAGCGCTCTATCGCGCCGAAGATGCGTATTTTTAATCCCGGGTCGGCTTTTTCTTCGGCTTTAAGCTTTTCTTTCATGCGCTGGCGGCTGGTTTCACCGTCGGCGGGACAGCGGCTTTTGGTTATTGTTATGCCGCTTTTTCTCACCGCGCGGGAAACTTCTCTTTCCTCGGCGAAGATGAGCGGGCGGATGACGGTCAAGCTTTTATCCTCCAGCAGCGTCACGGGCGAGAAGCAGTTTATCCTGCCCTCCTGCGTCAGGCTCATCATAAAGGTTTCAACTGCATCATCAAGGTGGTGACCCAGCGCCAGTTTATTGCAGCCAAGCTGCTGCGCCTCATTCACCAGCGCGCCGCGGCGCATTCTGGAGCAGAGTGAGCAGGGATTTGGCTCCTTGCGCTCGTTAAAAACTATCTCGCCTATCTGGGTGGGGACGATGTGCAGTTCTACCCCAAGCGATTGGCAAAGCGCTTTCGCTTCGGCGTGGTCGGCGTCGGGGTCAAAGCCCATGTCTATCATTATGGCGACGACCTCAAAACCGCCCTCCACCAGAAAGCTGCGGGAGCGGGCCAAAGATACCAGCAGCGCGACCGAGTCTTTTCCGCCGCTTAGACCGACGGCGACCTTGTCGCCCGGGGTTATCATGTTGTATTTGTCGCAGGCACGGCGAAGATGCCCCATAACACGCTGCAAGTCATCACTTCCTTAGATGAGAATACGAAAAGATTGTACTGCAAAAGATGGCGTCAGTAAAGCAAAAAACCACATATTGCCGTGGGAATCTCAACACTTGTCGCCCGCCAAATATTCCTTGGCGTAGCGCTTGGGAGAAGTGCCGGTAAGCGCGCCGAAGGTACGGATAAAATGCTCGTTGTTTCTAAATCCCACCGATTCGCCCACCTCCTGCACGCGCATGCCCTTTCGCAGCAGCTCGCGGGCTTTCAGCACGCGGCAGTGGATTATGTACTCCATCACCGAAAATCCGGTGACCGCCTTGAAGGAATGGCAAAGGTGATACTTGTTTACAAAGCAGTTTGCGGCGATTATGTCCAGCGTCAGCGGCTCGGAAAGGTGAGCTTCGATAAAATCGAGGATAGGCGTTATGCGGGCAAAATCGGGGTTGAGGATCCGTTTGGAGCGGTCGGTCGCCTCAAAGGAGGAGAACGCCTTGAGCAGCAGATTCATCAGCACTATCATCTTCTGCATATCGCTGCCGAAGGAATCGTCGCGCGGTTTTTCCAGCTGGGAGAAAAGCGAGATGAGCTCCTCGGTGCGCTCGGCGTCCAGCAGAACGCAGTGACCCGCCTCTCGGATGCAGGCGAGCAGGTCGGTCTGCGGCATCGAAAGCGACTGCAGTTCGGTGGCCGAGATGTGCAGTACATATCGCTTGTAGCTGTCGCTGGCGGTACTTTTGTGCAGCGTTGCCTCGCCGATCAAAAAAAGCGCGCCCCACTGCAGCGGATAAAGTTCGTTTTCAATAAAAAAGTCGCCGCCCTCAGAAAGACAGAGCAGTATCTCAACGTCCTCGTGAAAATGAGGGCGATCCATGTGCCAGGAATCATCCCAGCTGAGGCGCACCTGGTGCTTGGTAAAATTCATAGGGTCAGCTCCTTCGGAGAAAATTTTGCAAAGGTGAATTAAAAACGCCAAAACAGGCATATATTGTTGCAGAAGCTCGTCCTCAAAACAGCGGTAAAAACGCGGAAAACGGCATCGCTATAACACTTTTTGATTGCATTATATCATCCCCTTGCAAGATATGCAAACATTTGCATACATAACAGCAAAAACAAAGGCAAATTGCGGCTTTAAACAAAAAGCTAACAGCTTTTTAGTTCAAAATTTCCCATCAAAATGCGGGTTTTTCAAATATTGAAACATCCGAAAAAATAACAGCAATATTTGCAAACTTTTTACCAACCAGCGATAATTATTAAGCGGAATTGTGTGATATACTGGAAAGACAAAATGGGCGAAAACTGTAATTTTATAGTTTTTGACCCCAGAAAATGCCATTTTCCGTAAATATTCGCCTTGCGTCGCGGCAATATGAGCCGCAGGAAGGCTTATTTGTGCGAAAACGGCTTGTTCGCATTGCGCCGTTTGCATCTTTGCGGGATGAAAACGACGTAAAACAACGGTTCTCAAAATGGATGATGAAATCCATAAACCACATATAAGGAGAATGATTATGAAGTATACCGCAACCGTCAACGGAAGAGTCTACGAAGTAGAGATCGAGCGCACCGACGTGTTCCGTCCCCTCACCCGTGAGGAGATCGCAGCCGGCGCAATCGCTTCCGCAGCACCCATCGTAGTTACCCCCGCAGCTCCCGCAGCAGCACCCGCTCCCGTTGCAGCAGCTCCTGCTCCCGCAGCAGCACCCGCTCCCGCAGCAGCACCCGCAGCTCCCGCTGCACCCGTTGCTGAAGGCGAAGGCACCATCACCGCACCTATGAGCGGCTCTATCTTCAAGCTGCTCGTAAACGTAGGCGATACTGTACAGGCTGGTCAGGTTGCCGTTGTTCTCGAAGCAATGAAGATGGAAAATGAGATCTTTACCCCCTGCGCAGGCACCGTTAAGGAAGTTCGCGTAGCTCAGGGCGCAACTGTAGCCCCCGGCGACGTACTCGTAGTTATCGGCTGATAAAAAGTTCGTAGGTTACGCCTTTTGCAAAAAAGGCGAACAAATAAAGCGATAATAAGTGTCCAATCTCAAAAGGAGGTTTTATCATGAACAAAGTGTATTCCCTTCATGATGCGGTAGCAAAATTCGTAGAGAATGGCGACTGCATCTGCTTTGGCGGATTTACCACCAACCGTAAACCCTATGCAGCAGTAGCTGAGATCCTTCGTCAGGGTCAGACCGATTTCACCGTATGGGCAGGCCCCGCAGGCGGCGACTGGGATATGATGATCGGCGAAGGCCGCGTAAAGGCTTACATCAACTGCTACACCGCTAACTCCGGTTACACCAACGTAGCTCGCCGTTTCCGCGCAGCTATCGAGGCCGGCAAGCTTACTTACGAAGATTACTCTCAGGACGTTCTCATGCTCCAGCTTCACGCTGCATCGCTGGGACTTCCCTTCCTGCCCGTACGCCTGATGCAGGGTTCCGGCCTTATGAAGTACTGGGGCATCAGCGAAGAGCAGAGAAAGACCATGGACAAGGTTGACAACCTCAAGGCTGTTGAGATCGAGAACCCCTTCTGCCCCGGTCAGAAGGTTGTTGCAGTTCCCGTTCCCAAGCTTGACACTGCTATCATCCACGTTCAGAAGGCTTCTCCCGACGGCACCTGCATCATCGAAGGCGACGAGTTCCACGACGTTGACATCGCTGTTGCAGCACGCAAGGTTATCGTAACCTGCGACGAGCTCGTTTCCGACGAGTTCATCCGCCGCGATCCCACCCTCACCCGCATCTTCGGCGAGTGCGTAAGCGCAGTTGTACATGCTCCTTACGGCGCATGGCCCAGCCAGTGCTACAACTACTACGACAACGACCCCAACGCTCTGCGCGAGTACGACAAGGCTTCCAAGTATCTGGATGCTGAAGACGCTAAGGCTCAGCTTGCAAAGGCTGCTGCAAAGGCTGAAAAGGCTGCTGCTAAGGATCCCGAGAATGCTAAGCTTGCAGAGGCTGCACAGAAGGCTGTTGCTGCTGCCAAGGCTGCAGAAGAAGGCACTTCTATCCCCATGACCTTCAAGGATTACCTTGACAAGTGGGTTTACTCCGTTAAGGATCACGGCGAGCTGCTCGACAAGATCGGCGGCAAGCGCCTGATGAGCCTGAGAAATGCTCCTCACCTGGGCTATTCCAACACTCATCTGAAGTAATTTAGGGAGGTACAAAGAAATGGCTGATTATACCAAGTACACTAAACAGGAGATGCAGGCTTACGCCATCGCCAAGAACATCAAGGAGAACCAGATCGTTATCGTTGGTACCGGTCTTCCCCTTATCGGCGCTTCTCTGGCAAAGGCTGTTGTTTGCCCCTCCTGCCATCCTATCGTAGAGAGCGGACTTATGGACTGTGACCCCGTAGAGGTTCCCCGTTCTGTAGGTGATAACCGCTTTATGGCACACTGCGCAGTTCAGTGGCCCAACATCCGCTTCATCGGCTTCGAAGCTAACGAGTGGATCCACGACGAAGACCGTCTCATCGCTTTCATCGGCGGTGCAGAGATCGACCCCTACGGCAACGTTAACTCCACCTGCATTTACGGCGATGGCGACTACGTTAAGCCCAAGACTCGTTTCACCGGTTCCGGCGGCGCTAACGGCATTGCTACCTACTGCAACACCATCATCATGATGCAGCATCAGAAGCGCCGTTTCACCGAGAAGATCGACTACATCACCTCCTGCGGCTGGATGGACGGCCCCGGCGGACGTGAAAAGGTTGGCCTCCCCGGCAACCGCGGTCCTCAGATGGTTGTTACCGATCTCGGTATCATGAAGTTTGACGAAGAGACCAAGAGAATGTACCTCGCTTACTACTATCCCTTCTCCAGCCCCGAGATGGTTAAGGAGAACACCGGATTTGATATCGATGTATCCAGAGCAGAGCTGTTCGAAGGACCCTCTCCCGAGATCATCCGCATCATCCGCGAGGAGATCGACCCCGGTCAGGCATTCATCAAGGTTCCCAAGGAATAAGCATTAAGAAAGGGAGATAAAATAGATATGAACAACTATTCGATGCCCAGCTATTTTCAGAACATGCCCGTAATCGGCAAGGCTCTTCTCAACGTAAACGAAGAGAACGTTGCTGAGCTCAAGGCAAGAGAAGCTGAACTTGCTGAAAAGGTAGAAGCAGTTCTCGAAGCTGGTCAGCAGACCACCGAGAGCCTTAACGCTAAGGGCCAGATGACCGCTATGCAGCGTGTATACAGCCTTATCGATCAGGGTACCTGGTGCCCCCTCAACACCCTTTACAACCCCGGCAACAACAAGGAAGGCTCCACCGCTATCGTTAAGGGCCTTGGCCGTATCGGCGGCAAGTGGGCTGTAATCGTTGCTTCCGATAACAAGAAGCTTGCAGGCGCTTGGATCCCCGGACAGGCAGAGAACATTCTCCGCGCTACCGACACCGCTAAGATGCTCCGCATCCCGCTCATCTATGTTCTTAACTGCTCCGGCGTTAAGTTCGACGAGCAGGAGAAGGTATACCCCAACCGTCGCGGCGGCGGCACCCCCTTCTACCGCAACGCTGAGCTCGCTCAGATGGGTATCCCGGTTCTCGTAGCTATCTACGGCACCAACCCCGCAGGCGGCGGCTACCACTCCATCAGCCCCACCATCCTCATTGCACATGCTAACGCTAACATGGCAGTTGGCGGCGCAGGCATCCTCGGCGGCATGAACCCCAAGGGCTATGTTGACCACGAGAGCGCTATGGCACTCATCGAGGCTACCGAGAACGGCCCCAAGGTTGCACCTCCCGGAGCAGTTGGCGTTCACTACAACGAGACCGGCTTCTTCCGCGAAGTTTACGCTGAAGAGCAGGGCGTTCTTGAAGCTATCAAGAAGTACATGGACTACGCTCCCGCTTACAACCTCGAGTACTTCCGTGTAGACACCCCCAAGGAGCCTGCATTCGCAGCTGAGGATCTCTACTCCATCGTTCCCACCAACCAGAAGAAGACCTACAACTCCTATGAAGTTATGGCTCGTCTGTTCGACGGCTCTGAGTTCTCCGAGTACAAGAAGGGCTACGGCCCCGAGATGATCACCGGTCTTGCAAAGATCGACGGTCTGCTTGTTGGCGTTATCATGAACGCACAGGGTCTGCTGATGAACTACCCCGAGTACCGTGGCGCAGGCGCTATGGGTATCGGCGGCAAGCTTTACCGTCAGGGCCTCATCAAGATGAACGAGTTCGTAACCCTTTGCGCTCGTGACTGCATCCCGCTCGTTTGGATCCAGGATACCACCGGTATCGACGTAGGCGATCCCGCAGAGTGCGCAGAGCTTCTCGGCCTTGGCCAGGCTCTCATCTACTCCATCCAGAAGTCCGGCATGCCTTCCTTCGAGATCACCCTCAGAAAGGGCACCGCAGCTGCTCACTACGTTCTTGGCGGACCTCAGGGCAACGACAACAATGTATTCTCCATCGGCACCGCTGCTTCCGAGATCTACGTTATGCACGGCGAGACCGCTGCTGCAGCAATGTATGCTCGTCGTCTTGTTAAGGATCACAAGGCTGGCAAGGACATTCAGCCTATCATCGACAAGATGAACCAGCTGATCCAGGAGTACGCTGAGAAGTCCAGCCCCTTCTACTGCGAGAAGGACGGCTTTGTTGACAAGATCGTTAACATGGACCAGATCCGTTCCTACATCAAGGCATTTGCATGCGCATACTACCAGAACCCCAAGGCAGTTTGCCCCTTCCATCAGATGCTGACCCCCAGAACCATGAGAGATTACGAGACCTTTGTAAAGTAATTTCAATCAACGACAAGGTATCCGGCAAGAAATTGCCGGATACCTTGAGTAGCCTAACAGCATAGTTAAAAACCTCCATTGGGAGGTATACTTTTATAGAGCAATTTCTCGACGGAGGATATAATGAAAGATATCATTACCATGGGAATCGACGTCGGTTCCACCGCTTCCAAGTGCGTAGTTCTTAAGAACGGCACCGAAATCATCGGCAAAGCCCTTATCCCTGTCGGCGCCGGCACCAGCGGCCCCGAGAGAGTTGTTAAGGAGATCGAAGAGACCACCGGCCTTAAGCTTGAGGATATGGATTACATCCTCGCTACCGGCTATGGACGCAACACCTTCGACCGTGCTCATCAGCAGATGAGCGAGCTTTCCTGCCACGCCAAGGGCGCACATTTTCTGTTCCCGGATGTGCACACCGTAATCGATATCGGCGGTCAGGATGTTAAGGTAATGCAGATAGAAAACGGCGCAATGGTCAACTTCCAGATGAATGACAAGTGTGCCGCAGGTACCGGCCGTTTCCTTGATGTTATGGCAAAGGTCCTCGAGGTAAATGTCGGCGATCTGGCACTGCTTGGTTCTCACTCCACCAAGGAAGTCGGAATCAGCTCCACCTGCACCGTATTCGCTGAGAGCGAAGTTATCAGCCAGCTTGCTCAGAACACCGATAAGTGCGACATCATCAACGGTATCCACAAGTCGGTTGCCGGCAGAGTAAGCGGACTTACTCACCGCATCGGCGTGCGCGATCAGGTCGTTATGACCGGCGGCGTTGCCCAGAACTACGGCATCGTCAACGCGCTGGAGAAGCAGCTTGGTCACAAGATCTACACTTCTCCGCTCACCCAGTATGTGGGAGCACTCGGCGCTGCATTATTTGCCTATAAAAAGGCCACTAAGTAATCAAGAACCTTTTTCGAAAAAAGGTTGTTGAAACTCCAAAAACTTTTATTCCTTGGCAGTTTCCCGAAAGGGCTGTCAAAAAATAAAGTTTTTTGTCCAGCTTTTGTTCACAAAAGTTGGCGGGGTTTGGGGCAGAGCCCCATATAGATTCCACCATTAAACGGCTGAAAGGTCAGCCGAGCCCTACACTTTAATTAAAATTTAAGTTGGAGGTAATAGAAATGGCTAAAACTGTAAGCCCCGGCGTACTCGCCCTGCGTAAAGTTGTAGAAGACGTTTACGCTGACGCGCGTATCGCTAAGAAGGAAGGCAAGCCTGTAGGCTGGTCCTCTTCCAAGTTCCCCTGCGAGCTTTACGAAGCTTTCGGTCTGAATGTTGTTTACCCTGAGAACCAGGCTGCCGGCATCGCTGCAAACCGTGACGGCGAGATCATGTGCCAGGCTGCTGAGGACCTCGGCTTTGACAACGATATCTGCGGATACGCAAGAATCAGCCTTGCTTTCGCAGCAGGCAAGCGTGCTGCCAAGAAGCTCGATCCCGAGACTCTTGAGTACGTAATCGATCCCAACTCCGGCAAGCCCCTCAAGGATGAGAACGGCAAGGTTGTAGTTGACGAAAACGGCAAGCCCGTTAAGGATCCCAAGACCCTGCAGCCCTACACCGAGCTGGTTGACATCAACGAGCTTTGGGCTATGCCCGAAGGCGAAGAGAAGGAAAAGAGACTTGCTGCTATCAAGCCTTACCGCCAGATGCAGATGCCTATGCCTGACTTCGTTCTTTGCTGCAACAACATCTGCAACTGCATGACCAAGTGGTATGAGAATATCGCTCGTATGCACAACATCCCCCTCGTAATGATCGACGTTCCCTACAACAACACTGTTGAGGTTGACGATACTTACGTTGCTTACATCCGTGGTCAGTTCGATTCTGCTATCGAGCAGCTCGAGAAGATCTCCGGCCGTAAGTTTGACGAAAAGAAGTTTGAAGAGGCTTGCAACAACGCAAACCGTACCGCTCAGGCATGGCTGAAGGTTTGTGACTTCCTGCAGT
>JAFQAX010000006.1 GCA_017399785.1 Oscillospiraceae bacterium | reverse complement strand
TCTGGAGGAACTGGCCGCCGATTTTGTTGCGCATACCCCCGAAAAGGTCAAATCAGACCGTGTTATCATGGATATCAAACTGTTCTCCGATAAGGATTCCTTTAAGGTGTTAATTCGCAATTCTGCTCCTGCCTATAATCCGCTTGATTTTGAATTGGATGACAAAACCTTTTCAAAGATTGGCGTAAAGCTGGCACAGAAGGTAGCAAAGCGAATAGAGTACAATTATGTGTATAAAATAAATATCGTTACGATAACTGTCGAAAAATAAATACAGCGAATAAAAAGCAGGTCAAACGACCTGCTTTTTGCATGACAAAATATATTTATTACTATTGATGTATCTATCTTTACATGGTAGAATTACCCGGTCAAAGGAGTTGTAAATTTTATGGAACAATGCTTAATGGTTTTGTGCATTATCGCTCCGATATTTGCCGCGGTTTTTATTGGTGCAGCGGCACGAAAGAATAATATCATTACCGCTCAGCAGCTTGGCGGACTTCAGCAGTTCGCGGTGAAATTCGGTTTGCCCTGTGTGCTGTTCAATTCCTGTTTTACCGCCAATATAACCGCCGAATCGGTCACATCTATGTTGCTGGTTTTGCCGCTTTTGTTTGCAAGCTCTGCCTGGGCATTTTCTGCAAGAAGAAAAAAATACCGTTACCACAACTTGCCGATGATGTTTTCGGCGCAGGAAAGCGGAATGTTGGGAATACCGCTTTTTATAGCGCTGTTTGGCGCACAGCATGCCTACCGCATCGGAATGCTGGATCTTGCGCAGTCTTTTATCGCTATTCCGGTTATTGCCGTTTTAACTTCCGATTCGGGGAAAAACAGCTCGATAAAAGAGATAGCAGGCAAAGTGTTCCGCTCGCCGCTGCTGTTGATGAGCTTGCTGGGACTTGCTTTAAATCTTTCGGGGGCGGCAGCATGGCTGAACAGCGCAGGATGGGGAGAGGTCATCAGCCAGACGGCAGGCTTTATTTCACAGCCGGTAAGCGCTTCGATGTTGTTCAGCGTGGGATACAACTTTTCGATAAGCAAGGGAAACAGAAAAATAATATTTCGGGTCGCGGCGCTGCATTTTGCGCTGTTTATGCTGTTCTGCGGTGTGATGCAGGCTGCGCTGCTGCTGATACCCGATGTGGATCCGATGACGAGATGGGCGGTGCTTATTTACGGAATACTGCCGCCAAGCTATCTTTCGCCGAGCATGGGAAGAAACGAAAAGGAATATACCGTTGCGTCGGGGGTCTGCTCGATACTTACCGTTGTCACTCTTGCACTGTTCTGTGTAATAACAGGATTGTGCTTAAGATAAGTTGGACGAAGAAGTGAGATTTAAGACCGAACAGATGTTAAATAAGTATAATTTTCAAATAAATATCGAAAGCATTGACATTTGTCTGAAAGTCAGATATACTTTTATAGGCTAAAGTGATAATATAATAAAAGGCAAATCGGGGAGGAATTTTTAATGAAAAATCGCAAAACACGGCGTCTAATATTTACCCTTCTTTGGGTAATAGCTTTTGCGCTGGTAAACTATCCTATCGGAGCAATGTTCTCCACTAAACTCGAGCCCTTTATTCTGGGTATGCCCTTCAGCGTATTTTATTTCTGGTCCGCTTATTCTCTGCTTATCCTTGCAGGCGTTTTGCTCGCCTGGAAGGTAATGCGCGATTAATGGGAGGAAACTAAAATGGCTAACTGGCAGATCACACTTATTATAGTTGCAGTATACTGCGCCATAGTTCTGGGCGTCGGCGTATTTACCCGCACCAAGGGCGAAACTTCTCTGTCCGATTACTTTGTCGGCAACCGCTCGTTGGGCGCCTTTGTAGCATTCTTTACCTATGTTGCGACCTTCCACAGCAGCTTTGCATTTATCGGCGCCGCAGGTCAGATGTATTCCGGCGGCATTAAGTTCTTTGCCACCTTCACTTCCTGCGTAGTAAGCCCGCTGATGATCTACATCATCGGACGTCCCACCTGGTATCTCGGTCAGAAGTATAACTATATGACCCAGGGCGAGCTTGTCGGCGATTACTATGAAAGCAAGGCGCTGCGCTATCTTGTAGCCGTTGTAAGCCTCATCTTCCTGGTTCCTTATCTTCAGAGCCAGATCGCAGCAGGCGGCATCATTTTTGAGACCATCAGCGAAGGACGCATTTCCTACCTGACTGGCTGCATAATCCTTTATGCGGTTATCATCGGATACATTCTTCTCGGCGGCTTCAAGGCTGTTGCATGGACCGATACCGTACAGGGCATCCTGATGATCGTTATGATCTGGATCGCCGGCGGCGTTGTCCTTGTTAGAACCGGCGGCAGCATGAGCTGGACCAACCTTATGCAGACCATGGCTACCGAGTTTCCCGAAAAGGTAATGGTTCCCCTCGAATATTGGCCTACCTACATGACCTCTTTCATCTCGCTGTTCGGTATTTCTATCTACCCGCCTTCTTTCCAGCGTTTCTTTGCTGTAAAGAATCCCAAGACCTTGAAGTGGCTGTCGGTAACCACCCCCATCTACCTCATCTTCTTCTACATCCCGATCATGATGATCTCCTTCTCCGGTGTAGTTTACATGCCCGGTCTTGAAAAGGCAGATCAGGTTGTTCCCATGATGCTTACTCAGTATGCATCTCCCGTTCTTGTCGGTCTGGTAATGGCAGGTGCGCTTGCCGCAACCATGTCCTCTACCGACTCTCAGCTGCACTCCGCATCCTCCATCTTCACCGTTGATATTTACAAGGGCATGAAGCCTGAAGCAAGCGACAAGACTGCACTTTTCAACGGCAAGGTATTCATCGTTGTGATCAGTGCGGCAGCTCTTGCACTCAGCGTACATACCAACAAGCTTATCACCACCATCGTAACCATCGCTCTCGGCGGATGCCTGCAGATACTGCCTTCTCTCATCGGTGCTCTTTATTGGAAGGGCGCTACCAAGGCGGGTGCTATGGGCGGTCTTATCACCGGTGTTATCGTTGTTATAATCACTCAGTATGTTCCCGCCTTCAAGACTCCTTTGGGTCTTTCCAGCGGCTTCTGGGGACTGGTATGCAACCTGCTGGTATTCTTTGCAGTCAGTGCATTTACTGCTAAGCCCTCTGCGGAAAATATCGAAAAGTTCCATGGCTATCTGGCGGAAGTTAATCGCCAGTGTGACGAAAAGGCGGCTTCCAATTGAGCGGCTGGTATGACCTGCATCTTCATGCAGGACCGGAAGTTATCCCGCGCAAGTATGACGCCATAGAAGCCGGCGAAGCGCTTGCTAAAGAGGATATGGCCGGTGCAGTACTGAAAAGCCATTACTTTTCTACCGTTCCTTTTGTAAAAATGGCGTGGGAGAGAGGTGCCCGCAATGTTTGGGGCTCAATTACCCTTAACCATTATGTCGGAGGATTAAATCCCTTTGCTGTCAGAGGCTCGCTTGGAATGCAGCACGACGGACAACAGCTGCTTAAGATGGTCTGGATGCCAACCGTTCATGCGCAGGCACATCTTGGGGTGCGCCACACCGACGGAGAGCAGTACGATGTTCCGCCCGAATGGACCGGCGGACTTATCACCGGCACCCCGGTCGATCAGGTACCGCCCATCAATGTTATGGCGGAAGAGGTGCAGCCTCAGCTTAAAGAAATTCTACGAATTATCGCCGATAACGACCTTATTCTGGCAACGGGACATATCTCAAAGCAGGAGGTTTTCCATCTTGTTCCGCTGGCGCGCAGCATGGGCGTTGAAAAGATCATTCTTACTCATCCCGCCTATGAGACTACCGAGCTTACGGTAGAGGATATCCTTCAGCTTACCGCTTTGGGCGGTGTCTATGCCGAACAAAGTTATGCGCTGATGCCGATAGATGACCTTACCCCGGCTGACGTGGCGGCATATATCAAAGGAGTGGGTCCTGAGCACACCATAGTCACTACCGATCTCGGTCAGCGCAGCCGTATGTCCTCGGGAGAGGGCATGAAGCTGTTTGCCTCGCTTATGGAAGCAGAGGGCGTTTCGGCTGAAGACTTTGACAAAATGGCACGTGTGAATCCCGCAAAGCTTTTAGGTTTATAAAATTAAAAAGCGAGGTATATGATTATACCTCGCTTTTATATGTCCTGAAAAAGATCAGCGCTCGCCCGAAATGGTGCGCCATCTGTTTGCTGCATCCTTCAGTGCGGCAATAAGCGGCTTTTGGGTCAGCGCAAAATAGCGGCGGCGAATTTCCTGCTCCATTTCGGAAAGGTCGTCGCGCAGGCTGCGTCCCACCAGCATCTCTTTTACAAAATTCTCGGTCACACCGACAATGGTGTTGCAGCCGACATCGATAATTTTGCCGCTTTCGCCTTCCAGCACCAGACTTATGTAAAATTCTCCGTGAGTGGTAAAAATGGCGTCGTCGCGGCTGGGCTTGGCACCTCCAACCACCAAAATAGTGTCCTTGCTGTACTGCATAGCCAACCTCCCTGTGCCTTTACATAAACGTTTGCACAAATCAATCTTGACTTGGTTTTGATTGTATTATATCATGGTTTTACCGATTATTAAAAGATTAATTACATGATTCATTCTTTTGCCGATAGGGACGTCTGCCCGACTGTTCCCGTCATCGGCAAGATCCACGGATGACTGCAAGAGCCGATTTCGGCGCCTGCTGTTATTCGTGTTTTTTATTTTAAGGAGATTTGTATGGAATTCTATCATCGGCTTTCAGAAATAATGATGTATGATGCAGGTCACCGCGGGCTTAAAGTGCCGGAGGCGGATTTGGCTGCAGTCGCAGATACGCTGCTGTCGGCAGAGCGGGTGCTGGTGCTGACCGGATTTCCGGTGCTGGACAAAGACGGCTGTCCCCATGCCGAAACGGACGGACCTATCGGTGCCGCCGAGATAGCCTGCACTTTGGCGCTGCTTGGAAGCAGTGTTTGGCTTGCATCCGATTCGACCGATTACGAGGTTCTTGCCGCCGCCGCAAAGGTCTACGGCGCCGCCACCCAAATCGACATATACGACTATAGCGGACAACCCCTTTCGGTAAGCGCTGATTCAAAGGGCAGGGTAGACCTTGTTAAGATACCTTTTGAACATACTTCTGAATTCGCCGATGAGTTTTTGAAAACCAACGAAATAACCCACTTTATCTCTATCGAGCGCCCCGGAAAGGGAAGCTGCGGGCATTTCTGCAGTATGCGCGGCGCCTATCTCGATCAATATGTCGCCGATACCGATTGCTTCTTGTCGCATTTCAAGGGCGTTTCCATTGCTGTCGGCGATGGCGGAAACGAGCTCGGAATGGGTAAATACAAAAGCCGTATAGTCGGAAGCGTACCGCACGGCGAGGATATTGTCGCATCGCTTTCGGCTGACCACGTTTTGACGGCGGGAGTATCCAACTGGTGGGGCGCAGGGCTTGCGGCGCTGCTTTCCTATAAAAGCGGCAAAAAGCTGCTGGTCGGCGCTGAAACCGAAAAAGCTGCCCTTGCCGAGATGCTGAAAGCGAGAGCGTTGGACGGATGCAGCGCAAAGGCTGAGATGACGGTGGATTCGCTTCCATTGGAAATACATATTAAACGCCGCGAATTGGTGCAGGCATTATTAAAAGAAACGGTAACGCTTTGATTGGAGGATATAAAATGGATTACGCAAAGATGAAACCTTCCGAAGTTCGTGAAATGATAAGAAAAGGCGAGATACGTCGCCCTACCGCAGGAATGTGTGCTGGATATGCTCAGGCAAATCTGGCTGTGCTGCCCAAGGAATACGCCGAGGATTTTAAGCGCTTTACCGAACTTAATCCTTTTCCCTGCCCCGTGCTGGAGATAGTTGAGGGAACACCCGATACCCATGCGATGGGCGAGGGCGGAAATATAATGACCGACATTCCCGAATACTTCATCTACCGTGACGGAGTACTATGCGAAAAGGTGAGCGATGCTTCGGCCTATTGGCAGGAGGGTTTTGTCGGTTTTCTTATCGGATGCAGTTTCTCCTTTGAAGAGGCGCTCATTCAGGCAGGCGTCGAGGTTCGTCACATCACTCAGGGACGCAACGTGCCGATGTTTAAAACCAACATCCAGACCACTCCCGCAGGCCCGTTTTGCGGACCTATGGTTTGCTCTATGCGCCCCATGACCCCCGAAAATGCCGAGATAGCACTTCAGATAACCGAAAAAATGCCCAACGTTCACGGGGCGCCGGTGCAGATCGGCAATCCCGAAGAAATCGGCGTTTACGACCTGATGAAGCCGGATTACGGCGATGCGGTCGACATCTATCCGGGCGAAGTTCCGGTGTTCTGGCCCTGCGGAGTCACCCCGCAGGCGGCGGTGGAGAACGCAAAACCGCCTATCGTTATCACCCATGCCCCCGGTCATATGTTCATCACCGACATCCCAAATGATGTGCTTAACGACTTCCTTGAGCAGCAGAAAAATAAATGATTTGATTGCAAAGTGCGGATTGAAAGAAACTTCAGTCCGCGCTTTTATTTATCAAAAGGCATTTGAAAAGGTAAACATTGTGTAAACATACGCCGCAAGATGTTGACACATCAACAACTGAAAGATACAATCAATACTTGTTGAACGATCAATAACACAAAAGCGATTTTATTTCATATCACCGAAATTACAGCAGATAGACAATATCCATGAATGAAAGGACATTTTTATGAAAACAAGATTGATAGTAGATTCCACCGCCGATTTGATGCCCGAGATAAAATCCCGCGTCTACACCGTTCCGCTTACGGTGCATTTCGGGGATGAGGAATATGTAGACGGGGTCACCATCGACCACAAAGCGTTTTACGAAAAGCTGGTTGAAACCGACGTTTTGCCTTCCACCAGTCAGGCAACCCCTGACGCCTTTGCCGTCGAATATCAAAAGGCGAAAGAAGCAGGCGAAAGCGCAGTTGTAATAACGATAGCCTCAAAACTTTCCGGCACCTATCAAAGCGCCATGATAGCCGCCGCTGATTACGATAATATCTATGTTGTGGACAGTGCCACAGCAGCGGTGGGCGGAGGAATTCTTGTCGAGCTTGCACTGCAGCTGCTCGATTCGGGCATGAGCGCCAAAGAAATAGCCGAAATACTTGAGCAGGAGAAGAAAAAGATAGTGATAGTTGCCCTTGTCGATACGCTGGAGTATCTCAAGCGCGGCGGGCGCATTTCCAAAACGGCGGCATTTGCCGGAACGCTGCTGAACATAAAGCCGGTGCTGTCCATCATTGATGGGAAGATAAATATTCTGGGAAAGGCAAGAGGCTCAAAACAGGGCAACAACCTTTTGGCTCAGGAGATAGAAAAAGCGGGCGGCGTTGATTTTTCCAAACCGCTGCTGTTAGGATATACCGGACTTTCCGATGCGCTGCTTTTAAAGTATATTGAGGACAGCCGCAGCATTTGGGAAGAAGAAGTGGACAGCATCCGCTATACCACCGTCGGCAGCGTCATCGGTACACACGCAGGCCCCGGAGCTATTGCGGTGGCGTTCTTTAAGAAGTAATGCTAACCGTTATAAATCGGCAAAACACAATTGACAGCAACACTCTATTATGATAAAGTATATTATAACAATATATAACAGAAGGTGAAATTATGGAGCGTATCAAGACCATCGAAACTCGCAATCTGTGTGAAAGCGCTAAGAACGGCGGCTGCGGCGAGTGCCAGACTTCCTGCCAGTCCGCTTGCAAGACCAGCTGCGGTATCGCAAACCAGAAGTGCGAGAACACCAAGGAAAGCAAGTAATTGCGCATAAATAAATGCCGCCGAATCGGCGGCATTTTTTTGTCAAGGAGATATAGATATGATTCACCAGTATAAATTGGGCGGCTATAATATCGTGCTGGATGTCTGCTCCGGCGCGGTGCATGTTGTCGATGAAGTTGCCTATGACATCATCGCCATGTTCGAGCAGCACGGCAAAGATGAGATAATCGCCGCAATGATCGAAAAATACGGTCACCGCGATGACGTCACCCCTGAGGAGCTTGCCGAGTGCTACGACAGCATTCAGGAGCTTAAAGATGCGGGTAAGCTGTTTGCCCCCGACACCTTTGAGCCGATGGCTGGACAGCTTAAGCAAAAGACGGCCGGCGTTGTAAAGGCGCTTTGCCTGCACGTTGCCCACACCTGCAACCTCAACTGCGCCTACTGCTTTGCAAGTCAGGGCAAGTATCACGGCGACCGAGCGGTGATGAGCTTTGAAGTCGGCAAGCGTGCCCTCGATTTCCTCATCGAGAATTCGGGCAGCCGCCGCAATCTCGAGGTCGATTTCTTCGGCGGTGAACCGCTGATGAATTTCCAGGTTGTCAAGGATCTTGTTGCTTACGCCCGCAGCATCGAAAAGGAAAAGGGCAAGAATTTCCGCTTTACCCTTACCACCAATGGCGTGCTTGTTGATGACGATGTTATCGATTTTGCCAACCGTGAATGCAGCAACGTAGTGCTCAGCCTTGACGGACGCAAGGAGATCCACGACCGCTACCGTGTCGATTACGCAGGCAAGGGCAGCTGGGACAACATAGTTCCCAAGTTCCAGAAGTTTGTTGAGGCACGCGGCGGCAAGGAATACTACATGCGCGGCACCTTTACCCACGCCAACCCCGATTTCTTAAAGGACATTCAGCAGATGCTGGACCTCGGATTTACCGAGCTTAGCATGGAGCCTGTTGTCTGTGCCGAGGGCGATCCTTCTGCACTTACCGAGACGGATATGCCAATAGTAATGGAGCAGTATGAAAAGCTGGCAGAACTCATGCTCAAACACGACGAGCAGGGCAAGCCCTTTACATTCTATCACTATATGATCGACCTCACCGGAGGCCCCTGCATCTACAAGCGCATCTCCGGCTGCGGCAGCGGCACCGAGTATATGGCGGTCACCCCCTGGGGCGACCTTTATCCCTGCCATCAGTTTGTCGGCGATGAGAAATTCAAGCTTGGCAACATCTGGGACGGCGTGCAGAACAAGGGCGTTCAGCAGCAGTTTGCCGACTGCAACGTATACGCTCATCCCGAATGCCGCGATTGCTGGGCAAGACTTTACTGCTCGGGCGGCTGCGCTGCAAACGCATACCACGCAACCGGCAGCGTGACCGGTGTTTACGAATACGGCTGCAAGCTGTTCCGCAAGCGCATGGAATGTGCCATTATGGTAGCTATCGCAAGAGAGTTGAGAGACTAAATGGATACTCCAATCTGTGATTTTGTCAAAAAATATACTAAAAGTAATTTTTTAAGACTGCATATGCCGGGGCATAAGGGCTGCGGATCTTTAGGAGCAGAGCAGTTTGACATAACTGAAGTCGATGGTGCCGACAGCCTTTACGAGGCGGATGGCATCATCAAACAAAGCGAGCAGAACGCAAGCCGCCTTTTCGGCTGCAAAACTTTCTACTCTACCGAAGGCTCTTCCCAGTGCATCCGCGCGATGCTTTATCTTGCCATGCTCAAGGCTAAGCAGGAGGGAAAAGCTCCGCCTATCTTCGCCGCGAGAAACGCCCACAAAACCTTCCTCAGCGCCGCTGCGCTGCTGGATTTAGAAGTTGAGTGGCTCTATCCCGAGACAGCCGATAATTACCTATGCTGCGACATCTCCGCCGAAGGTTTGGAGCAGGCACTTTCCGATGCGGTAAAAAAGCCGACCGCCGTTTACATAACCAGCCCCGATTATCTTGGCAACGTTGCGGATGTGGCTTCGCTTGCTGCGGTCTGCCGTAAGCACGGCGTGTTGCTGCTGGTCGATAACGCCCACGGAGCATATCTCAAGTTTCTGCCAAAATCACAGCACCCGATAGATCTTGGCGCCGACCTCTGCTGCGATTCTGCCCACAAAACGCTGCCTGTATTGACAGGCGGAGCATACCTGCATCTTTCCGAACAGATGGATAAGCTGCTTGGCAATCAGGCAAAAAACGCGCTGGCGCTGTTCGGCTCAACCAGTCCGTCTTACCTGATAATGCAATCGCTGGATGCGGCAAACGCCTACCTCTGCGATTATCCGCAAAAGCTTTCGGCGTTTATCGCACAGGTTGAAAAGCTAAAAGATGAGCTGACTGCTTACGGATTTATCCTCCGCGGAGGCGAATCGCTTAAAATCACCGTTTCGGCAAAGGATTACGGGTATACCGGCAAACAAATCGCCGACCTGCTTTTACGGCATGGAATAGTCAGCGAGTTTTCAGATCCCGATTACATCGTATTGATGCTCACCCCTGAAACGGGAGAAGCAGGACTTGAAAAGCTGAAGCGTGCGATGTTCAGCATTTCACCTAAATCGCCGATAAAAGACAGTCCGCCAAAGCTTATGAAAGCCGAGCGGGTGATGTCGATACGCGATGCGGCACTTTCCGCCGCCGAGATACTGCCGACAGAAAACTGTCACGGCAGAATTCTGGCAGCCGCAACGGTCGGCTGCCCGCCCGCAGTGCCTATCCTTGTATGCGGTGAGAGGATAGACAGTCACTCGATAGAATGCTTTAAATATTACGGCATCCAAAGCTGTTCAGTGGTAAAAAAATAATATTAGGCTCAATTTTTACGTTTTTTGGGTAAAAAATAAGCCGAAAAATCGTCAAAAAAACTTTTATTCCACTTAAGTTGAACACTTTACTTTTAATTTTTTGTGTGGTATAATATACATAAATAGAAATTCAAGCAAAAAAGGGTAGAAAAAGGCAAAATGACCAATTACAGAGCTATTTTACAGTATCATTATAGGGGAAACACGACGACGCAAATCGCTAAGCTCTGCGAATGTTCGCGTACAACCGTTTTGAAAACGATTAAAAGAGCAAAAGAATGTGGTATTGACGAGCGTGCCTTTGAATTACTGTCGGATATTCAATTGCTTGAAAGGCTTTATCCCAAGCGCGTGCGTAGAAGTGGCTACGAAGAGCCCGATTTTATTGCGCTTGAAAAGGATAAAAAGAAGAGAGGACTTACGGTTTTCGTAATGTGGCGTAGATATTATAAAAGAACGTTAGCCGCAGGTAAAAAACCTTACGGAAAATCGCAGTTTTTCAAATTGTTTAAGCGCTATGACACGGGTTCTTATCGATTTGAGTTTCAATATACGGAAACGATGAAAAAAGCGAGCGCGTTAATTTCCGATTACGTTTGTATTCCCTCGAGACTTGGCGAGGGCGTTAAGCGTGCCGCGAAAGAGAAATTCCATATATGGTGTAAAAAAATGCGCCTAGACCCGCAGAAGATATAGCTAAGCGAAAATGCGATTGTAATCAAAAAATAGAAGTAGAAAAGAGGAATACAAATGATACCTTTACATGAATTATTAGGGATTAAGGAAGAGAATTTCTGCGATTATAAAGTGCATTTTGCTACTGGATCAAACGATAAAAAGGAACCTTATAACGCCTTTTTGATTGGTGAGTTTCAGGAGTGGCAAGAATGTCAGACAAATAAAAATTTTGGAAGAGATTATATTTTGTCCTTAATTTATTACGATAAAGATATTTGGATGTTTGGTGGTGTATATAAAGTTTTACCTGTGCCACCTATTCCGATTGAAAGGGATACGGGCTGGAAAGGTTGGAAATATGAAACGGAATTAACCGATAAGGCAAGCGATTATATAGGTAGAGCTTTTTTTAGATTTAAGAAAGAATTCCGTGCATCTTATCCGGTTTTAGAATTAGTCCCTAAAAATGGTGAGCCGATTGCTAAAATGCCATTGTCGCATATTTTAGATAAACGAGTAGCCTTGACCGATTTTTTAGGGTTTGACCAAGTTAATATAGACCATAAAACATTAAAACGTATTGTATCGGACAATATTATATCTTGGAAATCTGCATTATCTAACGTAAAAGGGATTTATTTAATTGTAGACACACTGACGGGTAAACAATATGTAGGTAGTGCTTATGGTGATGAGTGTATTTGGCAACGTTGGGCGAATTATGCAAAAGACGGACATGGTGGAAACGTTGAACTTAAAGAGCTTTTGAAATTCAACGGGGAAGAATATAAATATAATTTCAAATATTCGATTTTAGAAGTTTGTAATATGAATTTAGGTAATGAATACATAATTTCAAGGGAAACGCATTGGAAAGAAGTGCTTTTAACCCGTAGATTTGGCTTAAATAAAAATTAAACTAAATATTTTTACAAAAGAGGTCAGATGTCCCCAAACGTGGACGTTTGACCTTTTCTATTTTTTTTGAAAAGTGTAAGCGTAAAGGGATTAAAAAAACCTTATTGGTTGAATACGTCAAGAAATTTAGGAAGAAACGGCACATGTTGCTTCGAGAGAATCAATGGCAAGACCTAATGGTTCGAATTATGGCATAAAAATTAAGGCATACGAGTAAAATCTTGTGCCTTAATTTTTTTCAATCAAATAAAATTATACCCTAATG
>JAFQAX010000093.1 GCA_017399785.1 Oscillospiraceae bacterium | reverse complement strand
CTGCGGTTTTTGAGCCACAGGATGAAATTCACAACGATGCAGCCGAGGGCGCAGGCGCCCACCAGAAAGCCGGCGTCGCTGTGGACCACGCGGTGATAGGTTTCAAGGCTGTAATACAGATAGCCTAGCGCCAGAACCGGCATAAGTACCATGATGACCATCCGTACGATATCGCCCCTGCCGTATTTCATAAAACGCTTCACCTCGAATTTTAGACGCGCGGTGGCAGAAAATGGTTCCATGTGAAATTTTCCGGGATTTGGGAACCTTTTACCCGGAAATTCCGTCTTAAAGCCATGGAAACACCACAATAAAGCAAGGAGATATTTTTTATGAAACGCACGCTCGGTTTACTGCTGGTACTGCTTATGGTTATCTCCCTCGGCATGGCAAACGCCCAGACCTACGGCGCATGGAACGATAATATCTATTCCGCCGGCACCAGCCTGACTTCCATCGGCAATTTTACCAAGGAAGACCGCATCATCGAAGGCAATTCCTCTGATCTCTTCGCTCAGGACGGTTACGGCAACCAGTATTCCAGCCTGATCTATTCCAATACCTGTGAAGGCATGATCGAATACCGCCTGGGCGGCAATTATAAAACCCTGAACGCCACCGTTTACATCCCTGCCTTCGCCCTTCAGAACGGCCACGACCACCAGTGGAACACCGCCTCCATTTCCATCTACGCCGATAACCAGTACCTGGGCTGCGTATCCGGCTTCAGCGCTTACGATGCGCCGCTGCCCATCCGCGTAAATGTGGAAAACGTACAGTTCCTGCGCTTTGAGTTCAACAACGTATGCTACTACTACCACGGCATGGAATATGCGCTGGCCGTAATCGGCAACGCGATGCTGAGCTAACAAAAACCATTTAAAAGGCCACCGGCAATACCGGTGGCCTTTTTTTGTTATTTCTTCCCTTGTAAAGCATTTTTATCTTGTGTATAATATTTGTATAAATCCTTCGGAACTTACAAGGAGGAACCCTTAGCTATGAAAAAGCCCCCTATTCCATCCTTTGACTTTATTCGTGTACTTTGTACATTTGGCATTGTTTTTTACCACTTTTCATGCCATCTGGCCGAAGATGCTTACCTTCCCTTTTTTGCCTTTGCAAATGGTGACTGGGGCAGCGCTCTCGTTGTCGCATTTTTTATGCTCTCCGGCGCATCGCTGTATTACAACTATTCTGACAGTCTCGGAAACGGTAAATCTTCCTTAGGTCTATATTATTACAAGCGGTGGATGTCCATCTTCCCTATGTATTTCCTATCCTTTTTTTCTGTGGAAATTATAAAAATGATATCAGCACGCAACATTCTTTTCCGCGGCAACCCGTTGAAATATGTATTTACTCTACTAGGCCTGGATGGTTACTTGACCGGGGTTGTGCCCGTTGCATACAATCTGGGCGAATGGTTTACTGGTGCGATTATAATTCTGTATATTATCTTTCCGCTGATCCTCTTTTTCTTCAAAAAGAAGCCTGTTCTCACTTTTATCGGGGTAACAGTTCTGTTTATTCTCACACTGAATATCCCGATTGTCAATCCTTATCCTTTCAGATCAATAACTTCTATTTCAATGTGCTTTGTAACCGGCATGTTTTTCATAAAATACAGGCACATATTTGATCGCCCCTATTGCGCTATCCCCTGCATAGCAGGCTGCCTTATTTTGTTCATATTCGAACTTCCGATTCCTACCAGCATTGTCTTTCACCTAACCGGTGTCCTGCTTTTTATTTCTCTTTATACTGCAGGCAGGCTTATAATGAAAAACCGCATCGTGAGCACCGCATTTAGTCATCTCTCCCGTATTTCTTATGCGGTATTCCTGACACATCATGTAATCATTCTAATAATCCTAAAAAATATGAGCCCTGTAAAACCCCTTCCTGTATTGGCACTTCTCTGCGGCACCACGATCGTCATACTCATAGCAGCAGAGATTCTGACCCTGCTGACCAATGTTATTATGCGCCGCATAGATCCCGCGCTGCGCAAACGGCTTTTTCCCTCATAAAAACTGATTTTCACACAAAAACACCGCGTACAAACGCGGTGTTTTTTTATGCGAAAGAGCGACTAAACGGTGTATAAGATGGGGTAAGAACGACCAAAAGTATTGTAGCAGAGCTGTTCGCCAAATTGGAATTTATTGAATATAAAATTTGAAAATCTCTTTTGCCCAACCGAGCCAAGACGGAACGTTGCCGTCAAGCCATTCTACAACCTTCGGTATATCTGCCGTTGTCAGATCTCCGATGTGGCTGAAAACGCTTCCGTCTGCCACTGTTTGACCGATTGCAATCATAGCGTAGGCGTGGTCGCCAACGGCGGCATATTTACCGATAGCAAGCGCACCTGTTGAGAAGCACCCAACCGAAAGTGCTCCAAAAGATATCAGTCCTACACTGATTGCACCGGCAGCAAATAATCCGATAGCAATCGAACCGACTGCAAGCAGTCCGGCTGAGAATACACCTGCGGAAATCAAGCCAAGTGACAATAGGCCAATCGAAACGACTCCAAGAGAGAGCAGACCGAACGAGAAAACACCTCGTGACATCAGACCAAACGAAAATATTCCACGAGCTTTTAATCCAATTGCAAAGAAGCCGTGTGCATTTCTTCCAATGTGGTAAAGAGGCATACCGAAAATCATCTTTTCGCTCTTGCGTTCGTGAATCTGCAATTTCAGTTTATCCCAAAGGCTTTCTCTCTCAGTAGGTTGTAAACCTTGTTTTTCAGATATATCCTCTTTAAGAAGATAATCCATTGAACAATCAAAGAGCTTTCCCATTTTTACTAATTTGTCAGTTTCGGGATATGCAATGTCAGATTCCCATTTACTGATTGACTGACGGGAAACGCCAAGTATATCGGCAAGCTGTTCCTGCGTGTAGTTATACTCTTTTCTTAATTTTGATAGCTTTTCGCCAAGTGTCATAATCATTTCTCCTTATGTTTTCTAACGCTGCGTTGCTTAAATTATAGAACACCGAGCAGAAACATACCACCAATTCGCCGTTTCTATATGTAAACTTCAGGTT
>JAFQAX010000092.1 GCA_017399785.1 Oscillospiraceae bacterium | reverse complement strand
GTTTTGGATAAACTCATCGGCTTGTGCCATGCGGCAGGCGTTTATCATTTCCGATTCATCAGCATCATCGTTGCCCCATCGAAGGTTATCTTTTACCGTGCCGGAAAACAGTATATTTTTCTGTAAAACCATGGCCACACTGTTGCGCAGTGCGGTCAGATCGTACTCCCTTACGTTGATTCCACCGACCTTTACCGATCCTTTGGAAACGTCATAAAGTCTGGGGATAAGCTGGACAAATGTGGATTTTGCCGATCCGGTAGCGCCTATTATTCCAACGGTGCTGCCGGATGGAATTGTCAGCGAAATATTTTGCAGAACAGGCTTATCTGATTTGTCAGCGTAGTGAAAGCTGACGTCATCAAATACAATTTCTCCATTAGGAACATTTACTATTGGTGCGTTCCCATTTACTATATCGGCATTTTCATCAAGAATTTCAACTATTCTCTCACCTGCGGAGCGGGCCATAGTAAGCATAACGAATATCATGGAGAGCATCATAAGGCTCATAAGAATTTGTGTGGCGTAGGTTATCAGTATCATAAGCTCACCGGTGGTAAGTCCTGCGGCGGAATCGTTTCTGCCGGAGACTATCGCCCTCGCGCCAAGCCAGGAAACCAATAGCATGCAGCCGTACATACAAAGCTGCATTACCGGCATATTGAGCATTACCAAACGCTCTGCTTTTACAAAAAGATTATATATTTTATCTGATATGACCCCAAACTTCTGCTTTTCAAATTCCGCCCTGTCAAATGCTTTTACAACTCTTATACCTCTAAGGTTTTCCTCGACAACGCCGTTGAGCTCGTCGTAAGTTGAAAATACCTTTCTGAAAGTGGGATGAGCGTGTCTCATTATTATTGCCAGAAAAGTTCCAAGCAAGGGGATGCAGGCAAAAAATACCAGTGAGATTTTGGCGTTTATACGGAACGCTGCGGCAAGCGAGAAGATAAGCATCAAAGGGCTCCGTACTGCCATGCGTGTTATCATCATAAATGCCATCTGTACGTTTGCAACGTCGGTGGTAAGGCGCGTTACGATTGAAGCCGCGGAAAACTTATCTATGTTTGAAAACGAGAAGGTTTGAACGTTGTTATACATGTCGCTTCGCAGATTAGAAGCAAACCCTGTGGAAGCACGTGCCGCTGTAAAACCGGATAGCGTTCCGAAGGCAAACTGTGCCGCAGCACCAATTAGCAGCAGAAATCCGTAATGTAAAACGGCGTCCATATCTCCTAAATCGATTCCAAAATCGATGAGTTTTGCGACTAATAGTGGGATGATTATCTCGGCAGCTACCTCAAGCGCAACAAAAAACGGAGTAAGAATGGCGATTGACTTATATTGGCGTATACTTTTGGATAATTTTTTTATCATATCAACACCTCTTATGCGGTGAAATAGGTAATAATTATTATAGTATTATTTCCTTAAATATATATTTAAGCAAAAATATGTGTTTCTTTTGTGATAACATTTATGGTATAGCGATAAAAATATTCAGTCAAGCAATACTGATTAAATTCACAGATTATTAAAATATGGAGAATATTTTGGGATACCCAAAAACAAACTGTCTAAAGCTGTAAAACCCCGTTGTATAAAGCAAAATTTTGGATGTCTAATACTATTAACTTCTATTGACAAAGACCTGAAAATCATATACTATAAACGAGTATAGCGACTTGGCTTGGAGGCATTATGACAAAGGCTTCAATAGATAGAAATGTCGGCGGCGAGGATACAAAGCTTCAAAAATGGCTTCCGCTGGTAAGGAGCCGGGCCAATGCTTTTCGTGAAAAGGGAGTCGAAGCGGACGACCTTGTTCAGGAGGGGCTTATAGGATTGCTTTCCGCAATACGCTCATACGATGAATCACGCGGTGCTTCTTTTGAAACGTTTGCATATGTCTGCATTACCAACAGAATGAAGTCTGCCGTAAGCTTGGCGGTTAAGAGAACCGAAATGGTTAGCCTTGATGAAAATCAGGAATCGCCAGACATAAAAGCTGATCCTCAGGAGATCGTTTTAAGCGACGATGTTGCTGAAAGATGGCTTGAGGCTGCTGTTAAAAAGCTTTCTGTTTTGGAGGCAAAGGTGCTAAGGCTTTATTTGTCCGGTCATTCTTACAGGCAGATAGCTGGGGCAGTTAATGCAAGCGAGAAAACGGTTGACAACGCACTTTGCCGTGCCAAGAACAAGCTGCGTGATGTAAAATTTTGAATGTATGCCGCAAGGCTTACAGATATTATTATCATACCCTTAGTTAAACCTGGCGATCCCCTTGGTCTCCGGCAAGCTGCGGGTAAAATCAAATCCATAAGCGAGGTAAAAGACATGTACGAAGACAAGACCCTTAAGTGCAAAGAGTGCGGTAACGAGTTCGTTTTCACCGCCGGTGAGCAGGAATTCTACGCAGAGCGCGGTTTCGTAAACGAGCCCCAGCGCTGCAAGCCCTGCCGCGACGCCCGCAAGAACGCTTCCAGACCGGAGAGAGAAATGTTCACCGCTGTCTGCGCAGAGTGCGGCAAGGAAGCCAAGGTTCCTTTCAAGCCCCGTGAGGACCGCCCTGTATACTGCAGCGAGTGCTTCGCTAAGATGAAGCAGGAGTAATTTAAACTCTTGTCAAGAATAAGCCGCCTTTTGGCGGCTTATTTTTTATGTCTAAACAGATTGCAGTGCAGTAGAAAATAATAAGATAATATGATATAATTTATAATGTATGTCAACTTGGGAGTAAAAGAGGTAACTTATCTTGAAGCATATCGATAATCTTGATTCCAGATTAAAAACAATAGCGCTTATGGTGCGCAGCGAAACACGACTTGCCGATGTTGGCTGCGATCACGGTTATCTTATAACTTCACTTGCCTGCGACGGCATTATAACAGGCGGTGTAGCTTGCGATATAAATAAAGGGCCGCTTGATAACGCAATTGCCGAAGTTGCCAAAAGCGGGCTCAACGATAAGATATCTTGCCGCCTTGGCAGTGGTTTGGAGCCGATCCAGGAAAACGAAGTTGACGATATTGCAATTGCCGGAATGGGCGGAGAACTTATTGCCTCAATAATAGAAAACAGCGGATGGAAAAGCTTTGAGGGAAAGCATTTAATCCTTCAGCCGATGAGCCGTGCTCCTTACTTAAGAAGATGGCTTTTACAAAACGGATTTTCTATCGAAAAAGAAAAGGCCTGCAGTTCAGCGGGTCATGATTACACAGTTATTTCGGCCGTTTTTATCGGCGAAAATAAAGATATAGACGAATACGACCCTTATGTATATATCGGAGAGCTTTTCAAAGACAGTTCCGATGAGGCTGAAAGATATTTAAAACGCACTTTGTCGGAATTGGAAAAGCAGCGCAAGGGCGCAAGTTTTGGCAATGCCGAGCGTGAAAAGGCTTTGACTCAACTTATTGAAAAAATAGCTCCGGTTATCGAGAGGAGATAATAATAGATGGCGCTTGATGGAATTACACTGTCGCTGCTGCGGCTGGAGCTTTTCAAAGAGCTTGAAAACGCCAAAATTGAAAAGATATATCAGCCGGTAAAAGAGGAACTGGTGATTGCGGTACGCAACCGCGGAGGGAACAAAAAACTTTTGCTTTGCGCCAGAGCCGAAACTCCCAGGGTGCATATCACCAATCTGTCGGCAGAAAACCCAAAACAGCCGCCGATGTTTTGCATGCTGATGCGCAAGTGGCTTACCGGAGCAAGACTGGTAAATATACGTCAGCCCGGTTTTGAGCGAGTTTTGATGCTGGATTTTGAAACGACCAACGAGCTTGGGGATACCGTTACTGTCACTATTGCGGCGGAGGTAATGGGCAGATACTCCAATATTATCCTTGTCGGTCCCGACGGAAGAATCATAGATTCGATAAAGCGAGTTGGCGCTGATAAGTCTTCACTGCGCCAGATTTTGCCGGGACTTAAATATCAGGATCCGCCACCTCAGACCAAGACAAATCTGATCAAAGAAGGCTCTGCTGCGGTGATTGAGGCGATGAAATATTCACCGCGAGATATTGATGCGACAAAGCTGCTGCAGGAAGTGCTGGAAGGTGCGTCGCCGCTGCTTTCCAGAGAAATCATCCACCGTGCTATGGGCGGAGTTTCCAAGCCGAGAAGCGAGTTGACCGAGCAGGATTACGCCAATATCCAAAGTCAGCTCGATCAAGTGGCAGAGATGATAAAGGACGGTCAGTGTGCCCCTACAATGGTTGCACTAAACGGTGTGCCTAAGGATTTTTCCTTTATCGAACTGGGGCAGTACGGTACGGCGGGACAGCTGCGCAGCTTTGAAAGTATATCCGAGATGCTGGATGCATTCTACGGAGAAAAGGATGCAGCCGACCGCATGAAGCAGAAGATGAGCGATTTTTCGAAATTGCTTACTTCGAGAATAGAGCGCATCGAGCGTAAGCTTTGTGCGCAAAAAGAAGAATTGCTGCAGTGTAAAAACCGCGACAGTCTGCGCCGAATGGGCGATTTGCTTTCTGCCAATATTTATCGCCTTGAAAAGGGCATGAAAAATATCGTACTCGAGGACTATTTTGAAGAAAACTGCCCGGAAATAACGATAGAGCTTGATACAAGACTTACCCCTGCACAAAATATTCAGCGATATTATAAAGAATACCGAAAGGCTGATACCGCCGAAAAAATGCTGCTCGAGATGATAGAGCAGGGCGAACAGGAACTTTCCTATCTTGACAGCGTCTATGACCTTATGAACAGAGCGAGAACAGAAGCGGAGCTTTCAGCAATAAGAGCCGAGCTTGCCGAGGGCGGATATATCAAATCCAATCTGCCTAACGGCAAAAGAAAGCAGGAACAGAAGCTGCCGCCTATGAAATATCTTTCCAGTGACGGATTTACTATTCTTTGCGGACGAAACAACATCCAGAATGACAAGCTTACCCTTAAAGAAAGCCGTGGAAACGATATCTGGTTTCACGTTCAAAAAATGGCGGGATCTCATGTTGTTATACAGACCGAGGGAAGAGAAGTGCCTAACCAAACTCTGTTTGAAGCTGCAGTGATCGCCGCCTATAACTCGACGGCGAGAAATTCGGCAAAGGTTCCGGTGGATTACACCACCATAAGGAATGTTAAAAAGCATCCCGCTAAAAAACCGGGAATGGTTATATACGATAATTACACTACCGCGATAATCGATCCTGATGCAGCGCTGGTAGAATCGCTTGCAGAAAACTGACCAAACGCCGAAAAACAAATCGGCAGAAGGAGATTTAGATATGACTTTAGATCAGCTTGACCTGCTGCTTTCGCAGGTTCAAAAGCCCGCACGATATACAGCGGGCGAGATGGGCGCAGTTGTTAAAGAATTAAAACCCGGAATGCTGCGGTATGCTTTTTGTTTCCCTGATCTCTACGAGGTTGGCATGAGCCATCTCGGAATGAAAATACTTTACGGTCACGCAAACCGTCGCGATGACGTCTGGTGTGAGCGCGTTTTTGCTCCGGATACCGATATGCAGCAGGTAATGGAGGAGATGGGCGTTCCGCTTTTTGCGCTTGAAAGCCTTGATCCCGTCAAGGAGTTTGACCTTATTGCATTCACTCTTCAGTATGAGATGTGCTATACCGAAGTTTTGAACATGATTGATCTTGCCGGACTGCCTATAAGAGCGGCAGACCGTAAAGACCCCTTCCCGCTGGTTGTGATCGGCGGACCCTGCGCATCCAACCCAGAGCCTATCGCCGATTTCGTCGATCTTGTTTCGCTTGGTGAGGGCGAGGAAATTTCGGATGAGCTTTTCGACCTTTGCATCAAGGCGAAGAAAGAGGGCTGGGATAAGGCTGAGATACTCCGCCGTGCAGCACAGATTCCCGGAATGTATGTCCCTTCGCTTTATACCGTTGAATATAACGAGGATAATACCATCAAGGCCATGGTTCCGCACGATGGCGCCCCCGAAGTAGTACAGAAGCGAGTTGTTACCGATCTTGACAAGGTTTATTATCCTGAAACCTTTGTTGTTCCATTCATTGAGATAGTTCATGACCGCGCCGCTGTCGAGCTTTTCCGCGGCTGTAACCGCGGCTGCCGTTTCTGTCAGGCGGGATTCCTTTACCGTCCCATTAGAGAAAAATCACCTGAAACGGTTGCGAAGGATGCCAAAAATCTCATAACCTCTACCGGCTATGATGAGCTCGGCCTTACTTCGCTTTCTACAAGCGATTACTGCGGACTTGAGCCGCTGCTTGACAACCTGCTTGATTGGACTGAGGCGCGCCATGTAAATCTCTCACTGCCCAGCTTGAGAATAGACAACTTCTCCAAGGAACTTATGGAGAAGATCGACCGCGTTCGTAAATCGGGTCTTACCTTTGCGCCCGAGGCAGGAACTCAGCGTCTGCGCGACGTTATCAACAAAAATATAACCGAAGAAGACGTACTTAAAACCTGCCGCACCGCGTTCGCGGGGGGATACACTGCCGTTAAACTCTATTTTATGATGGGTCTCCCCACCGAGACTAACGATGACATTAAGGGTATAGCTGATCTCGCCCAGAAGGTAGTAGATCTGTTTTACAGCATGCCCGAGCGTCCCAAGGGCAAGTCGGTCAGCGTAAATATCAGCGTAGCATGCTTTGTTCCCAAACCTTACACTCCCTTTGAGTTTGAGCCGCAGGCAACTATGGATGAACTTCGTGAAAAGCAGAAGTATCTGCTTTCCTGCGTTCGTTCCAAGAAAATCTCGGTAAGCTATCACGATTCTACCACCAGTGTGCTGGAGGCAGCTCTTGCAAGAGGCGACAGACGTCTGTGTGCAGTAGTTGAAGGTGCATTCAGAAAGGGAAGCCGCCTTGACGGATGGGAGAACCACTTTAAGCCCGACGCATGGAATGAGGCGTTTGAAGAGAGCGGTGTAAGTCCCGATTTCTATGCTTACCGCCGCCGCTATTATGACGAAGTAATGCCTTGGGATCACCTTGATTACGGCGTGACTAAGTCCTTCTTTATAAGAGAACATAAAAAGGCAATGGAGGGCACTACTACCCCCAGCTGCTTTGTCGGATGCAACGGCTGCGGAGCACAGCGCCTTACCGGAGGTGTTTGCAAATGTCTGTAAATATGGTAAGAATATTTTTCACTAAGTCGGGCAGAGCTATCTATACCTCTCATCTTGACCTTACCCGCGCCATGAGCCGTGCCCTTTGCCGCAGCGGGCTGCCGGTTTGGTATACCGAGGGATTCCATCCCCACCTTTACATGACCTTTGCACTGCCGCTTTCGCTTGGAACTACCGGACTTTGCGAAGCTATGGAAGTAAAAATGCTGGAAGATGTCCCTTATGAAGAAATCGTTACCAGACTTAATGACGCCATGCCTGAGGGATTGCGCGCGATATCAGCAGCTGCTCCAGTGATGCAGCCGAAGGAGATCATGTGGGCAGATTACCGTCTTTATATCCGCTGCCGCACAGCAGAAGGAAGGGAAGCGCTGGATAAATTCTTTGCGCTGCCTGAGATACCTACTGAAAAACGCAGCAAAAAGGGAATAAAGACAGTTGATATTAAACATATGATGCAGCTTTTGTCGATTGAAGATATCGAAAACGGTTTACTTGTAAATCTTCGCTGCCGTGCGGGTGTGGAAATTAATCTTAATCCCACTCTTGCGCTTGACGCGCTTGCGCAGACCACCGGATTCAGAGCTGATCAGGTCAAGATAGAGCGTTATGCCGTTCTAACCGAGGAACTCAAAGATTTCAAGTGATTATTGCTTTGCTTTGGTAAAATGGTATATTGACAAATTGTTTTTGCAGGTATATAATCAGAAAAAATCAGACGGATATCCGTTTTGATAAACGAGGATTATAAGATGACTAACGTAATGTTTTTTGCTGAATATGCGTTTTTTGGCTTTAACGGTTACTTTACTGGTAAGGTCTTTAAGCGTTTTGCAAAAAATGGAGCCTAAACGG
>JAFQAX010000091.1 GCA_017399785.1 Oscillospiraceae bacterium | reverse complement strand
CCCTATCCCAACCCCGAGATGCCCAAGGCGCTGGAAGAGGGAATCAAGACTGCCAAGGAAAACGGCTGCGATCTGCTTATCGCTACCGACCCCGATGCCGACCGCCTCGGCGTAGCTTCCAAAAACGGCGATGATTACGTGCTTCTCACCGGCAACGAAGTCGGAGCACTTATGGCGGAATATATTGCCGAATACCGCACCCGCACCGGCACCATGCCTAAAGACCCCGTAATGGTTAAAACCGTTGTTACCACCAAGCTTGCCGACGCGGTAGCAAAGAACTATAACGTAGAAGTCAGAGACGTTCTCACCGGATTCAAATATATCGGTGACCAGATTTTCCGCCTTGAAAAGCAGGGCTGCGAAAACCGCTTCATCTTTGGATTTGAGCAGAGCTGCGGCTATCTTGCAGGCTCTTACATCCGCGAAAAGGACGCCGTTGCATCGGCTATGCTTATTGCCGAGATGGCCGCAAACTATAAGCGCCAGGGCAAGACCCTCTACGACGCCGTTCAGGATCTTTATAATAAGTATGGCTACTACTACACCGGTGAAGATAACTTCACCTTTGCGGGCGCTGATGGCATGAAGAAGATGGCATCCATCATGGATGGACTGTTTGCGGCGCCTCCCGCTGAATTCAACGGCGAAAAGGTCGTCTGCCGCTGCGATTACCGTGCAGGCATCCGCACCGAGGGCGAAGCAAGCGAAAAGATCGATCTTCCTTCCTCCGATGTGCTGTCGCTTCAGCTTGAAAGCGGAAACTACGTTATCGTTCGTCCCTCCGGCACTGAGCCCAAGCTTAAGGTTTACTATATGGTTATCGGCGAAAATCTTGAAGATGCCCTTGAAATGACCGCGAAACTTAAAGAAGAAGCAAGAAAACTGCTCGGTATCGCTTAATTTGTCTTAAAAAAGATAAAAAAACCCTTGCATTTAAGATGGCGTTGTGATAATATAGATAACGCACTTGTAACAGGATAAGAAAGAGGTGACAGTAGTGAAAGAGGGAATTCACCCCAAGTATGAACAGACCACCATTCGTTGCGCTTGCGGCGAGGTTATAGAGACCGGCTCTACCAAGAAGGATATCAGAGTAGAAATTTGCTCCAAATGTCATCCTTTCTTCACCGGCAGACAGAAGCTGGTTGACACCGGCGGTCGTGTTGATCGTTTCAACAAGAAGTTTGGTCTGGGCAACAAGTAAAAATTACCCACAGCTCAACTGTAAGGGCGATGCAAATGCATCGCCCTTATTGTGATATTACCGATTTTTATTAAGAAATTTTGAAAAGGCGGGATGAATTTTGAAGGATTATGACACTGTTTTAACAGAGGCCGAAACCGAATTTACCGAAAAGCGCTCCCGCTTTATCTGCGCCATAAGGCCGGTTACCACCCCCGAAGAGGCAATGACGTTTATCGCCGAGCGCCGCGAGCGTTTTTACGATGCGCGCCACACCGTCTATGCCTATCTGCTCAAAGACGGCGTCTGCCGCTATTCCGATGACGGCGAGCCGCAGGGAACGGGAGGTCAGCCGGTGCTGGAGGTTATAAAGCGCTCCGGCATCGTAGATGTCTGCGTTGCGGTCACCCGCTATTTCGGCGGCATATTGCTTGGTGCGGGCGGACTTACCCGTGCCTATTCGGGCGGTGCCGCGCTGGCGGTAGGAGCGGCGGAGCGCGTTACTATCTGTGCCTGCACCGATATAAAGATAGTGGTCGATTACTCCCGATACGGCATGATGGAACGTCTGTTGCCCGAAAACAAGGCGCAAATACTCGACACCGATTTTGGCGAATTTGTCACCATGACAGCAAGACTTCGCTGCGGGGATGTCGAAAACTTTGAAAAAGCGCTCACTCAGGCTACCAGCGGAACGGTGCCGATGGAGATAATCGGCGATGTTGTTGCTCCGATGAAGGCGTAAAACAACAATTTTCAAAAAATTTTCTCCTAAAAAAGGAGTTTTGTGGCTTTTTAAGTATAATTAATATAGAAAGTGTTTTAAAAAGTGACAGAATCAAAAGGCGGTTTTTGATATGACTATACGTGAACAGGCCGAACAGCTTGAAAAGTCAATACTTTCGCCGCTGGCGGCACTTTCCTGCGAGGCAAAGCGTGAATCCTATATGGAGCCCTGCACTATCCGCACAGCGTTTTGCCGCGACCGTGATAAGATAATACATTCCAAGGCGTTTAGACGCTTAAAACATAAAACTCAGGTATTTCTTTCCCCCGAAGGCGACCACTACCGCACCCGCCTTACCCACACGCTGGAGGTTTCGCAGATAGCCAGAACGGTGGCAAAGGCGCTTAGGCTCAACGAAGACCTCACCGAGGCTATCGCGCTTGGACATGATTTGGGTCACACCCCTTACGGACATGCAGGCGAGCGAGCGCTCAACGAGTGTTGTTCCCACGGATTCCGTCACACCGAGCAGAGCGTAAGAGTGGTAAGAGTGCTTGAAAACGGTGGAAAGGGGTTAAATCTCACCCTTCAGGTGCAAAACGGCATCGCCTGCCATACCGGAGGCCCGGACGCCGATACCCTTGAAGGCAGAATAGTCCGCTTTGCCGACAAGATAGCCTATATGAACCACGATTTTGAGGATGCTGTCAGAGCCAAGCTGATAAGCGAGGACGACATCCCGTGGGAGGTAAAATACAGCGTCGGCAGAAGCCGCGGCGAGCGTATCAATAACTTTGTCGAATCGCTGGTACAAAACAGCGGCGATGACATCCGCATGGCGCCCGATGTGCAAAAAGCCTTTACCGCGCTGCGGGAGTTTATGTTCGAGGCGGTTTACCGCAATCCCATCGCAAAGGGCGAGGAGAGCAAGGCGCATCTCATGCTTCAGGGAATGTACAGCTATTTTGTGGCTCATCCCGAAAAGCTGCCCGCCGAGTACCGTGCCATGCTGGAGGATACCGACGTCGACCGAGTTGTCTGTGACTATATTTCGGGCATGACCGACGGTTACGCAGTGGAAGTTTACAACGGCATTTTTATTCCCCGATCCTGGGGCAGATAATTTTAGATTTGTAGTTTAAGGGAGGTGAAACGATGATACCCGACAGCTTTATAGAGGAATTAAAAAACCGCTGTGACATCGAATCCATCGTTTCGCCCTATACCAACCTTAAAAGAACGGGCAGAAACCTAAAGGGACTTTGCCCCTTCCATTCCGAAAAGACGCCATCCTTTGTGGTCTATCCCGAAAACGGCTCTTTCTTCTGCTTCGGCTGCGGAGCGGGCGGCGACATCGTCACCTTTGTCCGCATGGCAGAGCATCTGGAATACACCGAGGCTATTCGATTCCTTGCCCAAAAGACGGGAATGCCGATGCCGGAGGATGCCGAAAACGACCAGACCGCAAAGCTGAAGGTAAGAATTCTCGAATTAAACCGCGAGGCGGCGCGATTTTTCCATGCGACGCTCATCTCCCCAAAGGGAGCCAAAGGCTTGCAGTATCTGCGCTCCCGCGGATTAAGCGATAAAACGATAAGGCGGTTCGGCTTGGGCTACGCCCCCGAAGAGTGGGATGCCCTTAAAAAGCATCTGCTTGCAAAGGGTTTTACCGAGTATGAGATGCTGGAGGCCGCCGTCATCAGAAAGAGCGAAAAGGGCAGAAGCTACGACCAGTTCCGTGACCGCGTAATGTTTCCGATAATCGACCTGCGCGGCGGCGTCATCGGCTTCGGCGGAAGAATAATGGGGGATGGCAGACCTAAATATCTAAACAGCGCCGATACTCCCGTATTTAAAAAATCCCGCGGACTTTTCGCCATGAACCTTGCAAAGGCCACCAAACAGCCGAGATTGATGCTCTGCGAGGGCTATATGGACGCCATCTCGGTGCATCAGGCGGGATTTGACAACGCCGTCGCAACGCTGGGAACGGCGCTTACCGCCGAGCAGGCAAGGCTGATTGCGCAGTATACGCAGGAGGTGGTCATCTGCTACGACTCCGACGAGGCGGGACAGAAAGCCACTGCCCGAGCAAACCAGCTTTTTGAACAGACCGGCGTAAAGGTAAGGGTGCTTTCCATCCCCGACGCAAAGGACCCCGACGAATATATCAAAAAATTCGGCGCGGCAAGATTTAATAAACTGGTGGAAGAAAGCTCCAACTCTACCGAATATGCCATCGAAAAGATAAGGCGTAAATTCCCGCCCGACACCGACGACGGCAGAGTCGGATTTTTAAAGGAATTCTGCATTTTGATGTCGAGAATTCCAAACCGTGTCGAAGCCGATTACTACCTCGGCAAAACGGCATCGGAGCTCAACGTCTCCCGCGAAGCAATGACCTCTCAGGTGGATTCATTGCGGCGCAGAAGTCAGAAAAAAGAGCAGAAAAAATTCGATTCCGACTTAAAAATCTACGGACAGGACGTCCCCGCCGCAAGGCAGGACCTGCAGCGCTCGGCAAATATGCGGTATGCGCTGGCAGAGGACAAGCTTATCGCGGCGCTTTTGAAAAACCCCGATTACGGCAGAAAGCTTTCCGAAAAAATAAAACCGGAACAGTTTGCCACCGATTTTAATAAAGGTATATACAGTATACTGCTCGAGCGAATAAATTCGGGTCGAAGTTTAGACATGATAAGCCTTTCGTCCGAACTCTCGATAGAGCAGATGAACAGGATATCCTATCTTTTGGCTACCGCCTCTCAAAGCAATCCGTCGCTCGAGCAGGCGCAGCAGTACGCAGACATCATATTGGAAAAACAGCGGCAGCGTACCAATGAACAGGTGGGTTCGATGAATGAGCAGCAGCTCAGGGAGTATATCGAGCAGCTTGCCGCCGGCAAGAAATAGGAGGAAGACGCATTGGCAGCACAGGAAAAGAATGTAATAAAGGATCTTATTGAACAGGGTAAGGCGAAGGGCAAACTCACCACCAGCGAGATTACCGATGCGCTTGACGAACTGGATTTTGACGTCGAACAGATGGAAAAGCTGTACGAAACGTTGGAAAGCAGCAACGTCGAGATAGTTGAAAACTATTCCGCCTCCGCTGATATCGATTTTGTTTCCGGCACCGAGGCCGACATCGAAACCAACCTTGCAACCGAGGGCATCAGCATCGATGACCCGGTAAAAGTATACCTCAAGGAGATCGGACGCGTTCCGCTGCTCACCAGCGAGGAAGAGGTCGAGCTTGCGGTAAGAATGGCAAACGGCGATCCCCTTGCGAGAAAGCGTCTTTCGGAAGCTAACCTGCGACTTGTTGTATCTATCGCAAAGCGCTACGTCGGCAGAGGCATGCAGTTCCTTGATCTCATTCAGGAGGGCAACCTCGGTCTTATCAAGGCGGTTGAAAAGTTCGACTATACCAAGGGCTTTAAATTCTCTACATACGCTACTTGGTGGATCAGACAGGCCATCACCCGCGCCATCGCCGATCAGGCAAGAACCATCAGAATCCCTGTTCATATGGTCGAGACCATCAACAAGGTAAAGAAGGTTTCTTCCCAGCTTCTGCATAAAAACGGCCACGAGCCTACCGCCGAGGAGATCGCAGCTGAGCTCGATATGGGCGTTGACAAGGTAAGAGAGATCATGCGTGTCGCTCAGGAGCCGGTATCGCTTGAGACTCCCATCGGTGAGGAGGAGGACAGCCATCTCGGCGACTTTATCCCCGATGATGACGCTCCCGCACCCGCAGACGCAGCCTCCCACATCCTGCTTCGCGAGCAGCTCTCCGAAGTCCTTTCCACCCTCACTCCCAGAGAGGAAAAGGTGCTCCGCCTGAGATTCGGTCTTGAGGACGGCAGAAGCCGCACCCTTGAGGAGGTTGGCAAGGAGTTTAAGGTAACCCGTGAGAGAATCAGACAGATCGAGGCAAAGGCGCTTAGAAAGCTGCGCCACCCCAGCCGTTCCAAAAAGCTTCGCGACTTCCTCGATTGATAAAGGAGCCTTCGCATGAATATTACGCTTGAGGCGGATTACGCCGTCCGCATAGTGGATTGCCTTTCGGCCCAGCCGACCAAAATCGGCGCCGGAGTTATTGCCGAATTGACAGACGTTACCCCAAGATTTACCCTTAAAATACTGCACAAGCTTGTTTCGGCTGGAATAGTGCGCTCATATAAAGGCGCAAAGGGCGGCTATGAGCTTGCCCGCCCCGCAGCAGAGATAACGCTGCGTGACGTCATCGAAACGGTGGAGGGAACCTATACCTTTTCCCGCTGCCTTTCTCCCGACCACGGATGCAAATGCGACCATATCGCCTGCCACCGCGGTGGCTGCCGTTTCCAACAGGTATATGACGAAATTTCCGAGGCGGTAAGAGCAAAGCTTGGACAGGTCACCTTTGAAAGATAATATTTAAAAGCATTAAAACGCCGTATCTGCCGCGATGATTATCAAATCGGAACGGTGATGCGGTGTTTTGCTTAATTTAATAAATGAGGAAAAATATATATGCAGTATGTAATAACTTTTCTCGAAGGATTGATCTCCTTCATCTCCCCCTGTATGCTCCCGCTGCTGCCGGTGTATATCTCCTATTTTGCCGGCGACGCAAACAAAAAGCATCACACCCTGTCCCGCGCGCTGGGATTTGTTATCGGATTTACCGCGGTGTTCACTTCAATGGGACTTTTTGCGGGCACACTTGGCGGATTGCTGATGCGATACAATAAAATAGTAAATATAGTTTGCGGCGTAATAGTGATACTGCTCGGTATAAGCTATATCAAAGGTGCCGATTTTATGCTGCTCGGAAGAGGCGGGAAAAAAGTTGCCGTCAACAGCTTTTTCTCGTCGGTAATGTTCGGCGCGGTATATTCGGTAACACTTACCCCCTGCGTCGGCGTTTTCCTCGGCTCTGCGCTGATGATGGCATCCACCGCCGGATCATCGGCAAAGGGCGCGGCGCTGCTGCTGGTCTATTCGCTGGGACTGGGCGTTCCGTTTTTGATTTCGGCGCTGCTTATCGAAAAGCTGAATTCCGCTTTTGCAGTGATAAAAAGAAATTACGGCGTGATAAATACCGTCTGCGGAATTTTTTTGATTTTCATCGGAGTGATGATGTCGTTTGGAATGATGAACAGATTTATCGGATTGTTTATGTGAGGTGACAGTATGAAAAACCGTTTGGAAATAGTGATACTTGCTGTTGTGTTGGTGGTGCTGATAGCAGTCGGAGGCTTTGCGTACCGCTACCTCTCGGATAATTTTGAGCTTTCTATGCCTCAGCCCCAGCCCGAGCCGGGCGTTTCCGCCACCGAATCAGTCGAAAGCAAGCCGCCTCAGGCGCAAAAAGAAGAAGGGCAGCCTGACCAAACCGAAGAAGAGTCCGAGCCCGAACCTATCCCCGCGCCCGATTTCATTGTCTATGACGCTGATGGAAACGAGGTAAGATTAAGCGATAAAAAAGGAAAGCCTGTTGTAATTGATTTTTGGGCAAGCTGGTGCGGTCCCTGCAAAAAAGGATTGCCTAAGATGGAAGAAGCCTATAAACAGTATGGCGACAGGGTGGAATTTATGATGGTAAACCTCACCGACGGTCATCAGGAAACGGCGGAAAAGGCCAATAAACTGATAGAGGAAAACGGATATACTTTCCCGGTCTATTATGACAGCGACCTTATTGCGGCCTATGTATATCAGGTGAATTCCATCCCCAGAACGCTTTTTGTTGATGCCGACGGAAATGCTGTTGTAATGTACACCGGTCTGATGCCGGAAGAGGTCATCACCGAAAAAATTGAAGAATTGCTTAAATAAAAGAAAGTCTGCCGCAGTTAAAATATAACCGCGGCAGACATTTTGTTTTAAGCTTTACTTGATGGAGTTCTCGTAAGCTTCGATCATCTTCTTGACCATCTGGCCGCCGACAGAGCCTGCCTGACGGGAGGTGAGGTAGCCGTTGTAACCCTGCTTGAGGTTTACGCCAACTTCGTTGGCAGCTTCCATCTTAAACTTGTTCATAGCTTCCTTAGCCTCGGGGACTACGATCTTATTGCTGCTGTTCTTAGACATAATCATATTCTCCTTAAAAATCGATATTAACTATCACTGAAACTTTTCAGATGATTGTTTG
>JAFQAX010000090.1 GCA_017399785.1 Oscillospiraceae bacterium | reverse complement strand
GGCAAATTCTTTAATCTGCATTTTCAATTTTATCACCTCACAACAAGAGCATACACTATGACGGGGCGTGAGAGTCAATACTCTTTTGAAAAAATATGGATTGATGTTCGAAAAATTCAAGTTGGTTTAACTGATTTCAGATTATCATAATTCGGCCGAATATACAAGAACAGGCACAGCAGACTGATATGCTCCCTCTATGAGAGACAGTGAAAAACAAAACTGTCAATCATAGGGGGAGTATTTTTATGCCACGAAAACCGAAGTTGTGTGTAGAGGAAAAAGTAGATATTGTTCGGCGGTGTCTCAAAGGAGAGCAAGGAGTATGTGAAGCAGGCCGAGCGGCAGGAGTAAGCCACAAAACAATAATACGGTGGATAGCGCGATATGAAACGGAGGGAGTGGAAGCGTTTATACCACGAGAGCGGAATCGAGTATACAGTGCTGAACTTAAGCGTCAAGCAGTCCAAGAATACCTATCTGGGGGATACAGTACTCTGGAGCTAAGCAAGAAATATAAAATAAGTAATCCATGTATCGTCGAACAATGGGTAAAGGTGTATAATACTCATGGAGATTTAAACTCAGTCAAGTTTTCCGGAGGAGGAAGCTACATGAGAAAAACACGAAACACCACACAAGAGGAGCGCATTCAGATAGTACAGGATTGCATTGCATCTGGGAAGAACTATGGAAAGACGGCCCTAAAGTACGAGGTGAGTTATCAGCAGGTACGCACTTGGACACTGCGCTTTGAAGAACTGGGAGAGGCAGGTCTCGAGGATCGGCGCGGGAAGCGCAAGAAGGACCAGACTCCTCGTACAGAACTGGAGAAAGCACAAATAGAAATCGAGCAACTCAAGCATAAGTTGTATTTGGCAGAGATGGAGCGAGATCTGCTAAAAAAATTGGACGAGATAGAAAGGCGGGATGCTTATCGCAAGTAAGACAAAGCCATTTGTATAGTGCGATACAAGAATGCCATGCAGAGAAAGGATTCCCAATAGAAGAAGCATGTAAATTGCTGCATATTGCCCGTTCTGCGTATCATAAGTGGGCCTCAGGCAAACTGAGTTTCAGAACAGCTGAAAACAAGGCGATTGCGGAGAAGGTGGAACAGATTCACATGGAGAGCCCGGATAAGGGGTATCGCCGCATCAATGATGAGCTTCGGCATGATCATAATATTCATATCAACGATAAACGGGTTTTGCGTATTTGCCGTGCAAAGGGAATTAAGTCCACAATCAAATACAGCAACCACGGCTGTACAAGGAGAGCAAAGAATCCACAGTATGTTGCCGAGAACCTTTTGAACCGGGAGTTTCACGCCAAAAAGCCAAATGAGAAATGGCTTACTGATGTAACAGAGTTCAAGTGGTACGAAGGAATCGAAGTTCACAAGGTTTACCTAAGCGCTATCTTGGATCTCTATGATAGGCGCATTGTATCCTTTGCAATTGGAGATCGAAATGATAACCCTCTTGTATTTAAAACCTTTGATAAGGCGGTAAAGGCTAATCCAGATGCCCATCCTCTATTCCATAGCGATCGTGGATTTCAGTATACAAGCAGGGGGTTTCACCACAAGTTAGAGAAAGCAGGCATGACTCAAAGCATGTCCCGTGTGGCAAAATGTATCGACAATGGTCCTATGGAAGGATTCTGGGGCATACTGAAGCGCGAGCGTTACTATGGCAGGCGCTTTACCAGTAAGCATGAGCTGGTTCAAATGATTACCAATTACATCAGCTACTATAACAGCCGTCGTGTACAGCGCAATTTGGGTGTCCTCACACCAATGGAAAAACACAATCTTTATCTGGCGGCGTAAAAAGCAGCCAGCAGCGTGCGCTGCTGGCCGAGAAAAACTTATATTATTTCATTGTCCTCTTGACGGGATGCAGTTCAGAATTTTGTGGCCTTATCTTTTAAATACTTGACGAAATAAAAAAACCGTGCTATAATGCAAAAAAGGAATAGTTATAATTACATTTATGGATCCAGCTGTCTGCAGAGGTGGCTGAATCCATTTTGTTTTTTGCAGAAAAATGACTAAATATAAAAGGAGATCGAATTATGGAAGTTCAACTTCAGGAGCTTATTGAGCAGATCAAAAAGGACGGTGTAGAAACCGCAGAAGCAGAAGCCAAAGCTATTGTTGAAGCGGCAAAGTCCGACGCCGAAAAGATCATTGCCGATGCGCAGGCACAGGCGGATAAGATCTTGGCCAGTGTAAAAGTTGAGACCGAGCGAATGACGAAATCGAGCGAGGATTCCGTTCGCCAGGCAGGGCGGAATCTACTGATTTCTTTTAGAGAAAGTGTGACCAGAGAGCTCAAAGCCATCGTTGGCGAAAACGTTACTGCCGCATATTCCTCGGATGCATTCGCAGGGCTGATCATCCGCATTGTTGAACGCTGGGCAAACACGCCCGATACGGAAGATATCGCAGTGATCCTGAATGCCCAAGACCTTGATCGGTTAGAAGAAACCTTACGCACAGCTCTTAAAGAAAAACTGTTAACGGGCATCACCTTGAAGGCGAACGATAATTTTGACGGCGGATTCCGCATCGCTGTACGGGGCGGTAGTGCATATTACGATTATTCAGCAGAGGCCGTTGTGGATATGCTTTCCAATTATCTTAGCCCTAAGGTCACCGCCCTTTTGAAAGAGGCGAAGTAATAGCTATGGCTGAATATTATTTAATAGCGCAGTTGCCATCCTTGGATGGGATAGGCGAAAATACGCCGCTTCCGATTACCGAAGATCGCTTTGCAGAGCTTTGCAACCGTATTTTGGGAAACAGAGCGCAGGAGGCGGTGAATCACCTCACGTTATCCCCGCCCAAAAACAGTGCCGGTTCGGGGTCTGCTTTGATCGATGCCTGGAACGAAAGCGAAAGAACCCTTCGGTTTGCTCTCGGTAAGGTGCGGGCCGACAAGATGAAGAAGACCTTCGATACGGGAAACCGAACGATTCCTGCGGAATATATCAAAGCGGCAAGCACAGCGGTAGAAATCGAAAATCCTATGGAAGCAGAAAAATATCTGAACCGTTACCGTTTGGAGCTCTTAGAAACGCTGCGGCCTATGGATGGCTTTTCCGAGGATTATATTTTCTATTACGGACTTAAATTAAAATTACTTCTTCGCATAAGGCAGTTTGATACAAAGAGCGGGGAAGAAGCATACAAAAATATATACGACTCCATTTTAAATGGAGATCGGTTGGAGGCAAAACAATGACCGAAAATAAAGGAAAGGTAGTAAGCATAAACGGAAACCTGGTGTCGGTGGAATTCGACGGCAACGTTTCCATGAACGAAATATGCTATGTCTTTGTGGGTGATACCGCCCTAAAAAGCGAGGTCATCCGCATAAGAGGAAATATCGCACAAATACAGGTCTACGAAATGACCGACGGAATCCAATGCGGGGATAACGTTGAATTTACAGGAGATATGCTTTCGGCAGATCTTGGCCCCGGATTGCTCGGTCAGATCTATGACGGGCTGCAAAATCCGCTTCCTGTTTTAGCCCGGCAAGCAGGCTGGTTTTTAGAAAGAGGAATCTACGCAGACGGACTTAATACGGAAAAGAACTGGGAATTCACGCCGACCGCCAAGGTTGGTGACGTTGTTCGTGCCGGCGAATATATCGGCACGGTCCCCGAAGGTCCGTTTACACATAAGATTTTTGTTCCCTTTTATCTGCTTGGAAACTATACGGTAACATCCATTGCCGAAAAGGGGGAATACACCGTTAAGGAAACGATTGCGGTTTTGACCGATGAACGTGGCCGCAAGATCCCGGTATCTATGTCGTTTAAGTGGCCCGTTAAACGTGCGGTGAAATGCTATAGCGAAAGATTGGCGCCTGCCGAAACAATGGAGACCAAGGTACGGCTGATCGACTCTTTCTTCCCTGTGGCAAAAGGCGGAACTTATTGCACTCCCGGCCCGTTCGGTGCAGGTAAAACGGTGCTGCAGCATACCACATCAAAATATGCAGACGCCGATATCGTTATTATCGCCGCCTGCGGTGAACGTGCGGGTGAAGTTGTTGAAACCCTGACCGAGTTCCCCGAGCTGGCCGACCCCAAGACCGGTCGCTCCCTTATGGAACGCACCATTATAATCTGTAACACCTCCTCTATGCCGGTTGCCTCCCGTGAAGCTTCGGTTTATACTGCGGTAACACTTGCGGAGTACTATCGCCAGATGGGGCTGGATGTTCTTCTGTTGGCAGACTCGACTTCGCGATGGGCACAAGCGATGCGTGAAATGTCGGGCAGACTGGAAGAGATCCCCGGCGAAGAGGCGTTCCCCGCATATCTTGAATCCTATATTGCGGCATTTTACGAAAGAGCCGGCTATGTCCGTCTCCCCGACGGCAGCACGGGTTCTGTTACGATCGGCGGTACCGTGTCCCCTGCGGGCGGCAACTTTGAAGAGCCGGTAACACAGGCGACCTTAAAGGTTGTGGGCGCTTTCCACGGTCTTTCCCGGGAGCGTTCGGATGCAAGAAAGTACCCTGCCATTGACCCGCTCATCTCGTGGTCAAAATATAACAGCGTTATCGACAAGGAAAAGTTGGATTTCTGCAAGAGCATTCTTCATCACGGCGATGAGATCGGCTCTATGATGAAGGTTATCGGTGAAGAAGGTACTACCCTTTTGGATTACGTTACCTATTTAAAATCCGAAATGCTCGATGCGGTTTATCTGCAACAGAATTCCTTTGATCTGGTTGACGCAAACTGCGCAAAACAGCGCCAGCGTTACGTTACCGATAAGCTTGTGTATATTTTAGGCAGTAACTACGCCCTTCAAAATAAAGACGATGCAAGAGGATTCTTTAACCGTATGCGCCAAAAGTTCATCGACTGGAATTATATCGAATTTGAAAGCGACGAGTTTAAAAAAGCAGAATCCGAGATCGATGAATTGTATCGCAAAGGCGACGGCAAATTGACCTCGCCCACGGCAAAGCTATTAAAGGACGGTGAATGAGAGTGAATAAAGTATATAATCGGATCGAATCGATTACCGGTAACGTTATCACTGTTCGGGCAAAGGACGTTAAGTATAAAGAATTGGCACAGATCAACACACGTTTCGGCAAGTCCTTGGCTCAGGTCAATAAAATCGAGGGAGATCTGATCTCTCTGCAGATCTTTGCCGGCGGTCAAGGGGTCTCTACAGGAGATGAAGTGCGTTTTCTCGGCCATGAAATGCGTGTATCTTTCAGCGAAGATCTATTGGGGCGTATCTTCAACGGCTCCGGTGAGCCGAGGGATAAAGGCCCTGCGCTTACGGAAAATATGCGATCGATCGGCGGTCCTTCTGTGAACCCCACAAAGCGTATTATTGCCAACCGAATGATGCGGACCAACATTCCTATGATCGATATGTTCAACACCTTGGTCGTTTCTCAAAAGCTGCCCATTTTCTCTATTTCCGGTGAGCCATACAACCAACTTCTTGCCCGGATCGCAATGCAGGCAGAGGCCGACGTAATCGTTCTTGGCGGTATGGGTCTTAAATACGATGATTTTTTGTATTTTAAGGATGCACTTTCCAAGGGCGGGGCGCTCAGCAAGACCGTTATGTTTATTCATACTGCTTCCGACCCTACCGTTGAATGTATGATGATTCCCGATATGGTACTGGCGGTAGCAGAACAATTTGCTCTTCAGAACAAAGACGTATTGGTGCTCCTTACCGATATGACCAACTTTGCCGATGCCATGAAGGAAATTGCCATTACGCAGGAACAGGTTCCTTCCAACCGTGGGTATCCCGGCGACCTGTATTCACAGCTTGCAGCCCGCTATGAAAAGGCGGTCGACTTTGCAGATTCGGGCTCGGTCACCGTTTTGGCCGTTACTACCATGCCCGGCGATGACGTTACGCATCCTGTTCCCGATAATACAGGCTATATTACCGAAGGTCAATATTACCTCAAGGGCGGCCGCATTGAGCCGTTCGGTTCCCTTTCCCGGCTAAAACAAAACGTAAACGGTAAAACACGAAAAGACCATCGGGCGCTTATGGATGCAATGATCCGCCTTTATTCTTCCTACAAGGAAACGCTCGAAAAGAAAAATATGGGCTTTTCTATGAGCCGTTGGGATGAAAAATTGCTGAAATACGGTGCGCTTTTTGAAAGCAAGCTGATGTCGCTTTCCGTTAATCTTCCGCTTGAAGATGCGCTTGATTTAGGATGGGAGATTTTGGCGGATTGCTTTGAAAAGGATGAAACCGGGATCAAGTCGAACCTTACCAATGAATTTTGGCCTAAAGGTTAAGGAGGTCTATAGTTTTGGCAAAAATCAAACTAACAAAAAACGAGTTGAAGGTACAAAAGGACGCACTTAAAATGTACCGCAGATATTTGCCTACTCTGACACTGAAAAAGCAGCAGCTCCAATCGGAGATCCGCACCATTGAATCCAAAGCAAAGGCAGTTAGAAAAGAACGGGAAGATCTTGAATTTGGATTTAAGGAGTGGATCGCTGTTTTCAGTGAAATGAACGCCTTTCCTCAGGGAATTATAACCGTCAGCAATATTCGCAAAGGAAAAGGAAATATTGCAGGCGTTGATATTCCTACGTTTGAGGGCGCAGATTTCTCTCGGGGGGATTATGATCTTTACGAAACACCTCTTTGGGTAGATATTGCCGCAACCCATATAGAACGGGCAATGTCCCTCGATCTGGAGGCGGAGGTGTTAGATGAACAGGTCCGACTATTAGAGTGTGAATTGCTTGCAACCTCCCAAAGGGTCAATCTCTTTGAAAAAGTCAAGATTCCCGAAACCGAGGAAAATATCAAAAAAATATCAATTTATATGGCAGACCAACAGGTCAGTGCCGTAGTGCGTTCGAAAATCTCAAAACGCAAGATCGCCCTTCGTAATGCGGCGGCTTCCGAAAAGGAGGTTTATTCATTATGATCGTGCCTATGAAAAAAATATCTCTGATCATCAGAGAAAACAAAAAGGATGAGACCCTGAAAAAGCTTCGCAAATTGGGAATCGTCCATATTGAAATAATGGAAGGCTCCGGGCAACGGCTTGCCTCGCTCAAAGAGCAAATTGCCTTGCTCGAAAGTGCGGTCTTTACGATCGGCAAAAAGAAAAAAGTAAAGCAAAAAGAAGCGAACACCGCAGAGGCTTTGTCCGTTGCGGCAAAGATCCAGGCCCTTGATGCAGAAAAGAAGCAGTGCGGGGCAGAGCGAATCACACTCAGCTCCGAGCTTGACCGTTTAAAAAGCTGGGGCGACGTTGATCCGAGCAGCATAAGCGATTTACAAGCAAAAGGTTATGAGGTCTCCTTTTACGAGATGCCGAAGGCCGAATATGAGCTACTCTACGAAAGCATTAAAACCGTTCGGATCGATGCAACAAAATCGACTGTTAGATTTATGTTGCTCAAGTCCACTAAGGAAGATCTTGATGAAGCCGTTTCATCGTTGAACACATACCGTTTGGCATTACCACAGCTTTCTACAAGCGAGATGAAGCAACGGCTTTCGGAGCTTGGCGCCCGTATAGACGAAATCGACGATACGATTTCCTCCTACGCTTGTTACGTCGAGAGCATTAAAAGAGCCATTGGTGCTACCGAAAAGGAAATGGAATTTGAAACCTATGCTACGGGGATGGCCGACGAAAATTTATCGCCCGAAAGTGAAGTCCCTCTTTCCGTTTCATATTTCACAGGCTATATCGAGGCGGAAAACCTTGATCGGCTCAAGCAAACCGCCCAAAGCCATTCGTGGGGACTTCTCGTGGAAGAGCCAAGCGAAGAGGATAACGTTCCCACGAAGCTTAAAAATAACAAATTCGTAAGTCTTATCTATCCGCTGACGGACTTTTTGGGCACTGTTCCCGGATATTTCGAGTATGACATTTCGGGTTGGTTCCTGGCATTTATACTCATATTTTTCGGAATCATTTTCGGTGACGGCGGATACGGATTGTTTATTTGTGCCGTTGCGGCGCTCCCGATTATAAAATCGCTTATCACCAAAAAGCAGATCTCGCCCGCATTTTTGCTTGTGGGGCTGTTCGGTCTGTCAACGGTTCTTTGGGGAACCCTTACCTGCACTTGGTTCGGCCTTTCTCCGGAGCAGTTGCCTGCGTGGCTTAAAAGCTTATCCATCCCGGTCATCTCAAACGTGTATGCCGATAAGATATGGTATCCGTTCTGGACCAACGGCACCGCCGGGCTCACAACGGCGCAAAACCTGCAGATCTTGTGCTTCGTGTTCGCCCTTGTTCAGCTGACGGTAGCTCATATTAAGTGCGCTATACGGAACAGAAGATCCCTTAAGGTGATCGGTGACATCGGCTCTGCGATCGAGCTTATCGGTATGTTCTATTTGGTGCTTAGCTTTGTGGTAAACGGAGAGGTCTTCAGTCTTGGCTTGGTGATTGGCGGCATTCCCGTCGGTACTATCGCCATTGCTTTTATTGCCATCGGATTTGTTTTAAGCTTTATATTTGCAAACTATGAAGGCAGTGTGATTAAATCTATCCTTTCAAGTCTTACCAATATTGTTTCGGTTTTACTGGGTATCTTTAATCTGTTCAGTGACATCGTTTCCTATATACGCCTTTGGGCTGTCGGCCTTGCAGGTGCTGCGATCTCTGCTACCGTTAATGAGTTGGCAGGCCCCTTGCTGGGCAATTTTATGTTTATGATCCTTGCCATCGTCCTGTTGGTGTTTGGCCACGGACTGAATATGATTCTAAACATTCTTTCGGTCATCGTTCACGGAATTAGACTAAATACCTTGGAATTTTCGTCTCATCTGGGGATGTCCTGGAGTGGGCACAAGTTTAAACCTTTTGAAGAAAAAATTAAGTTTTAAGGAGAATTATTATGGATTTTGGGGCATTAGGTACAGCATTAGTTATGGGTATTGCCGCAATCGGTTCGGCCATCGGCATTGGTATTGCAGGTCAATCTTCTATTGGCGCATGGAAAAAATGTTATATGGTAAATAAAGCCGCACCTTTTATTCTCACCGTTTTTGCGGGTGCACCGCTTACACAGACCATTTACGGCTTTCTTTTAATGCAGCAGATGAAAGCGGCCTCTGCCGACCCTGCGTTTTTGCTTGGCCTCGGGCTCGCATCCGGCTTGGCAATGGCTCTTTCTGCCGTCGCTCAGGGTAAAGCCGGTGCCGCAGGTGCCGATGCCTTGGCCGAAACGGGAAAAGGCTTTTCGCAGTACATCACCGTTGTCGGCCTTTGCGAAACCGTTGCCTTGTTTGCACTCGTTTTCAGCATGGTTGCTTTGGGATAAATTGGAATACCTTTATAAGGGCATCGCAGTTTAACTGCGATGCCCTTTCTTTGTGCAATCTTAATGTCATAGTGTCAAATACGTATAATAATGGCAATGTTCCACATACTAACTCCACACCATTAAATAGCGAAAAGGAGTTTTTATATATGAAAGCAACCGGAATTGTGAGAAGAATAGACGATCTGGGGAGGGTCGTCATTCCAAAGGAAATCCGCCGCACTATGCGGATCCGCGAGGGGGATCCCCTTGAAATTTATACCACCAAAGAGGGGGAAGTCATCTTTAAGAAGTATTCCCTTTTAGGGGGCTTGGAGGATTTTGCCGCCCAGTTTTGTGATACCCTCAGCCGCAGCACTGACTTTACCGCCGCCATCACCGACCGCGACAGTATCATCGCTGTGGCAGGTGCGCCCAAGCGGGAATTGCTGGGCAAGACTGTGTCCGAGCGGCTGGAAAAGCTCATGGAGCAGCGTCAGGTGTGGTCATGGCAGGAAGGAGACGTACCTGTGCAGGCCTGCGTAGGGGTGGAGGGCTATTTTACCGCCGTGGCTGCCCCCATCCT
>JAFQAX010000005.1 GCA_017399785.1 Oscillospiraceae bacterium | reverse complement strand
TGCTTGAGCTGTCGCTGCTTTATGCCGAGCGCTTTGACGCTTTCATTGCCGTTCACCCCGAGGAGCTTTCGCTCACCGAGGGCGGTGCCATGAACAGAGGCGTTACCGCTTCGCTGCTTGGTCTGCCCGGCATCTCCCGCGCGGCTGAGGAAGGCCCCATCGCCCGTGACCTCATCATCGCCGAGGAATGCAAGGGCCGCATCCACATCTGCCACATGTCCACCGCCGGCTGCGTTGAGCTGGTTCGTCAGGCAAAGGCAAGAGGCGTACGAGTTACCTGCGAGACCACCCCGCACTACCTCATCCTTGACGACACCGCCTGCGAGGGTTATGACGTAAACGCAAAGGTTGCGCCTCCGCTGCGCACCGTTGCCGATCAGGAGGCGCTTATCGCCGGCCTGCTTGACGGCACCATCGACGCAATCGCCACCGACCACGCACCCCACCACATTGACGACAAGGTCATGGAATTTGCCCTTGCCGCAAAGGGTATCTCCGGATTTGAGACCGCATTCGCATCCTGCTACACCAGACTTGTCAAGGGCGGCTATATGACCCTTGAACAGCTGGTTGAAAAGATGAGCCGTGGTCCCGCCGCTATTGCAAAGGTAAATGGCGGCGAGATCAAGGTCGGAGCGCCCGCCGATATGGTAATGGTCGACGAAAAGGAATGGACCGTTGATGCGCAGAAGTTCCTTTCCAAGGGCAAGAACACTCCCCTTGACGGCAAAAATCTTTTTGGTCGTGTGCTCATGACCTTTAACGATGGTAAGATGGTTTACAAAAGGGAGGACGCTTAAATGATAAACGCTGCTGACCGCCTTGCGCAGGCTATCGCAAGAACTTCTAACCCCACCGCTATGGGACTTGACACTCAGGTTACCCATCTGCCCGCAGAATTTAAGCCGCTGACCGACTCGGTTGCTGACATCTGCGCCGCAATTTACAAATATAACTGCGCCCTCATCGAGGGTATGGCAGACCTTGTTGGCTGCATCAAGGTGCAGGCCGCTTACTACGAGATGTACGGCGTTGAAGGCATGAAGACCTTCGCCAAGACCCTCTCTTACGCAAGAGAAAAGGGATATGTGACCATCGCCGACTGCAAGAGAAATGACATCGGCGCTACTGCAGGCGCTTACGCCAAGGCATATCTCGACCCCAAGGGCGAGTTTTTCTGCGATTTTGTTACCGTAAACGGCTATCTGGGCGTTGACGGCATCAAGCCTTTTGTCGACCTCGGCAAGGAGACCGGATGCGGCATCTACGCACTGGTCAAGACCTCTAACCCCTCCGGCGCTCAGCTTCAGGATATGGTCGCTGCCGACGGCAGAAAGATCTACGAAGTTATGGCTGACTTTGTAAGCGAATGGGGCACCGACGTTATCGGCGAGTGCGGATATTCCTCCGTTGGTGCTGTTGTAGGCGCTACCTGGCCGCAGCAGTCCACCGAGCTGCGCAAGCGCATGCCCCACACCCCCTTTCTTGTTCCCGGTTACGGCGCTCAGGGCGGAACCGGCAAGGATCTGGCAGGCTGCTTTGATGCCAACGGCGGCGGCGCTGTGGTAAACGCCTCCCGCTCGCTGCTCTGCGCTCATCAAAAGAGACCCGAGATGGGCTGGCTGGAAGCTGTCAGAGCCGAAGCTGTCCGCATGAGAGCCGACATCACCGCAAAATACTGAGAGGGAGTGACAGCATGACCCCCTTTTTCGGAAAGATAATTTCTAACGAATCTGCCGGAATGGGTTTAAGAACCCTGGTAATTGAGGCTGCCCCCGCCTTTGAAGAGGGCGTTTGCCCCGGTCAGTTCGGACATATAAAAGTCCCCAACGCTCCGCAGCATCTGCTGCGCCGCCCGATAAGCATCATGGATGCTGACAGCGCAAATAAGACGCTGACCTTCTGCATTCAGCCCAAGGGTAACGGCACCGAGCTTATCTGCGCCATGAAGCCGGGTGATGAGGTTGAACTTATCGCTCCGCTCGGTCACGGATTTTCGTTGGACGAAGCCAAAAACGTTTGGCTCATCGGCGGCGGAATCGGCGCTGCGCCGATGGTCTACACCGCCAAGCAGTTCAGCAAAACCGCCGATGTCGTTGCCATAACCGGCTCGAGAAGCGCCGAAGGCGTAATAGCAAGAGATGTTTTTGAAAGCGTATGCAAGCATTTTGTCGTCTGCACCGATGACGGCAGCTGCGGTATCCACGGAACTGTTGTAGCGGGCGCTGCTTCTATCGGCGGCAAGCCCGACCTCATCTGTGCCTGCGGACCTACTCCCATGCTGAGAGCGGTTCAGGCGTTTGCGCTGGAGCATGATATACCCTGTCAGCTTTCGTTAGAGCAGCACATGGGCTGCGGCTATGGCGCCTGCCTTACCTGCTCCTGCAAGACCAGAGATAAAGACGGTCACGAGGATTACTCCCGTGTTTGTGCCGACGGCCCTGTATTTGACGCACGGGAGGTAGTTTTATGATGAAACCCGATCTTTCTGTTAACCTTTGCGGCGTTACACTTAAAAACCCCATTATCCCCGCTTCGGGAACTTTCGGCTACGGACGCGATTTCGTAAAGTTTTATGACATTTCCACCCTCGGCGCTGTTTCGGCAAAGGGCGTCACCCCTCTGCCCCGCTGCGGCAATCCCCCTATCAGAATCGCCGAGACTCCCAGCGGAATACTTAACTCTGTCGGCTTGCAAAATCCCGGCATAGACGAGTATATCAAAACCGAGCTGCCCTGGATGATAGAGCAGGGTGCGGTGGTCATCACCAACATTTCGGGCAACACCGTTGAGGAATACGCCATGATGGCTGAAAAGCTGGACAAGACCGACACTGCCATGATAGAGGTCAACGTCAGCTGCCCCAACGTTCACTGCGGCGGCAAGGTTTTCGGCGCCGACCCCAAGGTTATCAACGAAGTTGCTGTCGCCGTTAAAAAGGCTACCTCCAAGCCGGTTATCATAAAGCTTTCGCCCAACGTCACCGACATCGTCGAGATGGCGCTGGCAGCTGAAGCAGGCGGCGCGGATTCTGTTTCGCTTATCAACACGCTGACCGGCATGGCGATAGATATCAACACCCGCAGACCTATCCTTGCAAATCTTACCGGCGGCATGTCCGGCCCCGCCGTTCGCCCTGTGGCGCTGAGAATGTGCTATCAGGTGGCGCAGGCGGTTAATATCCCCGTCGTAGGCATGGGCGGCATTATGACCGGCGAAGACGCTGTTATGTTCCTGCTGGCAGGCTGCACCGCCGTTCAGGTGGGCACCGCAAATCTTTCCGATCCGATGGCCTGCCCCAAGATAATCGAAGGTCTTGAGCAGTATATGGTCAGGAACGGCATAGGCAAGGTATCCGAACTTATCGGTGCTATAATAACCGATTAAGGCTTTTCTCAGAACTTTAAAACCAAACAAAAAAACGCTCCGGTTTTTCGGAGCGTTTTTTTATTGCTTATTATTTCTCGAGCATAGGATCGAGTATGGGCTTGCTGGCAGCAGAGGTAACGATGGCACAGAAATGAGCCAGATCGCTGAGGCTGATGCTGCCGGGTGCCTTTGCCCAGCTTTCAAACAGCGCAAGCACACCGTAAGAAACGTAATCCATCAGCAGGGTGAGGCGTTCTCTGTCAACGTTTTCACGATGGAACAGTCTTTCTCCCCAAACCTCGCGCAGCTTACGTCTGAATCCGGTAAGCAGATGTACATGCTGACCCGACTCAACAAGCAGCATGAAAACATCTCTGTTGTCAGTTATAATGGTAAACAGACGCTCGAAAAATCCGCTGGGATCTTCAATATCTTTCCATACATCCTGCTTATCTACAATGTCAAAGATATCGTTGAGGAATTCTTCCTCCATCTCTCTCAACACACTGTTTAGATCGGTATAATGGTTATAAAAGGTTTTACGGTTTACACAAGCCTTTTCGGCAAGTTCACTTACTGTGATCTTCGAAATGGGCTTGTCCTTCAAAAGCGCAAGCAAAGCTGTCTTTATCGCCATTCTGGTACGGCGACGGCGCTTGTCTTCAACTTTTGCGTTTCTGATCGACACTTCTAAATTCCCCCAAAACTTTTGTATTAAAACTGCAGTTAATTTTCAGTTTATAAATCCCCTATGCTGTATAATAGTACAAAAAAGCGGACAATACAAGTCCTTTTCGGGTTTTTACTCACTTTTCGTGATTTATTGAAAATAGTATCTGGATGTGTTATCATCATAGACATAATTATAATTTCGTAAGGGAGGGGAGCACAATGAGCACTAAAATGCGTGCTGTTTCTTTTTTGACTGCACTGATATTTTTTATCTGCGGATGCGGTTTGAACAAGCCTCCTAAAAGTACTTTGCGATATGATATATCAGGTTCCCCCGCCACACTCGACCCGCAATACGCCAGCCGTCAAAGCGAACTTGCGATAATAAACAACAGCTTTGAAGGACTCACCGCCATTTCCCCTGAGGGCAATGTTATCCCTGCCGCCGCCGAAAGCTGGGAAGTATCGACCGATAAAAAAAGTTATACCTTTACACTGCGCGATGACATCAAGTGGTCAAACGGCGATTCCGTCACCGCCGACGATTTTGTTTTCGGATTAAAAAGGCTTTTTAATCCCGTCGCTTTTTCCGATGCGGCGGATGATTATCTGATGATAAAGAATGCTTCTGATATTTTAAGCGGCAATAAAAACACCCAGTCACTCGGCGTAAAGGCATTAAGCGAAAAGGAACTGCTCATCGAGCTGGAATATGCAGATCCTTCCATCCTTACACTGCTGTCGAGAGCCTCCGCCAGCCCCTGTCAAAAGGAGTTTTTTGACGATCAGAAAGGCAAATACGGACTTTCTGCCAAAAATGTTATCTGCAACGGCCCTTTTATCGTTGACAGCTGGGGCGATGATTATGTAGTAATAGTCAAAAATCCGCAATACCGCAAAAAAATAGCCATCGACGGTGTCAACCTCTATTTTAACCGCGGTGACAGCGTTGAAAGATTTTTGGAAGCCAAAACCGATGCCTGCCTTATCCCCTTTTACCGTTTTGGCGAAACAAAGGGACTTTCGGGCGAGATGTTTTACGATCAAAGCTGGCTTATGCTGTTCAACCGCCAAAAAGATATCCTTTGTTCGACAGAGGTGCGCAAAGCGTTCCTCGCCTCCTTTGATAAAGGCGAAATGCTTTCCAATATCCCCGAATATTTAAAGCCATATAATGGCGCAATTGCCCCCGACGCAATGATGGGCGGCATCTGCTATCGCGATGAGGCAAAACTTCCCACCGCCGCCCCGCTGCCCAGTGATGCAAGGTCAGCTTTCTTTGAAGCGATGGAGCAGCTTGAGCGAAACAGCATGGGAAAACTTTCGATAATCGTAAGCGACTTTGAGCCGGGTCCGAATATTGGCGGACAGCTGTTAAGGGAATGGCAGCAGAAGCTTTCAGCCTATGTAAATATGGAGCAGCTTGCTTATCAGCAGCTTATCGACAGAACGCAGCGCGGAGATTTTGATATTGCCATCGCCCCGCTGGTTTCGCAAAGCGACAGCCTTATCGACCGATTCCGGCTTATTGAAGCGCTTGAGCCGGAGGGAGATACCACCCTTTCGGATATACTTTCTGCCGCAAGGCAGCAGCCCGATACCGCAAAATCAGCCAAATTACTGAGTAAAGCGGAACAGTATATAATCGACCAGTATATCGCTTTGCCGCTGTTTTGCTCCCCCTCGCTTTTCTCTCTGGGAGAAGGCATTGAAGGTGTTTATTACAACGATATAAACGGAACTGTTTATTTTGCCGATGCCATCTGCAGCCGAGATTGATTTTTGCTTTTTAATTTTCAGACAAAAAAGAACAGCAGGCACAAAAGCGTCTGCTGTTCTTTTACTTTTTTGTTTGTGGTCACTTAAGAGCCGGTTCTGCTATCAGATCGCTCTGGTGACTTTGCCGGAACGCAAGCAGCGGGTGCAGGCGTGAACGTGACAAGGGGTACCGTTCACAATTGCCTTTACACGCATGACATTAGGTTTCCAAGCTCTGTTAGATCTTCTATGGGAGTGAGAAACCTTGATTCCGAAGGTTACGCCCTTACCGCAGAAATCGCATTTTGCCATCTGTCTGCACCTCCTTTAATCATTCGTACCTGATGGGACAACATTGATAGTTTATCAGACTTTTTGCCTTTATGCAAGATATTTTTTAAAATAAATTAGGAAAATCGCAAGAAAGATTTTATTTATTTACGCTTTTCACGCTTTTTAGAGGATTTTGCAAGTGATTTGGCCGCATGAGCGCCTGCAATGATGCCGCTGCCGAACGCCCAATGGAGATTAAAGCCGCCGCAAAAGCCTGCGCAGTCGAGCGTTTCTCCGACAAAGTAGAGTCGCTCGCAGCCTTTGAGCTGGAAGCTTTTGCCGTCTATCTGCCACAGCGATATGCCGCCGCCGGTGGTCTGCGCCTGCTGCCAGCCCATCGGCTCAAGGCCGTCAAAGCGCCAATCCTTAAACGCCTTTGCCAGCATTTTTATCTCGTTTTCGTTAAGCGTTCCCGCTTTACGTTTTTCCATCTCGCCGCCCATTCGTTTGAGCACGGCAAGCGCAATACGACGGTTTAAAAGTCCGTCGGTCATAGACGAAAGAGGCAGCTGTTCAAACAACCCACAGCGGCTTTGCAGCAGCGTTTCAAGCTGACCATAGTCCATGTCCGGGAAAAGGTCAATAGACGCCTCCGCGGCGGAAAAGCCGCTTTTGGGAGAGAGAAATCCCGACAGCTGCATCACTGCAATTCCCGAAAGACCGTAATCGGTGAACTGAACCTCGCCCTTTTCGGAATGGATGATTTTCTCTCCGTTTAAAAGCGACACACCGCATTTTACTCTTATGCCCGAAAGTCCTTGAATTTGGCGCTTGTCGCATTTAAGCGGCACAAGGCAGGGGTAAAGCGGCTCGGTCTTGCAGCCGCAAAGCTTTGCAAGCTCATAGCCAAAACCGTCGGTGCCAAACTGAGGCCCTGCGCTGCCGCCAAGGGCGCAAATCACGGCATTTGCGTAAATGCGCTCGCCATCTGCGCAGCGCACCCAATATTCGTCGCCTTTTACGCCGATATCGCAGACGGATTTTTCGGTCACGATTTTTACATCAAGCCGCTCCAGCCAATAGAGCAGCAGATTGAGCAGATCGCCCGCCTGATTGGAATAGGGATAGAGCCGCTCATCTTCCGCACGGGAAAGAAGTCCCAAATCGGCAAACCATTTTTCAGGGGAATGCTCGGATATCTCATCCAGCATCAGCTTTGCGTTTTGGCTGTCACGGCTGAAATATTTTTCTATCGAAGCGGCACTGTTGCCAAAATTGCAGCGTCCGTTGCCGGTGGCAAGCAGCTTTTTAGCGATGCGCTGATTCTTTTCCAGCAGTATGACCTCGGCGCTGCCGTTTGCCTGCTGCGCCGCCGAGATGGCGGCCGCAATTCCGGATGCTCCGCCGCCGAGTATAAGAATACGTTTCATAAAGCCGCCTCCCCTTCTTTCAGTGTTCTGTCGCTATTATACAGGTTTTGGCGATGGGGCGCAATCAATAAAGCGGGAAAATATTGCATATTTTAAAAATTAAATGCATTTTAGGGTTGACATTTCGCTTTGTAACTGATAAAATACTTAATTGTCGGAATCAACCGATATGCGCCGGTAGCTCAGTTGGATAGAGTGACTGGCTACGAACCAGTAGGTCAGGGGTTCGAGTCCCTTCCGGCGCGCCACAGACACCACCGCAAATGCGGTGGTGTTTTTTTGTGCGCTCGGGAGGGCGAGAAACCCTGCGGGTTCGATAACTGACACCCCAAGAGGGCGAGCCTATTGGGCGAAGTCCGATTGGCTGGTGGAAGTTATGCACGCGAGCGTCAGCGAGTCGCAGTCCCTTCCGGCGCGCCACAGACACCACCGCAATCGCGGTGGTGTTTTTTTGTGCGCTCGGGAGGGCGAGAAACCCTGCGGGTTCGATAACTGACACCCCAAGAGGGCGAGCCTATTGGGCGAAGTCCGATTGGCTGGTGGAAGTTATGCA
>JAFQAX010000089.1 GCA_017399785.1 Oscillospiraceae bacterium | reverse complement strand
TTGAATATATCGGCGTGCCGGCATTCTCGGTTCAGTTCCATCCCGCGATCACCGACTGTCCTGTTGATACTTCTTATATTTACGATAAGTTCATCAAGATGATGGATAAGAGCAAGGAGGGTAAGTAATATGCCGCTTCGCAAGGATATTAAAAAGGTTCTTATGATCGGCTCCGGCCCGATCGTTATCGGACAGGCTGCCGAATTTGACTATGCCGGCACTCAGGCCTGCCGCGCCCTCAAGGAAGAGGGTCTTGAAGTCGTTCTTATCAACTCCAACCCTGCGACCATCATGACCGACAAGCGCATGGCAGACAGAATTTATATCGAGCCGCTCACCCTTGAAACCATCAAGCGTGTTATCGAGATCGAAAAGCCGGACAGCGTTCTCTCCACCCTTGGCGGACAGACCGGTCTTACCCTTTCGATGCAGCTTGCAAAGGACGGCTTCCTTGATGAGCACAACGTAAAGCTGCTGGGCGCTAATCCCGAGACCATCGACAAGGCAGAAGACCGCCAGATGTTCAAGGACACCATGGAGGCTATCAACCAGCCCTGCATCCCCTCCAAGGTAGTTACCGAGGTTGACGATGCGCTCAATTTCGCCGATGAGATCGGCTATCCCGTTATCGTTCGCCCCGCATTTACCCTCGGCGGCACCGGCGGCGGCATCGCCAACGATGTTGACGAGCTGCGTGAGATCGCCGGCAACGGCATCCGTCTCTCCCCCATCAACCAGATACTGGTTGAGCGCTGCGTTTCCGGCTGGAAGGAGATCGAGTTTGAGGTAATCCGCGACTCCAAGGGAAACCTTATCACCGTTTGCTCGATGGAAAATGTTGACCCCGTTGGCGTTCACACCGGCGACTCGGTCGTAGTTGCTCCCGCAATCACCCTTGCAGACAAGGAATTCCAGATGCTGCGTTCGGCATCGCTTAGCATCGTTGAGGCTCTCGGCGTAGAGGGCGGCTGCAACTGCCAGTTCGCGCTCAATCCCAACAGCTTTGAATATGCCGTAATCGAGGTTAATCCCCGTGTTTCCCGTTCTTCGGCACTGGCTTCCAAGGCGACCGGCTATCCCATCGCAAAGGTTGCCACCAAGATAGCTATCGGCTACACCCTCGACGAGATAGTCAACGCCGTTACCGGCTGCACCTATGCTTGCTTTGAGCCTGCCATCGACTATATCGTTGTTAAATATCCCCGCTGGCCGTTCGACAAATTCGTTTACGGCGATAAAAAGCTGGGCACCCAGATGAAGGCTACCGGTGAAGTAATGAGCATCGGCGTAAACTTTGAGCAGGCCATCATGAAGGCTTCGCAGTCGGTCGAGCTTAAGCTCGATTCGATGCGTTCTCCCTCCCTCGCCCTCGAGGATGACGCCCAGATCATGACCCGCGTTCAGACCTGCGACGATATGCGCCTGTTCGCTGTTTATGAGGCTCTTTACCGCAATATCACCGATGTTGAAGAGATATTCCGCATAACCCGCATCGACCGCTGGTTCCTTTATAAGTTCCTCAACCTTGTCCAGATGCAGAAGATACTCGAATCGGGCAACGTTGACGAAACCACCTATCTGCGCGCCAAGAAGATGGGCTTCCTCGATTCCAGCATTAAAAAGCTGTCGGGCGTTGATCCCGCTCCCTGGCACCGTGAAGGCGTTTACAAGATGGTTGACACCTGCGCCGCAGAGTTCCCTGCCGAGACTCCTTACTTCTACTCCACCTATGATGACGAGAACGAAGCTACTGAGTTTATTGAGCACCACGGCAGCAAAGACAAGAAAAAGATCATCGTTTTCGGCTCCGGTCCTATCCGAATCGGTCAGGGTATCGAGTTTGACTACTGCTCTGTTCACTGCGTATGGGCTCTTAAGGAAGCCGGCTGCGAAGCTGTTATCGTAAACAACAACCCCGAGACCGTTTCCACCGACTTTGACACCGGCGACCGTCTCTACTTCGATCCGCTCACCTTTGAGAGCGTTGACAGCATCATCGAAACCGAAAAACCCGACGGCGTTGTTGTACAGTTCGGCGGACAGACCGCTATCCGTCTTGCTTCCCATCTCGCCGCAAAGGGCGTCAACATCATTGGTACCTCTGCTGATTCGGTTGACGCAGCCGAGGACAGAGAGCGTTTTGACCAGATCCTTGAGCAGTGCGGCATCCCGAGACCCGCAGGTCACACCGTTATGACCGCTGACGAGGCTATTGCTGCCGCTGAAGATCTCGGATATCCCGTTCTGCTCCGTCCTTCCTACGTTCTGGGCGGTCAGAACATGGTAATTGCCCACAACTCCGACCGAGTTAAGGAATATATGGGCATCATCACCGCTTCCGGACTGGAAAATCCCGTGCTCATTGACAAATATATGATGGGCATCGAAGTCGAGGTAGACGCCATCTCCGACGGCGTCGATTACCTCATCCCCGGCATCATGGAGCACGTTGAGCGTGCCGGCATCCATTCGGGTGACTCCATCTCGGTTTATCCCTGCCGCACCCTCTCTCCCAGAATCAAGGAGACCATCATCGATTACACCGGCAGACTTGCCCGTGCGCTTAAGGTTTCGGGCATGGTCAACATCCAGTATGTTGTTTACAACGATGAGGTTTACGTTATCGAGGTCAACCCCCGTTCTTCCAGAACCGTTCCTTATATCAGCAAGGTCACCGGCGTTCCCATGGTCGATCTCGCAACCAAGATCATGTTGGGCGCCAAGCTGAAGGATCTCGGCTACGGCACCGGACTTTACCCCGATGCTCCTTATGTTGCTGTCAAGGTTCCGGTATTCAGCTTTGCTAAGCTTGCCGGCGTTGACACTCAGCTTGGACCGGAGATGAAATCCACCGGTGAGGTTCTCGGCATCGCCAAGACCTTCGAAGAGGCTCTTCTCAAGGGACTTGTTGCTGCTGGTTACAAGCTTGAGGACCGCGGCGGCGTTCTTATCACCGTTCAGGATACCGACAAGACCGAGATCCCCGCGATCGCTTCCAAGTTTGAGCGCCTCGGATTTGATCTCTACGCTACTCCCGGTACCGCTCTCGCCCTTAACAAGGAGATGATCGCTACCAACTCGGTTCGCCGTGTTGTTGAGCCTTCTCCCAACGTTATGGACCTGCTTGATTCCGGCAAGATCCAGTACCTTATCTCTACCTCCAACGGCGGCGCTAACCCCAAGGTCAACGAGACCGTTAAGATCCGCCGCAGAGCGGTTGAGCATTCCATCGTTTGCCTCACTGCTCTTGATACTGCCAGCGCGTTGGCCGACTGCCTGCTGACCGGCAAGCATATGGCTGATATTGAGTTGGTAAGCATCACCGATCTCTAATTTTCACCTAAATGAAAAGCCTCCCGTTTTAAAACGGGAGGCTTTTTTGATGCCTTTTATCAGCCCTTCATTTCTTCGATGCACTTTTTGCAAACTGCCTTATCACGGAAATCTACTATCTCATCGGCGCTGCCGCAGAAAATGCAGGCGGGAGCATACTTTTTAAGTACGATATTTTCGCCGTCGACATAAATTTCAAGCGAATCACGCTCCGAGATGCCAAGTGTTCTTCTAAGTTCGATAGGCAGTACTACTCTTCCAAGATCGTCGATTTTACGTACAATTCCGGTGGCCTTCATTTTATATTCCTCCTTAATTTCGCCTAAAAATTGGGTTTTATTTCCTTTTGTGATAAAAGTATACAGCAACTGGAAAATAAAGTAAAGGGGAACGTTGTCGCATAATGTCGACCAAAAAATTTTTTTATCACCGCTTGTCCGTGACTGGAATTTTTTGTCAATCGCCGAAATATCATTATTCCGGGTGATTTTTATGATGAATAAAATTTTCACTTTTATGATAATTTGCGGTGTTTTATTCTCTGTTCTGACCGGCAGAGTAAGCGAGGTTTCCCGGGCAATATTGCAGCAGGGAGAAAGCGCCGTCTCGCTTGCGCTGTCGCTGATGGGCAGCTTTTGCCTTTGGGGCGGCGTTATGCGGGTCGCTGACTGCGCAGGGCTGACCGAAAAGCTGGCCAAATTTTTTGCCCCACTTTTGTCGCTGATATTTAGAGGATTGCCGAAAAACGGCGAAGCGATGAAGGCGATAGCCACCAGCGCCGCGGCAAATCTGCTGGGACTTGGCAACGCCGCAACTCCGCTTGGGATAGCAGCGATGAAGCAGCTGAAAGATACCGAGCGTGCATCCGACACCGCCACCGACAACATGATAGCTTTTGTGGTGATGAATACCGCTTCAATGCAGCTTATACCTACCACTACCGCTGTGCTGCGGGCGTCACTCGGCAGCCAAAATCCGCTTGATATCCTGCCCGCCGTCTGGGTGGCATCGGCTGCATCTCTTTTCGTGGGGATTTTGGCGGCAAAGCTTGGAGGCAGATGCCGATGATGAATTTTATCTCGGAATTCTCGGTGCCGCTTATCGTTTCGGCAATACTGCTGTTTGGATTTGTCTGCCGCTGCGAGGTTTTTGATCTCTTTCTTGATGGAGCAAAGGACGGTATCAAGACGGCATTCGATATAATCCCTGCGCTGGTTGCGCTGATGACGGCAGTCGGCGTATTTTCGGCATCGGGGGCGCTGGATCTGCTGACCACCACTCTATCCCCCATCACCGAACGATTTGCCTTCCCCTCCGAGCTTATTCCGCTTGCGCTGCTTAGACCCATCTCGGGCAGCGGTTCGCTCGCAATTTTTCAGGATATTCTCGCCCGATTTGGTCCCGACAGCTTTATCGGGCGCTGCGCCTCGGTG
>JAFQAX010000088.1 GCA_017399785.1 Oscillospiraceae bacterium | reverse complement strand
GGAGGTGGCAAAACCGCAGGTTTTGACGGAGGGAGAGAATTAAACTATCTTTCTGCAGCGCCATTCTCCGTTAAACGCCCCCTGTCGGAGGGGGCGGCGCGGCGGATGCCGCGCGGGGGTTGCGCTCCAATACGTTTCATCTTTTTATTGCAGCATATAAAAACACCCCCGACTTCGGTCGGGGGTGTTTTGGCAACCATTACATGGTCTTTCTGTAAAGCATCTCGATGTCCTTGATGGTGGACTGACGGGGGTTGGTGAGAACGTTGCCGCTCTTCATGGTATCTGCGCACATCTCGGGCAGCTTATCCTCGGTAACGCCAACCTCGGTGAGGGTAGCGGGGATGCCCAGCTCAGCGTTCAGCTTGCGGATAGCATCAACCAGCATATCGGGAGTGAAGCTGTCGTCAGCCTTCTTGCCGTTAGTGATGTAGTCGTAGATCTTGCGGTAACGACCGTTGTCGGCAAGTGCGTTGTACTCAACGATGGTGGGCAGCAGAACTGCGTTTGCAACGCCGTGAGCTACGCCGAAGAATCCGCTTACGGGATGGCTCATTGCGTGAACGTTGCCGAGCTTAGCCCATGCAAATGCAACACCTGCAAGGGTGGAACCGAGCATCATGTTCTCAGCAGCCTCTTCATTGTCGCGGGAAGCAACGAACTGACGGATGTTAGCACCGATGAGCTCCATAGCCTTTTCAGCAAAAGCGTCGGTGATGGGGTTAGCAACCTTGGAAACGTAAGCTTCGAGAGCGTGAACGAAAGCGTCAACGCCGCATGCTGCTGCGATGGAAGCAGGCAGAGTCATGATAAGCTCGGGATCAAGGATAGCATAGCCGGGGATGAGGTTATAGTCGATAACTGCCATCTTAAAGTGGGTAACAGAATCAGTGATAACCGAAGAAGCGGTAACTTCGCTTCCGGTGCCGGCGGTGGTGGGGATTGCGATGATCGGAACGGTGGGGCCGGGAACCTTGCCGAAGCCTGCGTAATCGGTAACCTTGCCGCCATAGGTAGCAAGCAGACCAACAGCCTTAGCAACGTCCATGGGGCCGCCGCCGCCAAGAGCGATGATGCTCTCTGCGCCGCATGCCTTATAGGTTTCAAGAGCAGCGTTTACGTTGTCGATGGTGGGGTTGGGCTGGAGATCGAGGAACTCGGTGCACTTAAGACCGGACTCAACGATGGTAGCGGCAACCTTGTCAACAAGGCCTACGCCCTTGAGGCCACGGTCAGAAACGAGCAGTACGTTCTGGCACTTAGCAGCCTTGATAAACTCGGGCAGCTTTTTAAGAGATCCCTTGCCGTAAACTATATCCTGCGGGATCTTAAAGTTAAAGTCTTTCATAATTTATCCCTCTCTAATATGTATTAGTGATTAGCCGCGCATCATGTGAACGAGGAAGAGCGAAATCTCGGGAACGTAGGAAACAAGCATCAGCACGCCAACGAGAACAATAAACATCGGCAGTACAAACTTGACCTGTTCTGCAAAAATAACGCGCTTGTCGATACCGTTTGCAACAAAAAGGTTGATGCCCAGAGGAGGAGTGATAAGACCCATGGTCAGGTTCATTACCATTACAACGCCGAACTGAACGGGATCGATTCCCAGCGACATGATAAGCGGGAAGAGGATGGGGGTGTAGATGTAGGTGGAAGCGGTGGTCTCCATAAAGCAGCCGTTGATCAGCAGTATGATGTTGATGAGGAACAGGATAACAACCCAGTTGTCGGTAAAGTTAAGAACAAGTGCCGACAGCTTTGCGGGAACCTGCTGCTTGGTAACGATAAAGCTGAATGCGTTAGCGGTTGCAACGATAAAGAGTATCATAGCCGAGGTCTTAACAGCCTCAAATGCGATATGATACATGTCTACCAGGGTGATGCCGCGGTAGATAAAGAAAGCAGCGAGGAAGCCGTATACACAGGCAACAGCAGCAGCTTCGGTGGGGGTGAAAAGGCCGCCGTAGATACCGCCAAGGATGATAACAGGCATAAGGATAGCCCAGATAGCGGATCTAAGAGCCTTCATTGCTTTGCCGAAGTTAACGCCCTTGTTACGGGTGCCCCAGCCGTTCTTGGTGGCATAAATGCCGTTGAGGATGCAGAGTGCAACGCCCATCAGGATTCCGGGGATAGCGCCGGCTGCAAACAGCTCACTAACCGACTCGCCGGTGATAAGGGCGTAGTTAACGAACGGTATACTGGGCGGGATTATACAGCCGATGATACCGCCGGAAGCGGAAAGTGCGGCAGCATAACCTGCGGGGTAACCGTCGTCGATCATTGCGGGGATCATGATGCCGCCGATAGCAGCAACAGTTGCGGGTGCAGAACCGGAGATAGCAGCAAAGAACATGCAGGCTACGATGTTTACAACACCGAGCGAGCCGGGCATCCAGCCGAACAGCTCGTGACAGAGGTCAACGATCTGACGGGAGATGCCGCCCTTGCCCATGATAGCGCCGGCAAGTACGAAAAGCGGAATGCCGAGCAGTACGGTGGAGTCGATTGCGGTTACCATACGCTGAGCAACAACGAACATCTGGGCTACCTGGCCGCCCTGGAACATAGAAGCCATAGAAGCCAGACCGATACATACCGCGATCGGCACACCCAGCAAAATGAGGGTTATAAGACTGACAAATAATGCAGCGATCATTGTTGTTTCACCTCGTTGTGATTAACACATTTTATTGGGCGAGCTTTAATTACTCGCGGACCTTAAGGAAGGTTTTATGACGGAATATCTGGATGAGCATCTGGATAACAGAAAGGATAGCACTTACCGGAACGATGCCATAGATAAAGTACATCGGTACACGAAGCGCTGCCGAAGCCTGACCGCTCTTCATAACGCGTCCAACCAGGATGAAGCCAAAGTAAATGATAAGGATAAGGAAGATGATGGTGATGATATCGCAAAGGATGCGTACATATTTACGCATCTTCTCGGGGATTACCTTTTCGGAGAATACGGTAACTGCAACGTGAACTCCGCAGTCGTGGAAAGCTGCTGCAGTTCCAAGGAAGGCCATGTATACGCACATATAGCGCAGTATCTCGTCGCCCCAGTTAAAGGAGAAGTGGAAGAAATAACGAAGAATTACGTTCATGGTCATAACTACTGCCATAGCCATGATGAGTATACTGGAAAGAAATTTGGTGACAGGCGTCCTGTCAAAAAAATCGACTATTTTTTTCATATTCGCAACTCCTTATTAGAGGCAAGGCCCCGTCGGGGAGACAGGGCCTTGCCATGCCGCGATAATAGATTAGATTTTGCCGTGGATAAGAAAATTACTGGTTGTCAGCAACTGCCTTCTTGAATGCGTCAACGAGCTCGTCGCCAACCTTCTCACGGATAGCAGCCTCAACGTCAGCGGTGCCGTCGATGAACATCTGCTTCTCTTCCTCGGTGGGATAGTAAACCTTGAGGCCGTTCTTCTCTACCATTTCCTTGAGGTAGTCAACTTCGTTCTGCTGGTTGAACTCTCTCTCGTACTGGCAGTACTTAGCGCCGTACTCTTCCATAAGAGCCTGGAGGTCAGCGGGAAGTCTGTTCCAAGCGTCGCTGCTCATGCAAACGATGTAGGGATCGTAGATGTGGGGCAGGTAGGTCATGTACTTAACAACTTCGCTGAAGCCCATGGAGTAGGTCAGAGCGATGCCGTTTTCCTGGCCGTCAACGGTGCCCTGCTGGAGAGCGGTGTAAAGCTCGGAGAAAGCAACGGGGGTAGCGGAGCCGCCGAGGCCGTTAACTATCTTCATGTGGAGGTCGTTCTCCTGGGTTCTGATCTTGATGCCCTGGAGGTCAGCGGGGGTACGGATCTCCTTCTTGGAGTTGGAGAACATTCTCAGGGAGTTGTCGCACCAGCCAAGCCATTTCCAGCCTGCGTCCTGCTCGGTGATAGCGCCGAGCTTCTGGCCGAACTCGCCGTCGTATACCTTCCAGCCCAGCTCATAGCTGTCGATGAGGTAAGGCATAGAGGTGATGTACATAGCGTTGGAGAAGTTAGCAACAACGCCGGAGGAGATTACTGCGCAGTCAACGGTGCCGAGGGTGATGCCTTCAAGGGTCTCACGCTCTGCGCCCAGCTGAGAAGCGGGGTAATGCTCGATGATAAGGCGGCCGTTGGAAGCTTCCTTCAGCTCAGCTGCCATCTTCTCGGTTGCAAGAGCGAGACGGTCGCTGGTGGAGGAGGAGTGTGCCCAAGAAAGGGTGTAAACGGTGTCGTCTACGGGAGCTGCGGGTGCTGCGCCGCTTGCTGCGGGAGCTGCGGGTGCTGCAGGAGCTGCGGGTGCTGCGGGCTTAGAGCCGCCGCATGCTGCAAGTGCCATTACCATGACAACTGCAAGAACGAGTGCCAAAAACTTTTTCATTTCAAATACTCCTTTGCTAAAGATATTTGTTTTTTATGTATCAACAGCCGACTTTACTGACTGTCAAAACAACGTTGTTAATTAATATGTATATGAGCTTTCTGCGATAAGGTTGTCTGCTCTTTCTCTTTAAAACCGCAAGTGTTGTATTCTCATCAGACATATTAAAAATTTTTCAGCTTCCATAGATGGGAAGCATTTTTAAAATATTTTGTATATTATTGGTATGCTCATCAGACAACTTTCGCAATACCCGGCATTTTTACCGGGGGAGAAAAATATGCACCTTAGTACATATTCTTCACGTGGGCGATGGTTGTATCAATGTGATTCAAAACTGTCGAAACACAGGCTTCACGGTCACGCCTTTTAAGCGCTTCGAGAATTTGACGATGTGCGCTGCGTGCGTCATGCAAAACCGTTTCGCTCTGGAACAAGCGATTAAGCAGTTCGCTTCTCATCGCGGTGATCATGTTATTTACCTGAATGACCATGGGGTTTTCGCTGACCGAAAGCAAATAGTTATGAAATTCCTTGTCAGCTTCTACATAATCTTCCAGGAACTGATCGTCGCAAAGCTTTTGCACCATGCGCTCCAGTGTTTCAAAATCCTTTTCGGTAAGCTTATCGTAGATAGCTACGATATTGCCAACTTCGATAACTCGGCGGAGCTCAAGGAAGTTGACCATGTTCTCTCCGCTGGGAAGAAAACCCATAAACTCAAAAAAGTTCTTTGCGCGGTTGTCGACTATATAAGTACCTTCACCCTGACGGGATTCTACAACGCCGTAAGCGTTAAGGATCTTGATTCCCTCACGCAGCGAAGATCTTCCTACACCCAACTCCTGAGCCATGTCGTATTCGCGCGGCAGCTTGTCGCCTATCTTCAGCTCTCCGCGTTGGATGGCGGCTTTGACAGAGTTTACAACCAGCGCCGTTGCGTTTACACGTTCTATACGTTCCATAACAGCGCTTTCTCCTTACCTTTGATTTCGATATTTGAAATTGGTCTGATGTCTGATAAACAGACTACAGCACTATCTAAAATATACCTTTTGAAGCGCTTATTGTCAAGTAGCAGTCTGTATATTTGTTTGTTTTGTCATTTAAATGCAGTAATATTTGTAAAAAAAGTTATCTGAAATGTATCTGTTCAACTAACAAAAGCGGCCGGCAGAGCCGACCGCTTTTAATTTTTCGATTATTCCTTGGGAGCATCTGCCGCGTCATAGGATCTGTTGGCGATAAAGCAGTCTACAACGTAAAGCTGCGCCGCCGAAGATTTCTTGGAAGAAGCCAGACCCAGCAGCAGACCAAGAACGCCAAATACTACGCCCGGGAAGATGGAGTGAACCGCCGCAAGATTTGCGGGCAGCATTTTGAACATCTTGAGAACTTCCCAAACGATAGCTACGCCGCCGCCCAGTGCCAAAGAAAGGAAGCCGGACATAGGAGTTGTCTTTTTGGAGAGCATGCCGCCGTAAAGCGGTACGCACAGGCAGGCAAGGATGGTGTAGGTGATAAGTATCCAGGAAAGAACGCCGGACATAAACTGTACCACTACGAAAGCAAGAACTGCTGCGCCAAAGATGAATGCCTTGGAGTACTTAAGCTGCTGTTTTTCGGAAATGGGCTTAAATACAGGAATTACATCGCGTACGAATGTCATACTGCAGGAAAGAAGCAGCGAGTTTGCGGTGGTAAGAACCGCCGCAAGGATAGCTGCGGCATAGAAAGCACCGAGAACGGGATTCATGGTTGCCAAAACTGCGGTGATAACGTTGTTGCCGGTTACATCGGGGCCGGTAGAGAAGTTTGCAGCCAGGCCGATGATGCCGATGCCAACTATCATAAATACGCCGCAAAGAAGTGCATTTGCAACTGCTGCCTTTTTAGCTTCCTTGGGGTCACGGCAGGCATTGATGCGCTGGATAAGCAGCGACTGGTTTACAAAGAACATAAGCAAAAGCGAAACTGCATTGCCGCCGATAGTCAGCCAAGGCATATTTTCCGCAAAGGGATTAAGCAGATGAGGAGGCAGCGCTGCAAAGCCGCCTTCTGCCTGAAGTCGGTTATAAGAGATAACAGCTACGATAGCAACGGTAACAAAGATAATTACGCTCTGAATAGTATCGGTCCATGCAACGCCTTTAAAGCCGCCCTTGGTAGCGGTAAAGTAGAATATGAATATAGCAAGCACCATCGCAACACGGTAATCAATGCCGAGATAGCCGTTTGCCATTGTGCCGAAAGACGCCATCATACTTGCAACTACCGCAAATTCGCCAAGGCAATTGAGAATAGCGGCGATAACGCGTGCCTTGTTGCCGAAACGGATCTTAAACATATCGGCAAGGGTGTACTGGTTAAGGTTTTTAAGACGCTCCGCAAAGAAAAGACCTGCAACAATTGCGCCGATAAGGTTGCCGACAAACGGAACGATGGCCCACTGAAGGCCAACAGTCTTAAAGCTTCCGACATAGCCTATCATAGTTGCACCGCCTACGGTGGATGCAAACATGGTGCCGGTGATTACATACCAGGGCATTGCGCCGCCGCCGAGTGCAAAGTCATGATAATTCTTGACCTTTTTGCCCGACCAGAAAATTATGGCTGTAATTACGATCAGATAAGCTATTACAATTGCCAGTACTGTTAGATTCATTTTGTTTCTCTCCTTACTTATATTTAAAGAACTGTGCTGTCTTTAACTCTCATCACGCCTGCAACGAATACATAATCAATGCCGCGGGGTGATACGTTGGGATTTACAAAATCGGCGTCGCTTCCGACAGTATCGCGGTTAAAGATAACTATGTCGGCGTCGGCTCCCTCTTTTATGCGGCCTTTGCTGCTAAGTCCAAGGAAGTCGGCGGGAAGGGTGGTGCATTTTCTTATCGCTTCTTCCCAGCTTACTATCTTGCGGTTTCTCACGAAATCTTCCAGCATATGTACCTGGTTGCTGGTCGATCTCGGATGGGTCAGTGTTCCGGTTCCGGCGCCGATCCCGTCCGAACCTATCGCGCAATAGGGGAAGCTGAAGATCTCATCGACCACCGATTGCTCGCACATGCGAACTGCCATAAGCACAACGCCGTTGTTTTCAAGCTCCAGTCTGCAAACCGCCTCGGCAGGCTCCACTCCCATTTCCTCCGCGATCTTATCAAGATATTTTCCGCGGTATTGCGGGGTGTTTGGAGCGTTTACTATCAAAATGGCATCGGGGCCCATCTGGATCATAAAATTATCGAAGCTGTTGTCATGCAGCATCATATCGATGGCCTTTGCTTTGGTCTCGGGATCACGAAGTCTTGCAAGCATCGCTTCGGTGCCGCCTTCATGGCAGAAGGGCGGCAATACCGCCGCCAGCGTAGTGCTGCCCATGTTAGACTGATACTGGTCGCAGATGACACGCAGTCCCTCGTCTCTCGCCTTTTGGATAAGCGGCAGCGATTGCTTTACCAGATGGCTGTTGTGCACTCCCGAAACTTTGTGGTGAGAGATAAGCAGCTTGCAGCCTGCCTGCTTTGCTATGCCGATGACCTCGTTTATGCTGTCGATAAGGCGAGTGCTTTCGTTTCTCATATGGGTGGAGAAGACACCGTCATATTCGGCAACCACCTTGCAAAGCTCGACCAGCTCGGCAGTCTCGCTGAACACACAGGGCGGGTAGATAAGTCCGGTGGAAAGTCCCGCAGCGCCCGCTTCCATAGCGTCGCGCAGCAGCTGCTTCATCTTTTCCAGCTCTTCGGCGGTGGGAACTCGGTTGTCCATTCCCATAACGGCTATTCTCAGCGTGCCGTGTCCGACTAAAAATCCCGCATCGGCAAAGCGTCCGCGTTTTTTGACCGCATCGAGATATTTCTCGAAGCTGTCCCAGCTTTTCCATTCGTCGTCAAAGCCGGTGAATGGCATCGTCGCGGCGGTATATCGCTTGAGCATATCAAAGTTATCAGGGTTTACCGGTGCCGCCGATATGCCGCAGCTTCCGCAAAGGTCGTAGGTCACGCCCTGAATCAGCTGGGTAGAAAGCTTGTGGTCTATTATCCAGTGCAGATCGTTGTGAGAGTGGGTATCTATAAATCCGGGAGAAAGGATCTGCTCGGGTTTACCCTCGATAACAGTTTCGGCCGGCTCGTCGATATTTTCGGCGACCTTTGCTATCTTGCCATCCTTTACCGCAACGCAGCCTTTAAACATCGCCGCGCCGCTGCCGTCGGCAATTGATATATTTTTTATCAGCAGCTCAAGCACTTTTATCTCTCCTTTTTCTTTTGAAATAGTTTCATAAAATATAAAACGTCCCTGCAAATTACAGGGACGAATTTCTTCGCGGTACCACTCTGCTTTGCCCTTTTTTCACAAAAAGGGCCTCGTCGGGTTCAAACAAACCCCAAACGATATAACGGTCGCCTCCCGTTGCGCCTACTGATGAAAACCATCTGTTCAACGCACAGCTCGCAGAATGAACTTCACATCGACTTTGCCGCCGGCTCGCACCAAACGCCGGCTCTCTTAAGGCTTATATCAAAGCTACTCTTTCTGCTCAAACGCCTTTTCTGATATTCATCGCCGCACCACTGCATCACTGCAACGCTACGGCGCTTTAAACCTTTAAATCAAATCAGTATGTTGTTTATTTTACTCCGATTTTTTTATAAGTCAATAGCTTTTTTTAATTTTTTGTTAAGCTTTTTATTTTTACACAATTTCACCTATGTTGTTCCACTAAAAAAATTGAAATGCAAAGCGAAAAATTATATTCTATATTTGTATATCCTTTTAAAAGGGGTTTTTGTTTTGAAAGACAACGAACAGAAAAAACTGGAAAAGAAAAGCTTTCGCGAAGCGATGCGCCGTGAGCTCAGGGAACACAAAAGTACCTTTATAACTTTTTATATACTGCGCCTGCTGGTAATAGTTACGATGGTGCGCCAGATAATGCTGGGCGCTTACGAAAGCGCATTTTTTTGCGTGCTCACCTTTTTGCTGCTCTATTTTCCAAGCTGGATACAGGTGAAACTGCATATCGAGCTGCCTCCTATGCTGGAAGCAACGGTGCTTTGTTTTATCTTTGCCGCCGAGATCCTTGGCGAGGTAAATGCATTTTATATAGTTATCCCGGGCTGGGATACCATGCTGCATACCATAAACGGATTTTTGGCTGCCGCCGTCGGCTTTTCGTTGGTGGTTCTTTTAAATGATGACGAGCGGCTCACTTTTGATCTTTCCCCCTTTTTTATGGCGCTTACGGCGTTTTGCTTCTCGATGACCATCGGCGTTCTTTGGGAATTTTTTGAGTTCTTTATGGACATCATAGTACATACCGATATGCAAAAAGATACCGTAATAAATAATATATATACCGTCACCCTTGACGCCACCCGCACCAACACCGTTGTGGCAGTAAAAAACATCACCGATACGGCGGTAAACGGCAAAAGTTTGGGCTTGGGCGGATATCTTGATATCGGCATCATCGATACCATGAAGGACCTTTTGGTCAACTTTATCGGCGCCGTTGTGTTTTCGGTAATAGGATTTTTCTATGCCGCCAGCAAGGGCAAACGTCAAAAAGCGGCGGAGCAATTTGTCCCCAACAAAAAATCTGCCGAGCGTGATTATCTTATTCAGGCGCAGCAGCAGGCAAGCGACCAATCGCAGCAGCAGTGATCAATAAAAAGGGCAGGCAAATCCGCCTGCCCGCCTTTAAAAGGAGTGTGTTTAAATGCAAAAGTTCATCCCGTTTGAAAAGCTTTCCAAAAAGAAGAAAAAAGAGCTTAACGCCAAAAATCGCGGCAGCTGGTATGGAATAAACCCCGTTACCCGCAAGCCCGAGAATTCAAAAGCTTATAACAGAAAAAAGGCACAGAAATGGAGCGACGATTCCACGACTGTGCCTTTTGCATTGCTGTCAACACAGCGGTTGACAATCAGAGGTCATTAAGGTATAATATTTAGGCGTTATCAATACGGAGTGGTATCGAAGTGGTCATAACGAGAACGACTCGAAACTGTGTGACGAGTTCCTCACCAAATTGACCGCAAACCCGCATCAAATCAACGCTTTTCCGATAGTGATTTTTCACGTAAATTCCCCGGTACCAATGAAGTTCTAATGACATGATTTTCCCCGCTCAGGCGGCGAAATATATATGGAGACGTATCGAAGTGGTCATAACGAGAACGACTCGAAATCGGCTCGGTCTGTAGATGGCCTATCCTCGAAAACTCCTTAGTTCATGCGGATTTCCGCTTTTCACAGTTTTTTTCTACAACTGAATATCTACGTTTTTTCTACACTTTTTCTACGATTTCTACGGAGCATCTTCCGGCTTCGTAGAAACCGGAAAGTGTCTGAAATAGAGCATGGAGACGTATCGAAGTGGTCATAACGAGAACGACTCGAAATCGTTTGACGAGTGAAATCGTCCGTGGGTTCGAATCCCACCGTCTCCGCCAGTGAGTCTGCAGTGGCTTTGTCACTGCAGACTTTTTCTTTTTCAGGCGGACTGTACGGGGGTTTCCTTGGCTTTTTCTGTCCTAGTAAACATTCCACCCATTGTGGTAGCAGAAGCCTCCTGTGCGGAAAAATCGAGGTGTGCGTAGATATCAGCTGTAGTTGCAAATGTGCTGTGTCCTAACCAAATCTGAATCTGTTTCATTGAGATACCATCATTGAGAAGTAGACTAGCGCAGGTATGTCTCAAATCATGGAAGCGAATCTTTTTTAGATCATATTTTTCGATGATCCAGGAAAAGTGGTCGGTAACATAATTTGGGCGAAAGAGTTTTCCGGTTTGGTCAACACATATATAGTCCAAATAATCTCGGCAGTAAGATTTTTTGAAGAGTCTTCTGTACATTTCCTGCCGCTCCTTTTCTTCCAGCAGAAGATTCTCTACGGCTGGTATCAAGGGAAGCGTTCGGAAACTCGACTTGGTTTTCAGAACATCCTCTCCAAGCGGGACAAATTTGCCATCCACCTCTGCTTCGATGACCTTATGGGCAATGGAGATTGTTTTCTTTTCGAAGCTGATAGCGCTCCACTTTAATCCCAATACCTCGCTGCGTCGTAGGCCATAGTATGTTGCTCGTGCAATTGTCGGGCGAACGTTGTTTAGCCACTTCTCCATATAGTCAGAAAATGAGATTAATGCTTCTGGATTCATTCCATTCAGTTTGGCAATCGCTTCAGCTTCTTTTGCGGCCTTTTCTTCTTCATCCCGCTCATATTGAAGCCGGATATCATCGAATGCTTTCCGCGCTTTTCTTTCGCTTGTTCCATCTACAGGCAACTTAGTTGGAATCCATTTCGTCTTGCGTTTGCCATCTACCTTTATGTACAATACGGCATAGTAATAACCATTTTTCTTCTGCAGGCATCCTGTTATCATGATAATCCTCCTTTATATAACAGCTGAATTTACCTGCCGTTGACAGCAACAACATATCACATAAGGGATATGAAAGCTATACTCGGAGTGTAGAAAAACCACACGACTTTTCTACATGTACTGGCAGGTTTACTACAATTTAAGACACTTGAATATGGCACATTTCCTCGCCCATCAGATACTCAATTACACATATTTTAGGGATTTTATATGCCCTTCCTACTTTGACGCTTCGAATCTCATTTTCAGTAAGAAGCCGATAAGCCAACTTCTTACTAATTCCGCCTAACATTTTGCGAAGGTCTTCCACTTCAACAACGTCTGGGTACTCTTTAAACATTTCTTGTTTTTTCATATGATGACCTCCTCTGACTATAAGATCAGATGTTTCAAAATTCCGTCTACATGCCACAAATAGGAGCCAGGGTTAACTCTGGCTCCTATTTGTGACTTGTTCTATATTAAGGCCAATGCTGATTTCCAAGGCTCGGTCTATCTTGCCCATTTTATATGAATCCAATTTTGTGACATAAGCTCTAAGACGTTTTTTATCTAATGTTTTGATCTGTTCAGTTAAAACGATGGAATCTGTCCATGAGCCAGGAAGATTGCCAATCCAAACATGGGTAGGCAGATGGTGTTTATGGCTGCGGCTAGTGATCGCTGCCGCTATTACTGTCGGGCTGAACTTGTTTCCAATGTTGTTCTGTATAATTACGATCGGCCTGATACCACTCTGCTCGGAGCCAATCGTATTCGGGAAATCAGCAAAATACACGTCACCGCGTTCAACGACTTTAGGGTTGTTTTTACTTTTCATTAGGATATTCTCCTTTGGCGTATGTAAGATGGGGACTGCTGCATGGTTTGCTTTATTGCGAATCATGGATATAAAACAGTCCCCACCGCTTCTGTCATTTATCTGAATCGCCTGTATTCGACACAACTTCCCCAGGCAGGGCGGTCATACTGAACTGCGGTTGGCGCCGCACTCTGGGAATCTAACCCCTCCGAGGTTCTCTCCGAGCTGCCCCCATTGCTTGTGTCTGTGGCTGGGCAGAGGTACCATTATAGGCGGATAAGGTCATTGCGAAACAGCTTGCCAGTGCTGCTTTGAGATGAGTGGGTACCGCTCGCCACCTTATGGGCCGTCTTTTATGCAGTATTCTGCACAGATGGGTCTTAGCGCACTCTCCGCATCGCTTTTCCTCTCTCAAGGCTTATCCGCTGAAGTTATTCAGTCGCCGGATGTTTATTTTTCAAGCTTCGGGTGGGGAATATAAAAACCCCCTCACTACTAAGCCGAGTTCGTGAGGGGGTTGAGCAAATATTTTTTTATTTTTTGAGAAGTTTTTTCAATTTACAGAGCGTTCTCCGTTTTCTATAGTTGACGGTCCTCTGCGGAACTCCGGATTTATAAGAGAATTCGCGTTCACTCATACATTCGAAGAACAGGGCATTAACCAGTTCCTGCTCAAACGCACTTAAAAGCGAGAGACATTCACGGAGTTTTTCACGCATCATCCGTGTTACAACAATATCTTCAACGCTTGGAGAATTAAGGTCTGGAATCATATCTTCTCCTAGCATCTCATCTGTATCCATTGCATTATATGACACCTTACCGTTTCGTTCATCTTTTTCATCCAGTGTTTTTGCATGACGTTCAATGCCATAATAGGTATCATAGATTTCTTTATTAACTTCAACGAGGGTTCCTTCAATACGGATATAATGTACTTTTCTTTCTGCCATTTGGCTTTCCTCCAGTCTTCAAATCATTTCGTTGTGGGCGAAATGACAGAAGCGGAGGAGGTCGGCAATGATATACAAGCTGATGCCGTCTTATGCCTTTTCTACTGGCTTTTTCCTTTCTCTGTACCATGCTTGCTCCTTTCTCGGAGCAGCAACCAAAACAAAAGCCGGGCGCAGAGAATAAGGGTTATATATGCAAATCAGGGTTATGCATATCTTTGAATACTTTAAAGAAGATGTGAAAATCATTTGGTATGAAGTTGGGGAGAGTGAAGATGCCATTTCCCTGTTCACCCGACTGAATATTGGAAAAATTCCTCTTACTAGTGCTGAACTTGTTAAGGCCATGTTCCTTAGCCGTGACAACAGCGAGAATATAGATAGGGAAAAGCAAGAGGAAATATCATTACAATGGGACAATATTGAAAAAGAATTACATAATGACCAGTTGTGGTATTTTTTGACAAACAATATCAAGGGAAAATATCAGACACGAATTGATCTGGTGCTTGATCTGATTTCTGGCAAGCAAGATAATGTCGCGTTTCCTTTCGGGCAAAGCGTTAAGGGCTTCGGCAAGCAGTTCATTTTTGACGAGTACATCAAAGCCGGACACTTGAAAACGGAAATAATCGCTTTCGTATTCGTCCGTTGTGAAAAGCTGCGCGAGTTC
>JAFQAX010000087.1 GCA_017399785.1 Oscillospiraceae bacterium | reverse complement strand
GGTGATGAGGCATCCCCACTGATCCCAGATCCAGGTGTACTCGTGGAATACGTTGATGGCAAAATCGACCTCGAGTCCATCGATCTTGGGGCTGAGCTCCACGCCGTTTTCCTTTACCGCCTTGCGGTCGATCTCAAAGGTGCCGATGATATCAGCGTCCGAAATGCTTGCCGAATCAGCGATCTTAACTGCGATGAAGTAGCTGTAATAAGGATAGTCGCGGCCGCTGGCGTTAAGCTTTACCAGCTTTACGCTTTCAACCAGCTCTTCGCCCTGCTCAAAGGAAGCCTTTATCTTAAGGTTCTCGTAAAAGTCCTTGTCAGCGCCGATATTGCTGCCATAGTCGTTGCTGTCGTAAACAGCGAAGTAGGCGGTATCGCCATAGTTGGCATAGTTGTCACTGGAATACCACATTGCTTTTTCATCTTCATCGTAATCGCCTGTATAGGGATCTACATAAAAGAAGTTATTGGCCGCAAAAGACGTTGCCGCCATACTAAAGATCATTGCAGCAGCAAGCGCAAAAGCAAATAATTTTTTCATATCTTTATCTCCTTTTCGTTTATTTCCGATTGCGTTTTGCCGCCCCGGAACAAACAAATCCAAAATTTGCTTCGGTTTATGATATCACAGATTTACGGGATGATGCAATTATCAAATCATCCTAAAATGCGGTTTCATTTTCTCTGCTTTGTATACCGAAAATTTCGATTTTACCGCTGCTTTTGATTCCCAAACAGCCATTTTCGGCGGTAAAATCGTTGTTTTGAAGCGCTGTTTATGATATGATAACAAACAGCAAAATATTATCCTTTCAGGGAGGAATTACTATATGAAAACTATCATCACCATTGTCGGACAGGACACCGTAGGCGTTCTTGCAAAGGCTTCCGGCATCTGCGCAAAGCACAACGCCAACATCATCGACGTTACCCAGACCGTTATGGGTGATTACTTTTCGATGGTCATGATGGCTGACATCTCTAAGCTTACCTGCGATTTTAGCCAGCTTTCGGAAGAGATGCAGCAGGGCATCTCCGAGATGGGTCTGGTTGCCCACGTCATGCACGAGGATATCTTCAACGCAATGCACCGCATTTGAGATAACGAGGTGAAGTTTTATGCTTAACATAAACGACATTCTTGAAACGGTGCAGATGATACAGGATGAGTGCCTTGACATCCGCACCATCACCATGGGTATTTCGCTGCTCGACTGCGCCGACAGCGACATCGACAAGTCCTGCCAAAAGGTTTACGACAAAATCGCACGCCGTGCCGAGCATCTGGTTGCCACCGGCATCGACATCGAGCGCAAATACGGCATCCCGATCATCAACAAGCGCGTTGCTGTCACCCCCATCGCCCTTCTTGCCGGCGTTTCGGGCGGCGACCCCGTTAAATATGCTCACGCGCTGCAGAAAGCAGCCAACACCATTGGCGTAAACTTCATCGGCGGCTATTCGGCGCTGGTGCAGAAGGGCTTTTCGGCAGGCGACCTTGAGCTTATCCGCTCCATTCCCCGCGCCATGTCCGAGACCGAGCTGCTCTGCTCCTCGGTAAATGTCGGCTCCACCAAGGCGGGCATCAACATGGATGCCGTTGCCATGATGGGCAAGGTGGTCAAGGAAGCTGCCGAGCTTACCGCAGACCGCCAGTCTATCGGCTGCGCCAAGATAGTCACACTTTGCAACGCCCCCGAGGACAACCCCTTTATGGCGGGTGCTTTCCACGGAGTGAGTGAGCCGGACTGCATCATAAATGTAGGCGTTTCCGGCCCCGGCGTTGTCCGTGCCGCTCTTGCACGCGCAGGCAAGGATCTCAAGATAAACGAAATTGCCGACATCGTCAAAAAGACCGCCTTTAAGATCACCCGCATGGGTCAGCTGGTAGGAGCGGAAGCTTCGCAGCGTCTTGGCGTCGATTTCGGCATCATCGACCTTTCGCTTGCCCCCACCCCCGCAGTCGGCGACTCGGTTGCCCACATTCTTGAGGAGATGGGACTTGAGCGCTGCGGCGGCCCCGGAACCACCGCCTGTCTGGCGCTGCTCAACGACGCAGTCAAAAAAGGCGGCGTAATGGCATCGGGCAGAGTCGGCGGACTTTCGGGCGCTTTCATCCCGGTATCGGAGGATGCCGGCATGATGGACGCAGCCAGAGCGGGTGCGCTGACCATCGAAAAGCTGGAGGCTATGACCGCCGTTTGCTCGGTTGGACTTGATATGATAATGCTGCCCGGCGACACCACCGCTGAGACCATTTCCGGCATAATCGCTGACGAAGCCGCCATCGGCATGGTAAACTCCAAGACCACCGCCGTCAGAGTTATCCCCGCAGTCGGCTATAAGGTGGGCGACGAGCTCAACTTCGGCGGACTTTTGGGCGGCGGCCCGGTAATGCCGGTCAACACCTTCGCTCCCGACGTGATGATACACCGAGGCGGTTACATTCCCGCTCCGATGCAGAGCCTTAAGAACTGACAAAATCCCCAACGAGAGGACCGCTTTTTATGAATTTCGCGATCGCCCTTTTGGCTTTAATAATTTCCTATCTGCTGGGAAGCATCAACAGCGCCGTCATCATTTCGCGCGTTTTCTATCACGATGACGTGCGCACCCACGGCAGCGGCAACGCCGGCACCACCAACATCATGCGCACCTACGGCGGCAAGGCGGCAGCGCTTTGCTTTGCGGGCGACATCCTCAAGGGCACCGTTTCGGTGCTTATCACCCGCCTGCTTTTCAATTCCGCAGATATGCAGCAGTATGTCGGCGCGGCAGTCTATGTTGCAGGCGTTGTTGTTGTGCTCGGTCACATGTTCCCGATTTTCTTCAAATTCAAAGGCGGCAAGGGCGTTGCAACCGGACTCGGCGCCGTTGCGGCGATAAGTCCGCTGGCACTGGCCACCGTCTTTGTCATCGGCATTACACTGGCGCTGGTCTCGGGATTTGTTTCGCTCGGCTCGCTGGTAGGCGCATCGCTGTTTATCCCGATCGAATACCTTTATAACGGCGGATTTCCAATCGAAGAGCTTGTTCCCGCAGCGGTACTGGTGCTGCTGATAATCTATAACCACAGGGCGAATATCAAGCGTCTGCTGACCGGAACGGAAAACAAGTTTTATAAGAAGAAATGAGAAAAAGGACTTTCCCGAGGAGGGAAAGTCCTTTTATATTTGGTGGAATGGCTGATGTGTTGTATTAGGTAAAGCACAACTTTCAGCAAAGGAAGTTTCATCTCTTCCTCCGCCCCTGCGGGACACCTCCTTCGTCACACACGTCCGCAGGTGAGCGTATAAAGCGAAGCTGACTGAGGGCTTTGACAACCCCTCCGGTTTCGCTTACGCTCAACCACCTCCCCTTACACAGTGGAGGCTTTGGTCGATTTCTTCCGAAGCGTTATCCCAATGCTCAAAAGTTACTTATCAGTGATAATCCCGCTTACACCGTGAATATATTAAATTTTTTTGGAATTCTTAAAACATTTTGTACACAAAAGGTTTTAAGTCGCCGAAGGCAGAGCACCCCCTCACCCTCTTCTGGGGATGAAGATATAGCCGAACATGCAGCCGACCACGCCGCCGATGACGTGCGAAAGCTGGGAGACCGAATCGTTGGAGAAAATGCCGCTTATCAGCTCGCCGCCGATGTAGATGACCGCCACCACGATGAGGGTAAGGGGTATCTCGCCCTTGCCGATGTCGGTGATGGAAGCCAGCAGTATAAATGCGAAAACTATGCCCGAAGCGCCCAGCACCGCCACATCGGGGAAGAGGATGAGGTTAACAAACGCGGTGGCAAGGGCGGTGAATATCATCACCATGAGCAGGCGGCGGCTGCCGTATTTTTCCTCCAGCATGGGTCCGATGAGCAGCAGCAGCGTGATATTTCCGCTGTAATGCTCCCAGTTGGCGTGACCCAGAACATGGGTGAACAGTCTGACATATTGCAGCGGGTCTTTGGCGGAGGTGAGAAACAGCGTGAAAAAGCTGTCCATCAGCTTTCCGCCGGTAAATCCCGATATTATAAGCGCCGCCAGCGACACCAGCGAAAAGGTGAGCACGACGGGTGAATTGTAGGTTATTCTTTTCGGCACGATAAAAACGCCGCCCTTCTGACAGAAATACAGTTAAAGCATACCGCTTTTCGGCGGTTTTTGCAATAAAAAAGCAGCTTTTGGCGGTTTTTCACCACAGGCGGGGAATATGTTAACAAACTTAAAAATGTAACAGCTGATACTTGTTATTATCGTATCAAAATGGTATATTATATGATACAAGTACTGTCTTCGGAGATGATTTTTTGGCAGAGCTGAATATCGTTCTTATCGAGCCGCAGATACCCCAGAACAGCGGCAACATCGCCCGCACCTGCGCCGCCACCGGCGCAAGGCTTCATCTTGTCGGCCCGATGGGATTTAAACTTGACGACACCAAGCTTAAGCGTGCCGGTCTTGATTACTGGCACCTTTTGGACATCAGCTATTACAATTCCTCCGAAGAATTCTTTTCCAAAAACAGCGGCCCGTTTTTCTATTTCACCACCAAGGCGCGCCACGTCTTCAGCGAGATAAGCTATCCCGACGGTGCATACATTGTATTCGGCAGAGAGGATGCAGGTCTTCCCGAATCGCTGCTTTACCAAAACGAGCCCAACTGCGTGCGGCTGCCGATGCTGGCAGAAGCGAGAAGCCTCAACCTTTCCAACACCGTTGCCGTCGCCGCATACGAGGTGCTGCGCCAATGGGGTTATCCCGCTCTCTCGGGCGAGGGAAGGCTGCGCAACTATACCTGGAAAGATTAACTCCCATTCTTTTGAAAGAGAGATCATTTTATGAGAAAAACACTTATCATCTGCGATTCCGCCTGCGATCTAAGCCTTGAGCAGGAAAAGAAGATACAGGATTTTAAAATCTTAAACTGCGGCATCGAAATGAACGGACTGCCCTATGAGGAGCGTGTCGAGGTCACCGCCGACGACGTTTACGCCGAGGTAGAGAAATCGGGCGTGCTGCCCAAGACCTCGCAGGTGACGGTCATCCAGTTTGTCGACGCCTTTGCCAAGGCTGCCCGTGACGGATACACCGATGTCATCTGCGTCACCATGAATTCCAAAGGCTCGGGCACCTTTAATTCGGCGGTCAACGCCAAGGAGATGCTCACCGCAGAATATCCCCAGCTGGAAGGCAAGCTTAACGTTTACGTTGTCGATTCCTGCACCTATTCTTATGTGATCGCTATGCCGCTTATCAAGGCAAGAGAGCAGCTGGAAAAAGGCGAAAGCCCCAAGCGCGTTGCCGAGGATCTGCAGAATCACTTTAATGGCTGCACCACTCTGATAGGTGTTTACAACCTCCAGTACGCTAAAAAATCGGGCAGACTTAACGCCTGCGCCGCCTTTGTCGGCGACATGCTGGGACTTAAGCCCATCATGGCGGTCTGCGGCGAAAACAAGGTGCTGGAAAAGGTGCGCGGCGACAAAAACCTCGCCCCCAGAATGGCACAGATGTATGCCGAAAAGGCAGCCGACATCAAGGGCGACTACATCATCGCACACGGCACCAACCCCGATCAGGCAAAGGATCTCGTTGCCGAGCTTAAAAAGCTGGGCGCAAAATCCCCCGTTTACATCGGACCTATCGGCACTGCGGTAGGCATCAACGTCGGACCCAAGATGCTGGGTCTCGGATTTAAAGTTAAAGAGTGAGATAAAAAGCTCCCCTGTCAAAAGGGGAGCTTTTTTTGCCTTTCTTTTTGCCTCCGGCGGGGGGGG
>JAFQAX010000086.1 GCA_017399785.1 Oscillospiraceae bacterium | reverse complement strand
TCTTAGCAAAAGCGGCGGAGAATACTCTCCGCCGCTTTTGCCGTAATCAATGGCTTATCAAATTTATATTACTGCTTGGAAAACTGGTCTTTTCCAACGCCGCAAAGGGGGCATTCAAAATCTGCGGGGAGATCTTCCCACTTGGTTCCGGGAGCAATGCCGTGGTCGACATCACCGACAGCCTCATCATATTCGTAACCACATATATCGCAAACATATTTCATAGTAAAATCCTCCGTAATTATATTTTTTGTTCTATCTATTAGAGTACCAGAGAAGGAGCGGAATATACTCTGCTCTTCAGCTCATTGTTGAGCATGTAGAGGCTCTTGGGATCGGTGCCGAAAAGCTCCATCTTGGTGATCATGTCGGATGCGTTTTTCTCTTCCTCGCCCTGCTCGTTGACAAACCAGTTGAGCATCTCCATGGTGCGGAAATCGCGAACCTCGAAAGCTGCCGCATAGATGTCATTGATGAGCGAGGTTACATATTTCTCATGCTCAAACGCCTTCTGGAGGGGAGCCATATTATCAACAAGGTCGCAATCGGGCTTTGCAATAGCTTCAAAGGTTACCTTCTGATCGTTGTTGAGCAGGTACTGGTAGAACAGCATTGCGTGGTCGCGCTCTTCCTGAGCCTGGATGCGATACCAGTTTTCAAATCCGTCGAGGCCAACCTCTGCGTAGTAGTTGGAGAACTCGAGGTAAAGATAAGCGGAATAAAACTCCTTGTTGATCTGATCGTTTAAAAGGTCTCTTACTTTCTGATTCATAGCTACTCTCCTCTTTAAATTTTTTATGTTATTTCAGTTCGGTTTTGTTTCGTTGATGTTAATCTATCAAATCTTAAACAAAAAAACAGTGACAAAATCACATTTTGTATTATTAACAAAATTTGTTTTGACATTTCCCAAAAAGCTTTCTATACTTATTTATATAAGGGGGGCATTTAAAATGTCGTTTTCTGAATATTTTCCCGTTTACAACAAGCTTACCGCCGACCAGCAAAAGCTGATCGATAAGCATACCTTTCTTTTTAAGCAGCCAAAAGAAAAAGTAATACACAACAGCGGCGAAGACTGCCTTGGACTGCTGGTGATACGCTCGGGTCAGCTGCGTGTTTACATAGTTTCAGAGGATGGGCGTGAGATCACTCTTTACCGACTTTTCGAGCATGACATCTGTCTGCTCTCCGCCTCCTGCGTTATGAATAACATCCAGTTCGATATCATTATCGAAACCGAAAAGGATTCCGAATTCTGGGTTATTCCTCCAGATATATATAAAGAGGTCTCTCAGCAGTCGGCCGCGTTGGCAAACTATGCCAACGACCTGATGGCAGGCAGCTTTTCGGAGGTCATGTGGCTGGTGGAGCAGATAATGTGGAAGAGCATGGATAAGCGCCTTGCTGCCTTTTTGCTGGAGGAGTCGGCGCTGGAGGATTCGGACATACTGCAGATGACCCACGAAAAAATTGCTAACCACATGGGCACCGCCCGCGAGGTCATCACCCGCATGCTGCGCTATTTTCAGGGTGAAGAGATGGTCAAGCTGCGCCGCGGCACCATAGAGCTGACAAACAAAAAAGCTCTTGGGCAGCTTGCTCGGTCATAATTGCAGGCAAACAGTAGATTTTGTATAAATATGCATAATATTTTACACGCATATGCATTATCGGCAAATTTTTGGGCATAACAGCAACGGGGCGGATAAAATCCGCCCCGTTTATTTTTATCTTTCAGCAGCGATTCCAGCAGGAACAGCAGCTGAAGCTTTCCACCATTACCGGATAGCATACCACTTTGTTATGCTCGTGATGGCGGTCATGGCAATGTTCACAGCAGCAGCAACAACAGCATTTACAGCAGTCATGATGCTCATTTTTACCGCATGAACAGCCGTTTTCCGATACACCGCAATTGCAATACGGCGATTTGCAGCTGTAAGTTGTCATATATATCGCTCCTTTTCAAAATAAAGGATGTGTAACGCTTCGGCGCTTATTACATTCTATTCAGCCGTATAAAATCGGTACCTGTTTTTCCGATGTGTTAAAAATTTATAAACAGTGAATAATTTTTCATAAAAATTTGAAAAAAGACTTGATTTATCACAAATATGCGGTATAATGATTCACATATCAAACGAACATCGTTTATTGGAGGTATTTTATTATGAAAAAGATTATAGCTATTATGCTGGCTGCTGCCATGCTTATGCTTTGTGTCGCTTGCGGAGGCTCTAAGCCTGCTGCTTCTGCCGCTCCCGCTGCTCCTGCTGCACCTGCTGCTCCCGCCGCTCCCGCAGAGCCCGCTATCACCAGCGTTGACGACCTCGTTGGCAAGAAGATAGGCGTTCAGCTGGGCACCACCGGCGACATCTACGCTTCTGACATCGAAGACGCTACCATCGAGCAGTACAACAAGGGCTTTGAGGCTGTTCAGGCGCTCTCTCAGGGCAAGCTTGACGCAGTTATCATCGATGACCAGGTTGCTAAGGCTCTTGCTGAAGGCAACGACGCTGTAATGGTTCTTGAAGAACCCTTTACCGTTGAGGATTACGCTATCTGCATTTCCAAGGACAATCCCGACCTTACCAAGGCTTTCAACGAAGCTATCGCTGAGATCAAGTCTAACGGCACCCTCGAAGCTATCCTTGACAAGTACATCAACCAGACCGAAGGCGCTAAGGGCTACGTTACCCCCGAAGGCACTGACACTTCCAAGGGCACTCTCGTAATGGCTACCAACGCCGAATTCCCTCCCTATGAGTATCACGAAGGCGACGCTATCGTTGGCGTTGACGCTGAGTTTGCGAAGGCTATCTGCGATTACCTTGGCTATGAGCTGAAGATCGAAGATATGGCATTCGATTCCATCATCGCTGCTGTTCAGAGCGGCAAGGCTGACTTCGGCGCTGCCGGCATGACCGTTACCGAAGACAGACTTAAGAACATCGACTTCACCGAGAGCTACTGCACCGCTTCTCAGGTAGTTATCGTTAAGAAGTAATTTGAATATCTTTTCGGCGGAGCTTCTTTTAAGAGGCTCCGCTGTTTTTTATATTTTTTTATAAAATCGGCAGTATTAGCCACAAATATGATGTTATTATACTTCCTTTTAATCTATGCTTTGTGTTATAATTAATGTGTATGACTGTCTGTCATAATAATCTGACAACCATAAGGGGTTGATATTTTGACTTTCTGGGCAGAGTTTACCGAAAAGCTGTATCAGAACTTCGTTCAGGACAACCGTTGGCGCTATCTGACCACCGGTCTTAAAAACACTGTTATCATCGCGCTGTTTGCCGTTTTGATCGGCGTTGTCATCGGCTTCCTCATCGCTATGATCCGCACCACCCACGACAAAACCGGCAGATACAAAGTTCTTAACTGGTTTTCCAAGCTTTATCTCACCGTTATCCGCGGAACTCCCGCACTTATCCAGCTGCTTATCATCTACTATGTCGTTTTCGCATCGGTAGATATCAGCAAGACGCTGGTTGCAAGCGTCGCTTTCGGACTTAACTCCGGCGCTTACGTTGCCGAGATTTTCCGAAGCGGCATTATGAGCATCGACCGCGGTCAGACCGAAGCGGGCCGCAGCCTTGGTCTTGATTACAACACCACCATGTGGCTTATCGTTATGCCGCAGGCTATCAAGAACATTCTTCCCGCACTGGGCAACGAGTTTATCGTGCTGCTTAAGGAGACCTCTATATCCGGTTATATCGCCATCCAGGATCTTACCAAGGGCGGCGACATCATCCGCAGCCGTACCTACGATGCGTTTCTGCCGCTTATCGCGGTTGCTATCATCTACCTGATCATGGTTCTCGGTCTCGAGAAACTGGTAGAAAATATGGAGAGGAGGCTGGCTAAGAGTGATTACCGTTAAAGAACTGCATAAGTCATTCGGCGAAAAGCACGTCCTCAAGGGCATCAACGAACATATTGAAAAGGGCGAAAAGGTCGTTGTCATCGGACCTTCCGGCTCTGGCAAGAGCACCTTTCTGCGCTGTCTGAATCTGCTGGAGCAGCCCACCTCCGGCGACATCTGGTTCAGAGACGAGCTTATCACCGATCCCAAGTGCGATATCGACCTGCTCCGCCGCAGAATGGGCATGGTTTTCCAGCACTTCCACCTTTTCCCCCACCTGACCATCAAAAAAAATATCACCCTTGCGCCGGTCAAGCTTAAGCTGATGACTCAGACAGAGGCCGATGAACTTGCAATGCAGCTTTTAAACCGTGTAGGTCTTTCCGACAAGGCTGACGCCTATCCCGCTCAGCTTTCGGGCGGTCAGAAGCAGCGTGTAGCAAGTGTAAGAGCGCTTGCCATGAAGCCTGACGTTATGCTGTTTGACGAGCCCACCTCGGCGCTTGACCCCGAAATGGTCGGCGAGGTTCTCGAGGTTATGAAGGAGCTTGCCGAAGAGGGCATGACTATGGTGGTCGTTACCCACGAGATGGGTTTTGCCCGTGAGGTTGGCACCCGTGTTCTGTTTATGGACGAGGGCTACATTCTCGAGCAGAACAGCCCCGAGGAGTTCTTCAGTAATCCACAGCACCCCAGACTTAAGGATTTCCTTTCCAAGGTTCTGTAAAAAGTGCTCTATAAATTGAAAAAATGGTTGCAGGGACAATATTACGCTGTTGTCCCTGCTTTTTTATGATATACTTTGTTTTATAATATTCGTGCTGAAAACAGAGGCCTCCCTCTGACGAGGGAGGTGGCAAAACCGCAGGTTTTGACGGAGGGAGAGAAAATGAAAGAATACAATAAAGCAAATATCCCTCTCGCAAAAGCTTTGAGAAAGAACCTGACTCCATGGGAGAGAAAGCTATGGTATAACTTTTTAAGGGGTTATCCCCTACGCTTTCAAAGGCAAAAGGTCATCGGAAATTATATTGCCGATTTCTACTGCGCAAAAGCAAAATTAATATTGGAACTTGACGGTGGAGGACATTATACAATCGAACAGTCACAAAAAGACCATCTGCGTACAAAAGAATTGGAAAGCATGGGCTTAACTGTGCTACGTATTTGTAATTCAGATATTGACCGTAACTTCAACGGTGTATGCGAATATATAGATTTATCTGTTAAAAATCTCTCCCTCAGTCAGCTTCGCTGACAGCTCCCTCGTCAGAGGGAGCCTTCTATCATTGTAATCCCATATAAAAACCCGGTCTGCAGATATTTCACAGACCGGGTTTTCTTTTATGTAAAGCTGCGGCGTTAGTTTTTATCTTTCATTTTACAGCATATTATCCCGCAGATCAGATAGTAGCCGCAAACCAGCACACCTATTGGACTCTCGTTTATTATCTGACCCGTCTCGCGGGTTCCCATATAAACAAAAACGAATCCAACGGCGACACCAAGCAGGCATCCCCACCACCTGTTTTGGTACATCAGAAATGCGGAAATAACGAGCATCAGCGTTATCAGCCAAGCTGCAGGATGTACAGATGAAAATCCCAGCGCTTCGACCGCGATAAGATCGCATATCACCATTATGGCTGCGGGAATAAAGTACATTATTACACTTACAGTTCTTTTTGTTCGCATGCTTTGACCAACTCCAGCTTTTGCTCTCTCGTCATCATTTTAAGCGCCGCTTCGCGCTTCATAGCTTCGCTTTTGGTTTCAAACTCCTCGAGATAAACCATCTCGACCGGGCGGCGGGAACGGGTATATTTTGAGGCGGTGCCGCTGTTATGCGCCTTTAATCTGCGCTCGGGGTCGTTGGTCCAGCCGGCATAAAGGCTGCCGTCGCTGCATTTTAAAAGATAGGCGTAGCCTTTCACCGTCTGTCACTCCTTTGCAGTTTCGTTACTATAAATATAGCGCCTGACCCACTGCAAAATCAAGCGTCGCAACAGTTTAAAATTTCAAAACGTTATGGACAGCCTGAATCAATGGTGGTATACTTTTAAAGATAATAATATACGCAGAAGTTGGCTTTGTCCCGTCTGCGCGGCATCCTTTAAATCGGTCCCGTGAGGCCGGCAAGGCGTGCTTTTTTTATAGCTGAAAGTATAAGCGCCTTGTGCCGCATTTTTTGCGGTGCAGGACGCTGTTTTTTTATAAAAGGGGAGGTAAATGCATTGAAAAAGTATGTTATGGACAGCGGCGATATAAACCGTGCCTGCATCCGACTTGCCCACGAGCTCATCGAGCGCAACAAAGGCGTCGAAGATGTTGTGCTGGTCGGTATTCAGCGCCGCGGCGTTCCGCTGGCAAAAAAAATTGCCGAGCTGGTAGAGCAATATGAAGGGGTAAAGGTCCCCGTCGGCAAGCTTGATATAACCTTCTACCGCGACGATCTTTCGCTTTTGAGCGAGCACCCCGTCATCAACGGCACCGACCTGCCGTTTGCCCTTGATAACAAAAAGGTCGTTCTGGTGGATGACGTTCTCTTTACCGGACGCACCGTCCGCGCCGCCATCGAAGCGCTGATGGATTCGGGCCGTCCCAAGTGCATCCAGCTTATCGTTATGGTAGACCGCGGCCACCGCGAGCTTCCGATAAGAGCCGACTTTCTCGGCAAGAACATCCCCACTTCGCTGGGTGAGATAGTACACGTTTGCGTGCCGGAATATGACGGCGAGGATGCCGTTTACATCGACACGATGAAATAAGTCCGTGAGGTGAAATAATATGGCGTTGAAAACAAAGGACCTGCTGGGTCTTCGCGACATCAGCACCGACGAGATTCTTGAAATTCTCGACACCGCCGAAACGATGAAGAAAATCGTTACCGGCCCCACCAAAAAGACTCCCCATCTGCAGGGCAAGTCGATAATCAACCTTTTCTACGAAAACTCCACCCGCACCCGCCTTTCGTTTGAGCTTGCGGCTAAGTATATGTCGGCAGTTGCTGCCAACATCTCTTCCTCCGGCTCCAGCGTTAAAAAAGGCGAGTCGCTTATCGATACCGGCAAGACCATCGACATGATGGGCACCGACCTCATCGTGCTGCGCCACCCCATGAGCGGCGCTGCCGCTACCCTTGCCGCCAACGTTAACGCTGCCGTAATCAACGCAGGCGACGGCACCAACGAGCATCCTACTCAGGCGCTGCTGGATATGTTCACCATCCGCGAGAAGAAGGGCGGATTTGACGGTCTTAAAGTTGCGGTAGTAGGTGACGTTGTTCACTCCCGCGTTGCCCGCTCCAACATTTTCGGTCTTACCAAGATGGGCGCCGAAGTTGTTCTGGCAGGACCTCCTACCCTGCTGCCCGCTCCCGGCTGCGAGATCCCCGGCGTGCAGTACACCTATAACATAGAGGAAGCGGTAAAGGGTGCTGACGTTGTTATGGCGCTGCGAATCCAGCTGGAGCGCCAGAAAAAGGGCCTCTTCCCCTCCATCCGTGAGTATTCCAGATTCTTCGGCATCGACCCCGAGATGCTCAAGCTTGCCAAGCCCGATGCCATCGTAATGCATCCCGGCCCCATGAACAGAGGCGTTGAAATTTCCAGCTACGTTGCCGACAGCGACGCTTCCTTTATCAACGAACAGGTCACCAACGGCGTATCGGTTAGAATGGCGCTGCTCTATATGATGACCAGAAGGGAGCTGAGAAGATGAAAACTCTTATCAAAAACGCTGTAATTGTAAATGCCGACGGCAGACAGACCGCCGACCTGCTTATTGAGGATGGCATCGTTGCCGCAATCGGCGAAAATCTTGAAACTGACGGCGAAGTAATTGACGCCAACGGCGCTTATCTGCTGCCCGGATTCATCGATTTGCACTGCCACCTGCGTGACCCCGGCTATGAATATAAGGAAGACATCATCACCGGCACCCGTGCCGCTGCTGCCGGCGGATTCACCGGAGTGCTCTGCATGGCAAACACTCTGCCGGTAAACGACTGCGGCGCCACCACCAAGTATATCATCGATAAGGCAAAGGCTGCCGGATACTGCAAGGTTTATCCCTACGGCGCGGTATCCAAAAAGCTGGAAGGCAACGAGATCGCCGAGATGGGCGACATGAAGGAAGCCGGAGCAGTAGCGTTCTCGGACGACGGCAGCCCCGTTTACAGCGCAAGACTGCTTGAGCTTTCGCTGCTTTATGCCGAGCGCTTTGATGCTTATGTAGCAGTTCATCCCGAGGAGCTTTCGCTGACCGAGGGCGGCGCTATGAACCGCG
>JAFQAX010000085.1 GCA_017399785.1 Oscillospiraceae bacterium | reverse complement strand
GGCGGCACAACGGGCTGCGATATCCGGCTTATCGATTGTGTCGGCTACATCGTGCCGAGTGCGCTTGGCTATATCGAAAATGACCAGCCCCGCATGGTTATGACGCCGTGGTTTGACCGCGAGATTCCCTTCAATATGGCAGCCGAGCTCGGCACTGATAAAGTCATAAAAGAGCATTCTACCATCGGACTTGTCGTTACCACCGACGGAACTATCTCTGACATCCCGCGATCGGAATACGAAGAAGCGGAGGAGCGTGTAATCGCAGAACTGGAGGCGATAGGTAAACCGTTTGCGGTGGTGCTCAACTGTGTCGAGCCGTCCTCATCAAAATCAAGAGAAACGGCACAGCGTTTAAGCGAAAAATACGGAGTTCCTGTCACCGCAGTAAACTGTCTCGAGTTGGACAGTCAGTCAATAGCTGAGATACTGCAAAGCGTGCTCTGTCGATTCCCGATAAAGCAGATCGCCGTGGAGATTCCCCGTTGGATAGTGGCGCTTGATCAAAACCACTGGCTCAAAACCGCCCTTTATGACGCGGTCAAAAAAGCCGCATTTGGAATTAAACTTATTGGCGATGTAGAAAGCCAGCTTAAAACCGCCGCCGATTGCCAGTATCTCAACGATTTCTCACTTATCTCGGTCGATTTGGGCGAGGGCAGTGCAAGGGCACGTGCCACCGTTGACCCTAAGCTTTTCTATCAGGTGATAGGGGAAGCGACCGGCATCGAAATAAGCAGCGAAGCCGACCTTATGCCCACCATGATAAAGCTTGCCGCCATCAAGCGGGAGCACGAAAAATACCGCCATGCACTCGAGGAGGTGGAGGCTACCGGTTACGGCATCGTTATGCCCTCGGTCGACCAGATGACGCTGGAAGAGCCGGAAATAATCAAGCAGGGCGGGAGATACGGTGTTAAACTCTGCGCTTCGGCACCATCTATCCACATGATGAAAGCCGACATCAGCACCGAAGTCGCACCGATCGTTGGCAGTGAAAAGCAGTCGCAAGAGCTGGTGGAATACCTCCTCTCCGAATTTGACAGCGATCCCGCAAAGATTTGGGAATCCAATATTTTCGGCAAAAGTCTGCACGATTTGGTCAACGAGGGGCTGCATAATAAACTTTACCGTATGCCGCCGGATGCGCGGGCAAAGCTTGCCGAAACGATAGAGCGTATCATAAACGACGGCTGCTCAGGACTAATCTGCATAATACTGTAAAAGAAAATGACCGCTTTAAGGCGGTCATTTTTGCAGTAATAAAAAGAAAATAAAAGGGTTTTCACACGATTTTTACAGAATGTTGTTGAATTAAATCAAAATAAAAGGTATCATAAAAAGACAATATTCTATGAAAAGGAAGAGCCTGCTATGAAAAAGCTTCGCTTTATAATTTGCCTTACTCTTGCCGCCGCAATGGTGCTTTCGATGAGCGTTGCAGCATTTGCAAAAAAGGACGACCACTTTATTAAAGTTCCCGGAGAGGTCAAATACACCATTACCGTGAAAAATAACGATATCACTCTTTCCAGCAATATTAAGTCCGAGCAGAAGTATTCCACCAAGGATGGAATGCTCACTGTGCGCGTTGATGACCATGGACTTGTTATGTGCTTTACCACTTCCGGTAATAACTATAAGGAAGTTATTCTCGGCAAGGATGTAAAGGATATCAATGTCAATGGCAGCTTGAATGGACTCAACCTTTCCGATACCGTCGATTATCACTATACCGTTAACGTTAACGGCAAGATAAATGAATTTAACTTTGCGGGTGACTGTAATGTAAATCTTAACGATACCGCCGTTATCAATAAGCTCGGCAATTATAACGAATCAGCGAAAGTGTTTGCAGCTGATAACGCTTCGGTTATCTCTACCAATAAAGAGCCGCTCGGAAAGCTTTATCTTGATGTCGAGATTAGAAGCTATAATTATTTTACCGCAAACAGCGAGTATGACGAAAAGACCAAGACCCTTACCCTGCGTGCGAGCCTGCCCGGCTGCACAGTAAGTGATGCAGTAAAGGATGCTATCATCCGTGTTGAGGAGCAGAACGGCAAGGATCTGGTTTCCGGAAGATGGTATTGGCCTAACCTCAATGGCGGTTCTTCCGCTACCGAAAGTTACGTTTATCGTTTCCAGCCCACCGATGGAAGATATGACAGCGCACAGATAACCATAAACTTCATTGCAAAATGATATTCGATATAAAAACAGCCGCTCAATGAGCGGCTGTTTTTTGCACCTTATTCTTTCTTTTTCAGCTTTCTGACAAGCATATCATAAGCAATAACGGTATAAATCGGGATTACAGTAAGATAAAGCGCTGTGTTGAACAGCGTAAAATTATAGCTGTTTGAAACTTCGCCGAACTCAAGAAAATAGCGGCAGATAAGCCCTAAAACACAAAAAACAAAAGTCTGCGCCAAAACAGCAAAATGCTTTTTGATACCGAATATTCCGGCAAAAGAAAGCGCGATAACGCCGTAGCTTGCTAAAAGCAGATAAGCTTTTGAAAAATCCAATGGAAATCGTTCACTACTTATCGGAAAAGAGAAGCATGCGTTAAAGACGATATATCCCCAAATCAGAAGCTTAAGCGCAAACGGATGTGCAGTAAAAAATGCTTTTAACTGCGGTGCCTTTTTGTAAGTGAAAAATCCAAGACAACTCATCATAAGGATAAATATCGCAACAGCAAAAATAGGATCCATATCAGCTCTCCTTTCTGATATTTTAGACGATTATAACATAAAGCAGCACAACCTGCAAATGTAAGAAAACTACCAAGCTAAGATTAACCATATAATAGAAAAAGAGTACGGAGCACAAAACCCCGTACTCTTGTGCAATGTATTTTGATTACAGAATACAATACTGCTTCATGTATTTGTCCATAGCCTTGACGTGCTCCTCGTTGCCGGGCTGAGAATCGAGATATTCTCTGATGTCAGCAACAGTAACCAGTGCGTGAACGTTGATGCCGAAATCCTTCTTAACCTCCAGAACAGCAGTAGTTCCGGGATTCTGACCGATCTCGCAGCGGTTTACCGAAATGAACATATCGGAGACCTTAACATTTGCGGCAGCCATAAGAACAGGAATGGTCTCACGGATAGCAGTGCCTGCAGTGATAACATCTTCAATTATCACAACGCGGTCTCCATCCTTGGGTTGATAGCCGACCAGATTGCCGCCCTCGCCGTGGTCCTTAGCTTCCTTGCGGTTAAAGAAGAAGGGCTTGTCGATTCCGTGAACTCTTGCAAGCGCACCGGCTACCGAGGTCGCAAGCGGAATTCCCTTGTAAGCGGGTCCAAAGAGAGCGTCAAAATTGTCGCCGCAGGTCTCTTTTACCAGCTCGGCGTAAAACTCGCCCAGACGGGAGATCTGAGCTCCGGTGCGGTAGTTGCCGGTATTTACAAAATAGGGGGACAGTCTGCCGCTTTTGGTTTTAAACTGGCCAAAGCGCAGAACATCGGAAGCGATCATAAACTCAATGAATTCTTTCTTAAGCGGGGTAAGCATTAGGTTACTCCTCCTTGTGAGATTTTTCTTTTGACCGGAAAACATTTCTAAAAGGATTATAACATAAATCAAATTGGATTTGTATATACAAATAAAAAAAGGTCGTCCGCAATGCGGACGACCTTTTAATACTGTTAAGTACAGATTACTTCTCAGCCTTGAAAGCCTTGAACTGCTCGATCATCATGGGAGCTACCTTGAAGAGGTCGCCTACGATGCCGTAGTCAGCAATCTCAAAGATGGGAGCTGCATCGTTCTTGTTAACAGCGATGATGCACTCAGAATCCTGCATACCAGCCTTGTGCTGGATAGCGCCGGAGATACCGAGAGCGATATAGATCTTGGGATGTACGGTCTTGCCGGTCTGGCCAACCTGATGGTCAGCAGAGAGCCAGCCAGAGTCGATAACTGCACGGGAGCCGCCGAGAACGCCGCCGAGAACGTCAGCGAGTTCCTGAGCAAGAGCGATGCCCTTGTCAACGTCCTTGGAGATACCACGGCCAACAGATACTACGATCTCAGCGCCGGTGAGGTCAACCAGCTGCTTAGCAGCCTTAACGGTCTCAAGAACCTTAACAGCGATGTCGCTCTCAGCGAGAGTGAAGTTGGGCTTAACGATCTCGAACTTTCTGGAAGCGTCGAAAGCAGCCTTCTTCATAACGCCGGGACGAACGGTAGCCATAGCGGGACGGAATCTGGGGCAGATGATGGAAGCCATCAGATGGCCGCCGAATGCGGGACGGGTCATCTTAAGGTCACGGGAAACGTCATGATCCTTGCCGAGAACCTTAGCGGTGTTCATGGTAGCGATTCTTGCCTCAGGCAGGGTGGAAGCTTCGCGGAGGAAGTCCTTGTAGATGTCAACGTCTACGTCAAGGTGGGTGCAGTCTGCGCAAAGACCGGTGTGGAGTCTAGCTGCGCAACGGGGGCCAAGGTCACGGCCGATGTTGGTAGCGCCGATAAGAACTACCTCAGGCTTGAGCTCTTCAACAACCTGGCAGATTACAGATGCGTAAGCATCGGTGGTGTAATCCTTGAGGAGGGGATGATCGCAAACGATGATCTCGTCAGCGCCGTAGCCAGCAAGCTCAGCTGCAAGACCCTCTACCTTGTCGCCAAGGAGAAGTCCGCAAAGCTTAACGCCAAGCTCGTCAGCCAGTCTGCGGCCTTCGGAGATAAGCTCGAAATCGGTGGGCATAAGCTTGCCCTGACGCTGCTCGCAGAATACCCATACATTCTTGAAAGCAGCAAGATCGGTATTGTTAAAAACAGACATTGTCTTTGTTCTCCTTTCAATCAGATGAGGTGCTTAGCATGCAGCTTAGCAATAACGGTGGGGATGGTCTCCTTGTCGGTGCCGTCGAACATGGTGCCGGCGCCCTTGAGAGGAGGAGTAAAGGAGGTAAGAATGTTGGTGGGAGAGCCCTTCAGACCGATGGTGTCAACCTCGATGAGGGGGTCGTCCTTAAGTGCGTTGTAATCGAGAACGGTCATGGGCTTGGAGTAGCAATCAACTACGCCGGAAACGCTCATGTAACGGGGATCGTTCAGCTCCTTAACGCAGGTGAGCAGGCAGGGGGTCTTGGTCTGGAGGGTCATGTAGCCATCCTCAAGCAGACGCTTGCAGGTAACAACGCCGTCCTCAACCTTGAGATCAGCAACGTAGGAGATCTGGGGGAGACCAAGCTTCTCAGCGATCTGGGGACCAACCTGAGCGGTGTCACCGTCGATAGCCTGACGGCCGCAGAAGATGATGTCTTCAGCGTCAAAGCCGATAGCCTTGATACCAGCAGCGATGATCTGAGAAGTAGCGAAGGTATCGGAACCGCCGAACTCACGTCCGGAGATGAGAACGCCTTCGTCAGCGCCCATAGCGATAAGCTCACGGAGCATGCCCTCTGCAGGGGGCGGGCCCATGGTAACAGCTACTACCTTGCAGCCGGTAGCATCCTTCAGACGGAGAGCAGCCTCGATAGCGCTCTTGTCATCGGGGTTGATAATAGTAGCCATGGAGGCACGGTCAAGAGTGCCGTCCGGATTAACGGCAACCTTGCCGGAAGTATCAGGAACCTGTTTTACACAAACAATCGCTTTCATAAGTCCAGTACGCCTCCTATTACTTAACCTGAAGTGCGCCAGCAATTACCATACGCTGAACTTCGCTGGTGCCCTCGTAGATCTCGGTGATCTTAGCATCACGCATCATGCGCTCAACGGGGTAATCACGGGTGTAGCCGTAACCGCCGAAGAGCTGAACTGCACGACGGGTAACGTCGCTTGCTGCCTCAGCTGCAAACAGCTTAGCCATAGCTGCGTCCATGCCGTAAGGCTCGTGGTTCTGCTTCTTGCATGCAGCAGCGTATACAAGGTACTGAGCAGCCTGCATACGGGTGTGCATGTCAGCGAGCTGGAACTGGGTGTTCTGGAACTGGGACAGTCTCTTCTTGAACTGTACGCGCTCCTTGGTGTACTTGATAGCTTCGTCGATAGCGCCTTCGCCGATACCCAGAGCCTGGGAAGCGATGCCGATACGGCCGCCGTCGAGAGTCTTCATAGCGATCTTAAAGCCTTCGCCTTCCTTGCCGAGGAGGTTTTCCTTGGGAACGATGCAGTCCTCAAAGATAAGCTCGGTGGTGGAAGAACCGCGGATACCCATCTTAAGCTCCTTCTTGCCGATGGAGAATCCGGGGAAGCTGCTCTCTACGATGAATGCAGAGATGCCCTTGTTGCCCTTGGAACGGTCGGTCATAGCCATTACAACGTAAACGCTTGCCTTGCCGCCGTTGGTGATGAATACCTTAGAACCGTTGAGGATGTAGTTCTCGCCCTTTTCGTCAAGAACTGCAGTGGTCTGCTGACCGGAAGCATCGGTACCAGCGCCGGGCTCGGTGAGGCCGAAACCGCCGATCCACTCGCCGGAGCAGAGCTTGGGCAGATACTTCATCTTCTGCTCCTCAGTACCGTGCTCAAAGATGGGAGCGCAGCACAGAGAGGTGTGTGCAGAAACGATAACGCCGGTGGTAGCGCAAACCTTGGAGAGTTCCTCTACTGCCATAGCGTAAGCGAGTACGTCGGCACCTGCGCCGCCGTATTTCTTGGGGAAGTAGATACCCATCATGCCGAGCTTGCCGAGCTTCTTAACGGTTTCCATAGGAAACTCTTCGGTCTCGTCAACCTCTGCTGCGAGGGGCTTTACTTCGTTTTCCGCAAAGTCACGATACATTTTGCGGAGCATCTGATGTTCTTTGCTAAGTACAAAGTCCATATTCTTTTTTCTCCTCCTATTGTAGAGTAAACGCAGGCATTTTGCCTTGCGGCTTTCATGGGACGCTGCCGATAACCTAAACGAGGGCATGGCAATGCCTACGTTACAGTTATAACATAATAACATTATCACGGTTGCGGAGTGATTTCAAGTGAAATTGTTAATTATCTAACATTTATTTTCACTTTCGTTAAGTTGCACAAAATTTTGCTTTAGCAGAAAGGAAATCAGGTAATCAGACAACATCAAAAAATGCCATTATACAGCCAAAAATCGTTACATGGTAAGCAATTTTAAAAACTTAAATCATAATAGTAACCCGCCCGTGACGAGTGTGCGCGGATGGTGGACTAAAGCCAAACACAAACAAAAAATCCTCCCCTTCGGTGACAAAGGGGAGGATAGGTAAAAGGCTTATTACTTGTTGGATTTTCTCCAGATGCCCATCTTCTCGGCATCCTTGATAAGCTGCTCGCGGAAGTCGGGATGAGCGATGTTGATGATCTGCTCAGCGCGCTCCCAGGTGGAAAGGCCCTTCATGTTTACCATGCCGTACTCGGTAACAAGATAGTGTACACAGGTGCGGGGATCGGTAGCGATAGAGCCCTGGGTCAGGGTGGGAACGATGCGGCTCTTCAGGGTGCCGTCCTTGCCGGTAACGGTGGAGGACATGCAGATGAAGCTCTTGCCGCCCTTGGACTGATAAGCGCCCAGTGCAAAGTCGAGCTGACCGCCGGTGCCGGAGATGTGCTTGATACCTGCCGACTCAGCGTTAACCTGACCGAACAGGTCGCAGTCGATGGCATTGTTGATAGAGATGAAGTTGTCAATAAGGCTGATTACATGAACGTCGTTGGTGTAATCAACGGGAGCAGCCATAACTTCGGGGTTGTGGTCGATGTAGTCGTACAGCTTCTTGGTGCCGGCAGCGAATGCAAATACCTGACGGCCCTTGTCGAGGGACTTGTTTTTGCCGGTTACCTTGCCGGCCATGGCCATGTCAACAAAGCTGTCAACATACATCTCGGTATGTACCGAGAGATCCTTAAGATCAGACTGGGCGATCATTGCACCGATGGTGTTGGGCATACCGCCGATGCCAAGCTGCAGGCAGGCGCCGTTGGGGATCTGGGGAACTACCAGATTAGCAACTGCGGTGTCAACAGCGGTAGGAGCGCCGCCGCCGCCCAGCTCGGGAACGGGAGGATTGTTGCCTTCAACGACCATGTCAACGTCCTTGATGTTGATCTCGCAGCCGGTCAGACCGTTGACCCAGGGAAGGTTCTCGTTTACTTCAAGGATGATGACCTTAGCCTTGTCAAGCAGGTCGGCAATGTGAGAGCAGGAAACGCCGTAGCTGAAGTTGCCGTGCTTGTCCATGGGGGTAACCTGCATCATAGCAACGTCAACGGTCAGGTTCTCGCGGTAGAAGCGGGGCAGTTCGGAATATCTCATGGGGCTGAAGAAGCCCATGCCCTTAGCGATGATCTTGCGGTCAACGCCGGAGCAGTACCAGGAGTGCCAGGTAAAATGCTCGCCTGCATCCTCTGCCTTGGCGATCTCGGGCATCCACATGGTAACGCCGCCGCGGATCTTAACGTCGTAAAGCTCGTTCTGACGGGCAGCCAGAGCCTTGTCGAGTTCGACGGGGTGGTTGATGCACCAGGTGTAATCAACCCAGTCGCCGGACTTGATAACTTTTACAGCATTTTCAGCGCTGGTAAGTTTAGAGTTATACATTTCCTGATAGGTCATGATTTATGATCCTCCCGATAAATAAATTTTTAACAATCAACAAGAATGTCATACCAAATACTATTATATTACGGCTAAAAATAAAATTCAACCTAAATGGCATGCGGTGCAGATAAAATTTGACACATACCTGCCGTTGATGTAAATTTAAATCTGTAAATACCTTTATAAATAACGAAAGGGAGATATTATGAACAGCTTTGAATATCATTCCCCCACAAACGTAATTTTCGGAAAAGGCGTTGAACAGCAGATAGGCGAAAAGGTCGCCGAATGCGGCTGCAAAAAGCTTTTGATAGTATACGGCGGCGGCTCGGTAAAAAGAAGCGGACTGCTCGACCGTGTGGAAAAATCGCTTTCGGAGCATAACATTGAATATATTGAACTCGGCGGAGTTGTCCCTAATCCCAGACTTTCGCTGGTGCAAAAGGGCGTAGAAATGTGCCTGAAAGAAAGCGTCGATATGATACTCGGTGTCGGCGGCGGCTCGGTCATCGATACCGCCAAAGCTGTTGCCATGGGGGTATACGGCGACGTCTGGGCCATTATCGAGGGCAGGGAAAAGCTTGAAAAAGCGCTGCCGACCTGTAATATACTCACCCTTGCTGCCACCGGAAGCGAAACCGGCTCGGGCACTGTGATCACCAACGATACCCTCGGCGGCGATATGCTTAAAAAAGGCACCAAGCATCAGCTGCTGCGCCCGGTATTCACGCTGATGAATCCCGAATTGATGTACACTCTGCCACCCTATCAGACCGCCTGCGGCGTTGTCGATATCATGATGCACACCTTTGAGCGATTTTTCGTCCCCAGCGGCGTAAACGAAATGACCGACAGGATAGCCGAAGCACTGCTCAAAACTGTCATGCAGTATGGCGTCATCTGCTATAACGAGCCTGAAAACTACACGGCACGCTCCGAGGTCATGTGGGCAGGCAGTCTTTCCCACAATTTCATCACCGGATTGGGACGTGCTCAGGATTGGGCGACCCACCAGATAGAGCACGAGCTGGGCGGAATGTTCGACGTAGCTCACGGAGCGGGCCTTGCGGCGGTATGGGGCTCCTGGGCAAGGTACGTCTGTAAGGAAGCGGACATCATTTCCCGCTTTGCGAGATACGGCGTAAATGTCCTTGGACTTCCGATGAACTATGCCGAACCCGAAAGAACCGCAATGGCTGCGATTGAAGCAACCGAAAGATATTTCCAACAGCTTGATATGCCTATCTGCATCTCCGAACTGCTCGGCAGAACACTGACCGATGCCGAAATTGAGGAGCTTTCGGTTAAATGCACCTATTACGGAAAGCGCAGGGTCGGCGGCGCGATTAAAATGGGTGAAAAAGAAATCGCCGATGTGCTTCACATGGCAAATAAATAAAAGCAAAATCCCCGCAGAGAGATCTGCGGGGATCGTTTTTTATCGGTGATTTTTGCGGTAAGCCATATAGCTCTCCAATATCAGCACAGCTGCAACGGCATCGATGACTGCCTTGCGCTTTTTTCCTCTGACATCGGTCTGGTTAAGTATGTTTATCGCCGAAACGGTGGTGCTGCGTTCGTCCCACATCTCGACGGGCAGACCGCTTTTTTCTCGCAGCTCATCAGCCACCTGATGGCACAGCTCGCTTCTCGGACCTGCGGTGCCGTTCATGTTAATGGGATTTCCGACAACTATCTGTTCGCTGCGCTGCTCCTTTGCTGCCTCGAGAATTTTTTCGATTACTCTGGCACGGTTGTGATCGACGATTACGCAAAGCGGAGATGCTATAAGCTCGCTTTTATCACAGACGGCAAGCCCTGTTCTGGCATCACCGAAATCAACTGCAAGTATTTTCATGCAAATTCAATCCTTTTAGTAAACTTCAACGCCGGTGTAGTAATGCTCCAGTATCTCAACGTAATTATAGCCCTGCTGCGCCATAAAATGAGCGCCGTATTGGCTCATTCCGACGCCGTGGCCATAGCCGTAGGTGGTGATAAAGAACCGGTCCTCATCCTCATCATATTCAATATCGAAGCAGTGGGAGCGTATCGAGTAGGAAAGCAGATTCTCTCTGAAGCTGCGTCCCGTTATTTCTTTTCTGCCCCATGTGCCGCCCTGGCCGTGGGTCTCGCCGCCGATTATAACGGTACCGACATATCCGCCTGGGGCATCATGCTTGATTTCAAACCAGTCGTCGGGATCTCCGTCCAATTCAATGCCGTATACCCTGTCGACCAGACGCGCCAGCTTGTCGGAATCAACAGTGTAGCTGGTTTCATAGTAAGGAGACTGATCATCGTACTTACTTTTGACAGATACAAGATAAGGGAAAGCACCTCCCCAAACCGATTCGGAACTGGTGGTCTTTCCGCTGCTGGTGGAGTGATAAACGGTATTGGCGTATTCGCCGTCATAATATGCCGCAACGCCAAGAACTTCCGAAACCGCATCCTCAATAGACTCGGTAACGTTGGACTTAAGCAGCACTGAGGGAGCCGTACCGCGTTCGTTGTTATATTTAAGCATGCTGTAGGTGGCTACCGCATGTGCCTTGAGAGCCTCATGCTCAAACAGACCGTTGGTTTCGTTCATCAGTATCTGGCAGACCAGATCATAGGCGTTCATGCGCTTGGTGCCGCGATCGGTGGTATAGGAAAGCTTTTCATCAAAAGCATCACGGTCAGCCGTAGGAAGTCCTTGTGTATTGCCGGAGGGTTGAGCATCCTCTTCTTCCTCTTCGCCCGTATAGATGTATTCCATTGTTACATGCTCTTCAGGCTGATAAACTTCTTCAGACTGAGAAGACTGGGTCTGCTCTGCCGGAGGAGTAATGGGAACTTCCGCATAGCTCGGCTGCGGAGCGGCAGACTCAACGGGCGGGGGCGGCGGAGCCTCGGAAGGAGCGGGCTGCTGAATAGGTGCAGCCGATGATGCGGGCGCCTCCGAAGAAACGGGAGCAGAAGAAGCAGGCTCGGAAGCTGGTTCGGCAGGCTTAGAACTGCTTTGCGGTTTTTTCTCCTGAACATCTTCCTTTTCTTTATCCTTTTTATCGGAATTATCTTTCACTTTGCTG
>JAFQAX010000084.1 GCA_017399785.1 Oscillospiraceae bacterium | reverse complement strand
TATATACTTCGCCCTTTTCCATCGATTTGAGTTCTTTTTTCTCCGGCATTGGGTCGCCCGGATACACTTGGCAGCCGAAAACTTCTTGGGAAATATCGTAGATTTTCATTACTTATTCTCCGTCAAATTCTTATTTATCGTTCAGTTTACTTTATCATATTTCTCGGTTCACATCAATGTTTGGTTAAACTGACGGAGTTGGAATTTGTCAGTCCAAAAGTAAAAAGGGACAAAAAACTCCCGCCCTTGATTTAAATCCCTCAAAGCGGTATAATCTTTAAATTACTACTATCGCAAAAGGAGCACAAAATGCTTTCTTATCAATCCCTCGGATTTGAAAACACCACCGAAATATTAAAAAATGCCTACCGCGGCGGCTATGCCGTTCCTGCGCTTAATTTTATATCGATAGAACAGCTTAACAGCATATTTGATTCCTGCGCGCAAAAGCGTTCACCTGTTATCTTGCTCGGTTCGCCAAAGCTTTGCAGCCAGTTTGAGCCGCGCATGCTTGCACGTATGGCGCAGGCGGGAAGGGAGCGCCTTTGGGAAAGCGGAATAAAACTGCCCGTCGTGCTGCATCTTGACCACGGACTTTGCTACGACCACTGCGTCACCGCCATCCGAAACGGCTTTTCTTCTGTTATGATAGACGGCAGCGCCATGCCGTTTGAAGAAAACGTCGCCCTTACCCGTCAGGTGGTGGAGTATGCCCACGCCTACGGCGTCACCGTCGAAGGCGAGATAGGCGTTCTGGAGAATAAGCACCAGAGCCCCTTTGCCCCCGGCTCCTACACCGACCCCGAGCAGGCGGCGGAATTTGTACATAAAACCGGAGTAGACAGCCTTGCCGTTTCGATAGGCACCAGCCACGGCATGATAAAATACCGCCCCAATTTGGATGGCAGCTATCCCGAACTGCGATACGATATTCTCGACAGAATTTCCCAGCTGCTTCCCGATTTCCCGATAGTGCTGCACGGCGCATCCTGCCTGCCCTATAAATATATCGAGATGATAAACCGCTACGGCGGAAAGATAGGCCACACCGCAGGCATCCCCGATGAGCAGCTGGCGCAGGCGGCAAGAATGGCGGTCTGCATGGTCAACATCGCATCCGACGGCTGGCTGGCGGCGCTTGCCATAACCCGAAAGATACTTGCCGAAAACCCTACCGCCATCGACGGACGTATCTATTCGCTTCAGGTAAGACCCGAGCTGCGGGAGCTTTACTGCCACAAGATAGATATTCTCGGCAGCGCAGGCAAGGCGGGAATGCCCCCCTTCGAAGACGATTATCTGTAATTTAAAAATCCCCGTCCAATCAGGGCGGGGATTTTGGCTTAGTCGTTTATTTTTCGCTGATTTTTGGTGTTTCGCTGTAAAAAATAAAATCATCGACATCTCCGTCAATCTCAAACCACCCTGCAAGCTCAATGGCGGGTATCAAAGTTTTGTTCTGTTCCATTAGATGGCGCTCCTTAATAAATGTAATAAAATAACTTTTACCCCGTGCGGGCTCACACGGGGCGGCTATTACATAATATGCAAAAAGCAATAAAATGATTCGGCATCACTGCAGAACATTGATATTTCCTTTTTAAAAAGCTATACTATAAAGATATAAAGATTCAGATTCTCTCAATCGAGAGTCCGACACGAAAGGGGAGTCGGTTTATGTACTTTGATGCAAAACGATTTTTTAAGATGATGGACGGCAGAAAAATTGACGTTATAGGATTTGGCGTCAGCAATTCCGAGCTGGTGTTCAAGCTTGCCGAAAACGGAGCCGTCGTAAAATTACATGACAAGAGAACCGCCGACAAGCTGCGTCCAGAGCAGCTTGACCGCCTTAAGGCTGCGGGTGTGGCTCTTTCGCTGGGCGAAAGCTATCTCGATGACCTCGATGGGCAGATAGTTTTCCGTACCCCCGGCATGCCCTTTACCCATCCGGCGCTGACTGCCGCAAGAGAAAAGGGCAAGATAGTCACCAGCGAGCTTGAGGTGTTTATCGACCTTTGTCCCTGCCCGATATTCGGCATAACCGGCTCGGACGGCAAGACCACTACCTCCAGCCTTATCGCCGCAATGCTTGCCAAGACCGGCAAGACAGTACATCTCGGCGGAAACATCGGCAAGCCGCTGCTCAGCATTCTCGATAAAGTCAGCGAAAACGACTACTGCGTGATCGAGCTTTCTAGCTTCCAGCTGCTTTCGATGCGCTGCTCGCCCGATGTTGCGGTGGTGACCAACGTCAGCCCCAACCACCTCGACGTTCACAAGGATATGCAGGAATACATCGACGCAAAGCGCAACATAGTGCTGCATCAGAACGGCTTCTGCAAGGCTGTCCTTTCCGCCGATAACGAGATATCCCGTTCCTTTACCGCTGACGTGCGCGGCAGACTTTCCTACTTCTCCCGAACCCACGAGGTTGAAAACGGCGCTTGGATGGACGAAAACGGCGACATCTATCACAGCAACGGCGGAAGAGCGGTAAAGCTTTTCAACCGCAGCGAGATAAGACTGCCCGGTTTGCACAACGTTGAAAACGTACTCACCGCCATCTCTGCCGTATGGGGAGCGGTTTCTCCCAAGGGCATCCAAGAGGCGGCAAGCGAATTCAGCGGAGTAGAGCACCGAATCGAATTTATCCGCGAGCTTGACGGCGTGCGCTGGTATAACGACTCTATCGCCACCACCCCCAGCAGAATGAAGGCAGGCCTGCTCAGCTTTGAGCAGAAGCTGACCATCATCGCCGGCGGATACGATAAAAAGATACCCTTCGAGCCGATGGCAGAGACCGCCGTTAAAAAGATCAAGACCCTTATCCTCAGCGGTCCCACCGCACCCAAAATCGAGGCGGCAGTCCGCGCGGCTGAAGGATTTGAGCAGTGCGGTATGAAGATAATTCATGCCGAAAATGTCGCCGATGCGGTAACCATCGCACGCGAAAACACCGCCGAAGGTGATATTGTAATACTCAGTCCTGCCTGCGCAAGCTTTGATGCTTTCCCCAACTTTGAGGAGCGCGGCAGATACTTTAAAAAGCTTGTAAGAGAGCTTTGATTTCAAAGGAGAAATAACGATGCAGCAGCTTTTGGAAAAGTTATGCATGGCAATCGGCGTTTCGGGCGACGAAAATGACGCCCTTGATACCGCCGAGCAGCTTCTCGCGCCGCTGGGCGAAATTGAACGCACCGCATCTCACAGCATCATCTGCCGCCTGCCCGCAGCTGATGAGAAGCTGCCCCACGTGATGCTCACCGCCCATATCGACAGAATAGGCCTCATGGTTACTCAGATTACCGACAAAGGCTTTATCAAAACTGCGTCCTGCGGCGGTGTCGACCGCCGCTCGGCAAGCGGAGCGAGAGTTACCGTTCATGCAGGAGATAAAAAGATAAAGGGCGTTGTGATAGCCACCCCGCCACATCTTTCGGACGGAAAATCGCTGCCGCCCAAAACCGACGGTATGACCGTCGATGTCGGTCTCACCAAGGAAAAGGCGAAGGAGCTTATCAGCCTTGGCGACCGCATCACCTTTGATGCGCCCTTTACCAACCTGCTCGGTGACCGCGTCTGTGCCCCCGCACTGGATGACCGCAGCGGATGCGCCGCCGTCATCAGGGCAGCACAGCTGCTGCGTGATTGCGGAAAGGCAAGGGTATCGGTGGCGCTAACCTCTCAGGAGGAAAGCGGCTCGGCGGGGGCAAAGACCTCTGCGTTTATCTTAAAACCCGATTACGCATTTGCGGTGGATGTTTCCTTTGCCATGACCCCCGACAGCGATGCCGAGGACTGCGCCGAGCTGGGCAAGGGACCCATGGTGGGAATCGCCCCCATCCTTGACCGCAAGCTTTCCAAGCTGCTTATCGATGTGGCAAAACGCCGCAACATTCCCTATCAGACCGAGATAATGGCAGGCTCCACCGGCACCGACGCCGACCATATCGCTGTTTCGGGCGTGGGAGTAAAAACCGCTGTTATATCCATCCCGCTGCGCTTTATGCACACCGCGGGCGAGGTCGCGTCGCTTGCCGACATCGAGAATACGGCTAAGCTGATAGCCGAAACAGTCGGAGGTGGCTTATGCTGAAGCTTATCGAAGAACTCTGCCAAAAGCGTGGCATTTCGGGCGACGAAAGCCGTGTAAGAGAGCTTATTAAATCCAAATTAGAGGGCAAATGCACCCTTACAGTCGATGCGCTGGGCAACCTCATCGCCGTAAAAAAGGGTGTAAAACCTAACAAAAAGATAGCGCTGTTTGCCCACATGGACGAAGTCGGCATGATGGCCACCTTTATTACGTCTGACGGAATGATAAAATTCCACCCCATCGGTATCGACCCCATTGTGCTGTTCGGCAGAAGAGTGCGCATCGGCGAAGGAGATATCCCCGGTGTTAGCGGTGCTAAGGCATGGCATCATCTTTCAAGTGATGAGCGTGACGCCGCCTTAAAGGCGGAAGGCATGTATATCGACATCGGTGCTTCCTCCAAAGAGGAGGCCGAAGCGGTAATTTCTCTCGGCGATTCGATAACCTTTGACGATCCCTTCTGCGAGATGGGTGATGGCTATCTCCTTTCCCGCGCGCTGGATGACCGAATCGGCTGCGCGCTGCTTATAGAACTGCTGCTGTCCGATCAGCCTTATGAGCTGACCGGCGTATTCACCTGCGGCGAGGAATCGTCGCTGTTCGGTGCCACTGCCGCCGCAAACAGGGTGGAGGCAGAGATAGCCGTAATACTTGAAACCACCACCGCGGGCGACGTTGACGAAGCCCCCGCATCCAAAACGGTATGCTCCCTTAAAAACGGACCTGTCGTTTCCTTTGCCGACCGCGGCACCCTTTACGACCGCGAGCTTTATAAGCTTGCCTTTGACATCGCCGAGCAAAAGGGCATAAAGATCCAGACCAAGGAAGGCGTTTACGGCGGAAACGAGGCGAGAGTAGTCTCTCGTGCAGCAAAAGGCGCCAAGACTATGGCGGTATCGGTACCATGCAGATATCTGCACAGTCCGTCCTGCGTTGCGGCAATGCAGGATGTCGAAGCCGCCGCCAGACTGCTCGACGCACTCATTGCCCCGCTTGCGAAATTATGATAACGCTGTATAACGGCCCGATACCGCAAACAGTCATCGGCTGCCGCATCAAAACGCTTTGCGATTGCTATAAGGATATTCACAATACCGTCGACCTCTACACCGACGGAACCGCCGTCATCTGCCGATTTGAAAACACGCTGCTTGCGACCGAAAACTGCGATATTTCTCAGCTTGTTTCCTTTGCGGAGGTGCTGGGAATCGCCGAAATCGAGCTTGAAGGCGAAAATGCACTGCAAGTCGACAGGTGGTACAGCGTAAGTCATCCCGTCTTATACCGCGATTGCAGCGGTGATGACGAAGTGTCGCTTCTTTCCTCTCTCAAGGAGTGCTTTGATATAATCGCCGTTTCCGATGAAGATTTTGCAAAAAATGCAAATTACCTCTATTGGCTTTCGGATATAAACCGCAGACAGAACCGCTGCTGCGCAAAGACTTACTGCCAAAACGGCGCAGTGGCGACAGTTTCGGCGATTACCGAATCGTCGGCATATCTTTCCTCGGTGGCAGTGTGCCCCGAGAGCAGAAATCAGGGCAGAGCATCGCAGCTGTTGAAGTTGATTTGTTCCGACAAAATGCTGTCGGGCAAGCGTATTTACACCGCCGCCCAGAACGAAGCGGTTGCAAAACTTTATCTTAAAAACGGATTTTTCCCGCTCGAAAAGAGCGTTATAACGTTAAAAAGGAGCAAATTTTAAATGAACGACCCGATTTTTCCGATAAGCGAAAAGCTCAGGCAGCTTGCCGCACGCGCCGAGCAAAAGGCAAAGCCCGCCTTCGAGCGCATCGAACAGATAGAGCAGTATAACGGACAAAAGGTGCTGAAAGCCTTTATAGACAACAATATTTCTGCCGCTCACCTCGTCGGCACCACCGGATACGGTTACGGAGATATAGGCAGAGATGCCCTCGACCGCGTTTTTGCCGCCGCCCTCGGTGCAGAGGATGCGCTTGTTCGCCATACCTTTGCCTCCGGTACCCACACCCTTACTGTAGGTCTGTTCGGACTGCTGCGCACCGGCGACACGTTGCTTTCGATAACCGGCAAGCCTTATGACACTCTTGAAGAGGTTATCGGAATCCGTGATAACGGCAGAAACGAAGGCTCTCTTGCCGAATTTGGTATAAAATATGCCCAGACCGAGCTTAAAGACGGAAAAATCGATCTTGAGGCGGCTGCCGAAGCCGCCAAAACCGCTACCGTTGCCTACATACAGCGCTCCCGTGGCTACAGCCTGCGTGATTCCTTCTCGTCCGAGGAGATAGGGGAGGCAGTAAAGGCTCTTAAAGCGGCAAATCCCAACATAATCGTAATGGTCGACAACTGCTATGGCGAGTTCGTTGAGATGAACGAACCTACCTCATTCGGTGCCGACCTAATCGCAGGCTCGCTGATAAAGAATCCCGGCGGCGGCATCGCCAAAACCGGCGGATATCTCGCCGGACGCCATGACCTTGTCGAGCGCTGCGCCTGCCGACTCACCAGCCCCGGCACCGGCAGAGAGGTTGGCTGCTCTCTCGATGAGCTGCGCTCTCTTTATCTCGGACTTTTTATGGCTCCCACCGTCGTTGCAGCGGCGGTCAAAACCGCCGTTTTCGCCGCCGCACTGATGGACGAAATGGGATTTAAGGCATCTCCCTCCTATGACGAGATAAGACACGACATAATTCAGGCTATAGAGCTTAAAACTCCCGAAAACCTCATCGCCTTCTGCGAGGGTATCCAGTCCGGCTCCCCCATCGATTCCTATGCGGCACCCGAGCCCTGGGATATGCCCGGATACGAAAGCCAGGTCATCATGGCGGCGGGCGCCTTTACCAACGGCGCTTCCATCGAGCTTTCGGCTGATGCCCCCATGCGTGAGCCGTTTGCTGTCTGGCTTCAGGGCGGAATCACCTATCCCACCGGAAAAATGGGAATACTTTTGGCAGCAGAAAGAATGCTCAAAAAAATATCTTGCTAAAGCATATATATGCGTGATAAAATAAGACGTCGGCAGGGATGAGGAGTATCTTCATCCCACTGATGCGCGGGTATGGCGGAATTGGCAGACGCGCCAGATTTAGGTGATGTCACCTCAGTGTAAGAATTATGCTTTTTCGATTAGGCTAAAAATGACACTCGATTTTCGCTTGAAAATTTTGCGATTTCATCGCACTGACCGTGCGATGAAATCGACAGGCTGATATTATCAGCCAGCCGGATTTCGCACGAGTAATTCACTATTTTAATTTTTAAGAATATCCATCATCTTTTTTCTTTTTTAAGAGGTAGCCGAAACTGTATATTACAATAGGCGTGCTTCAAGAGACGCTATGCAGAAGATGCCCTACTGAAAATGGATAAATCAAACAAGAGGACGAATGTTCCAATGGCCGCCCAGCCAATAACTTATCAACGGTGAAAACAGAATATCCTGTTTTTATAAACGCGGATCAAGAGACACGCTCCGCCTCGGGGTCTCCTCCCCGTGTAAAAATAGAGGGGATAAAAACAGCGGCAGATATCACTGCTGCTCATACGCGGGTATGGCGGAATTGGCAGACGCGCCAGATTTAGGATCTGGTACTTCGGTGTGCAGGTTCGACCCCTGTTACCCGCACCAAACAAAAAAGACCCCTTGCGGGTCTTTTTTTGTTTGGTAGCTACGGTTCCCTTCGGGAACTGCCGCTGCGGCGGGGTTATCCGCTCTCTCCGGTAGCTCTACGCGAGGGTGAAAACCCTGATGGATTTCCCCTCACACTTCTCTTGCCTTACGAGCACCCCAAGTCTGCAAATAGTGATTTTTCCGTTCCGTGGCTTTGTCCCCTCGAATTTTGCCCTGTCAGTCACACTTACAGAATATTTACACAGAATTTTTGGGATAGCTGCTCTTCCTGTTTTCCAACATATTCTTCTATTTATTTTCCAATATGTGATTTATCGTTTCCATCAGATTAGCAACATCAATAGGCTTTGCCATATGATAGTTCATACCTGCTTCAAACGCATCCTGCCTATCCTTTTCAAAGGCGTTGGCTGTAAGGGCAACAATCGGTATCTGCGCCTGATAGGGATTATTAAGCTGCCGTATCAATTTTGTTGCCTTGTATCCATCCATATTGGGCATCTGAATATCCATAAGTATCAAATCATACTCTCCGGGGGCTGACTTCATCATTTTATCAACGGCAATCACGCCATCTTCAGCTGTATCCACCGTAAAGCCAAACTCACAAAGGATCTCCATGGCTATCTCACGATTCATTTCGTTGTCTTCCACCAACAGTATCCTCTTGCCTTTAAAGGAAAAGGCTTCGGGTCCCGGTGCATCTTCCGGGTTCTTGATATCCGCTTCCTCTCCAACTTTCAGCGTCATAGTATATCGGAATGTGCTGCCTGCTCCCGGTTCACTTTCGCAACAGATAGTGCCTCCCATCTGGTCCAGCAGCTTTTTGGTGATGGTAAGTCCCAGACCGATCCCCTTTTTCTTATCTTCGGTAGAGCTTTTCTCTCGTTCAAAGGCTTCAAAAACACGGCCTACGAACTCTTTGCTCATACCGATTCCGGTGTCTGTGATTCGGCCCTCATAGACTGCATATCCGTCCTTGACTTCGCTTATCTGCGAAACCGTATAGGTAATTTTGCCGCCGGCAGGCGTATATTTCATGGCGTTCCCAAGCAGATTGAGTTCAATTTGCTCAAACCTCAGTCTGTCTACAAACACAACATCATCTTGAATGTCCCACTCCACAGAAAAATCAATGTCTTTCTTTTTCATATCCTGGGCAAAAAGATGTTTTGTGCTGGTGAGAAGTTCTGACATTCGGTGAGGTAATGGTCTTAATTCAGACCTGCCGCTTTCTATTTGAGCCATATCCAACACATCGCTCACCAATCACAGCATGTGCTCGCCTGCATCATTGAGTTTATTCAGGCTGTCCATTACACGGGCTTTATCTTCGATATGCTTTTGCGCTACCGACACATATCCCAAAATAGCGTTCATAGGTGTTCTGACCTCATGTGAGATATGGAACAAAAAGCTGGTCTTTGCCCTATTGGCAGCTTCTGCCTTTTCCAAGGCACTTTCCAAAGCCGTCTTGTGCTCCATCTCCTTTTCCCGCGACTTGGATTCGTGGTAGGAAACAATAGAAATTACAAGAACAGCCACAAGGATCAAAAAGAGAGCCTCCAAAGTAACCATCTTGGAAATATTCCGGTATACATCTGCGATTCTTTGTGAAATACCAATGTAATACCCGTTATATTCCTTAATTACAAGATAATATGAAGTTCCATTCACCATATCATAAAAGATACGAGGTTCTGACAAATCATCAGGCAGCGACACATTATATTCGTTTATATTTTTCCCGTTATACGAACTGTCTGTTGATCCCAAAAACTGACCGCTTTCTTTATCAACAACATACATCACACTGCCCTGACGGTAGGGCATATTTGAGAACAAATATGCAAGTTCATTATTGGAGATCGTTTCCAACAGGCGTTTTGGGGATAATCCCACCTGCACCATACCCTTTCCGTCTGTACGCCATACCATGGCGTACATCATGGATATTCCCTCCGAGGTGTTGGGAGTCAGGTCCTGACACATCTCCAGCTCCCTGTTATTCAGCATTGGAGCAAAATATCCTATCTGTTCACCTGTTTCAAAATTATATCCGTTAAACTGAGGATGTGTGCCGGAATAAATCGTTCCCGTGGCATCAAACAAATAAAGCTGATCCACCTGCAGCATCTTTGCTATCTCTCTTAATCTTTCAACATCACCTTCAATCTCCGGCTCTCGTTCCACAATATAGGAAGCTGCCTTCGCACGCATCAAATAATCATTTTTTAAATCCTGCTCCAGGTTTTTCAAATCGATCTCATTATGATCCAATACATTTTCGATTTGAGAAATAAGCAGCTCGCCCTCTGTCTTGACCAATCGCTTCTGCGAAAAAAAACAGCAGCGACAGATTTAACACAAACACTCCAACAGTTACCAGTGCAATTAACTTGACCAAATGTTTTCTGAAATATGTATTCATAATGCATCACCTGTTACTTCCCTTTTTTAAATCGCTTTTCAGCAGTTATGATGATCGTCAGATCGCTTTACCGGGTTGCGGCTTTCGCAGAACAGTTCATATAAAAACGATCCCAAACATAACGGGAATTTAATATGTTTTCTCATAATCGCGATTTCCCTTTTCATTTTTATTTTATAAATCCCATCAAGTCTGATATGGCAGTATGAGAAAGTGTAACGAAATCAATTTTTCTTAAAAAGCTCAAAGCTTCTTCCGCTTTTTCGTTGGGAACACAATAAATCCTAAATGCTGTTTCCAAAAAGCGTTCCACCTTTTTCACGATATCAAACTGTTCACTGCATCTTACCAGCATATACCCTCTGATGATACTTCCGGAAGCAAGCTCAAGCTGATAAAAATCTTCCATGGTATATTCCGGAAAATACTCCCCAAAGGTAGGCGCTATCATTTGTTCGGTTATTTTTCTCAATATCATTTCCGAAGTTTCGGAAAGAGAATACGCATTGCAATACATATCTCGAACTGCTTCGTTCATTTCCGCCATATAAAGCTGTAATGCGCTGCTTACTGTGTAGATGATGACCTTGTCATCGGTCAAAGATGCCACTCTTTTTTTAACTGAGGATAGCTGCCCCTCCAATATATAGGAAACCAGCTCGCATAAAATCATTTCTTTGCAGCCAAACGCCCTATTCATGGCACTGACCTGAACTCCTGCCGCCTTCGCTATTTCACGTGTAGAAGCTGCGGTGTAGCCCTTATTCATAAACAGCACTGCAGCTGCTTTTACAACTTTTTCGTGAAGTTGTGTCTTATATTCCTTGGATAAATAATTTGACATATTGTATTCCTTATCCCTCGCTCAAAATGAACCGCGATTTATTATGAACATTTACCATCTTACGTGCAGTAATTCAATTTAAACACGATGTCACTTTATACAAAATATAAAAGATTTTATAGCTATTATGCCCATGCTGCAAAAGCAAGTTTTTTTACGGAAGCTTATTTGCCGGCTATGGCTTTTGATGTTTATTCCGTTTTGATTTATACAAGCGCCAATTAAACGGCCTGATAAATACTCATGGAAATAATGTAGCATTAGCTGCAATATCAGCAATATTTGGCAAATATTGCTCCCCAACATACAAAATATCCTCCATCGGCATTGTAGATGGCAATGCCGTTCCCAAAATATTCGCACCACAGCCGCTTTATTATTACAGGAAAGCTCAGTTCCCTTTCTGCCATATTGTTAAATACCGTTCTTTCCCCGATAGCAACAAGATATCCAAAGAATCCCACGCAGGCGTATTACTCAGATTCATCCCGAAAGTACAAAGAATAAAGCCAGAGTGTTTTAAACACCCACCGCACAATTTTATTCTGAGATGGATATTTCAGCGCATCTCACAAGCAAAGTGCCCTATTAAACATTGAATTGTTAAGAAAATATATAACAATTGCACACCGACTGTTGACACGGCATTTATAAGCTGTTAAAATAATAACAAGTATCCTGTGGCATTTTACCATAAAAAGTCGAGATATGGCAGATATACATGGGATATTTAAAACGGCACCGTTATGATAATACTGCCTGATAAATGTTGCCGTGATAAAATCAAAGGAGGCGAATCACTATGTATAAGGTTGATCTCAACAGCGATCTCGGCGAAAGCTTTGGTGCTTACACTATAGGACTTGATTCCGAGGTCATCGCACATGTTTCATCGGCAAATGTAGCCTGCGGCTACCACGCGGGTGATCCGCTTGTAATGGATAAGACGGTAGCTGCCGCAAAGGCAGCGGGTGTAGCGGTAGGCGCACATCCCGGTTACCCCGATCTTATGGGCTTTGGCAGACGCAATATGGTTTGCACACCCAAAGAGGTAAAGGCCTATGTTCAGTATCAGATAGGCGCTCTTGCAGCTTTTGCTGCTGCTCACGGCGTAAAGCTGCAACACTGCAAGCCCCACGGCTCTCTTTATAATATGGCTGCTAAAGATATGGATCTGGCAGTTGCCATCGCAGAAGCCATAGCATCGGTAGATAAGGATATTATCCTGCTTGGTCTTGCAAACAGCAAAATGCTCGAGGCAGGCAAGGCGGCTGGACTTAAAGTAGCCAGCGAGGTTTTTGCTGACAGAGCATACCAGGCTGATGGTTCGCTTGTTCCGCGTTCCAAACCGGGCGCTGTTATCCACGATAAGGACGAGGCTATTGCCCGCACCATCCGCATGGTCACCGAGGGCAAGGTGACCGCTATCACAGGTGAGGAGGTTTCCATTGAAGCTCACTCCATCTGTGTCCACGGCGACAATCCTTCGGCAGTGGAATTCGTAAAGAATATCCGCGCCGAGCTTATCTCCAAGGGCGTAGAAATCGTTCCTATTTCCGCAATAGTCTGATCCCCCGCTTTTTTATAAGTCATATAAACAGGAGGATAAAATATGAGTAACAATAATAAGAGCAGCAAGAGCAGCTCGGTTGCCATAGGCGCTGCATTCCTGATGGCCACTTCTGCCATAGGCCCGGGATTCCTTACCCAGACTTCCAACTTTACTGCCACCTATATGGCATCCTTTGCATTCGTTATATTCTTCGTTATCATCGGCGATATGATCGCACAGAGCAATGTATGGTCCATCATAGGTGCTTCCGGTATGCGCGGCCCCGAGATAGCAAACAAGGTTCTTCCCGGTCTTGGCGTTGTGCTGGTAGTAATGGTCTGCATCGGCGGTCTT
>JAFQAX010000083.1 GCA_017399785.1 Oscillospiraceae bacterium | reverse complement strand
GAGCGTTCATTCCAACACGCTGTCGCAGGAACTGTGCGAACAGCTTCGTGAAAACTTAGAACGCAAAGAGCAGTCGATACTGCTTTTAAACCGCCGCGGTTATAATACCCTTATAAAGTGCTCGGAGTGCGGACAGACGGCAAAATGCCCGAATTGTTCCATTTCGCTGATACACCACACCGCAAACCACCGCATGGTCTGCCACTATTGCGGCTATTCCCAACCCGAAAAAACGCCCTGTTCGGTCTGCGGCAGCGAGATGCTGCGCTACACCGGATCCGGCACTCAGCGTGTCGAGGAGGAGCTTAAAACCATCTTCCCCGATGCGCGGATACTGCGCATGGATATGGACACCACCATGTCACGATTTGCCCACCAGCGCTCCTTTGAAGCGTTTGCCCGCGGCGATTACGACATAATGATCGGCACTCAGATGGTGGCAAAAGGACTTGATTTCCCCAATGTCACCCTCGTCGGCGTGCTGACCGCCGACCAAAGCCTGTTCAGTGACGATTTCAGAAGCTATGAGCGGACCTTTTCGCTGATAACCCAGGTGGTCGGACGCTGCGGCAGAGCCGAAAAACCGGGCAGAGCGGTGATCCAAACCTACAGTCCCGACAACCGCATCCTCACCCTTGCCTCGCAGCAGGATTACGATGCCTTTTACGATGAGGAGATACTTTACCGAAAGGTTGGTCTTTACCCGCCGTTCTGCGATATAGTTTGCGTGGCTTTCTGGTCGGAAAACGAGAAAACTGCGGTGCAAAGCGCAAGGGAATACAGTAAAAAATTTGCCGAAACGGCAAAGCAGAACCATCCGACGCTGCCGCTGCGATTGCTCGGCCCCGCTGAATGCAGCCCATATAAAGTTGCGGGCAGATACCGCGTCAGATTGCTTATCAAATGCCGCACCGGCAAAGAAACGAGAGAGCTGTTTTCCGAGATGCAAAGCTGGTATCTTACCCAAAAGGATGCAGCATCAATTACGCTTGATTTTTATTACGATTCAAATATGTGACCCTTGAGAGGATGAAAAACGATGGCAGTAAGAAACATATTTTTGGAAACCGATGAGGTGCTCAGAAAAAAATCCCGCCCCGTAGAAAAGTTTGACCAGAAGCTTTGGGATATGCTTGATGATATGCGTGAGACAATGGTAGACGCAAACGGCGTCGGACTTGCCGCTCCGCAGATCGGCATTCTTCGTCAGGCTGTTGTTATCGACGTCGGCGAGGGACTTTACGAGATGATAAATCCCAAGATCGTCCACGAGAGCAAAGAGACTCAGAACGATGCCGAGGGATGCCTTTCTTCCCCCGGCGAGTACGGCATGGTCGAGCGCCCCATGAGAGTGCGTGTCGAGTATCAGGACAGAAACGGTAAGCTCTGCTCGGCAAGAGCAGAGGGACTTTTTGCCCGCGCTATCTGCCATGAGACTGACCATCTTGTCGGCAGACTGTTCAAAGACCTTGCAACCGAGATGTTAGAACCCGATGAGGAGTGATCCTATGAGAATAGTATTTATGGGAACGCCGGATTTTGCCGTTCCTTCGCTGCAGCGTCTGGTAGATGACGGACACGAGGTCGTTGCCGTCTACTGCCAGCCCGATAAGCCTCAGGGCAGACATTTTACCCTTACTCCGCCCCCTGTAAAGGTGCTGGCGCAGCAGCTGGGTATTGAAGTTCTGCAGCCGCCCACCTTAAAAAATGAAGAGGCGCAGCAAATTCTGGCAAAATTTGCACCTGATATTATAGCGGTAGCCGCTTACGGCAAAATTCTGCCCAAGGCAGTGCTGGATATGCCAAAATACGGCTGCATCAACGTACACGGTTCGCTGCTGCCCAAATACCGCGGCGCTGCCCCCATTCAGTGGGCGGTGATCAACGGCGAAGAAAAGTCGGGTGTTACCATCATGCAGATGGCGGAAGGTCTCGACACCGGCGATATGCTGCTGGTGCGTGATACCGAGATCGGCGCAGACGAGACGGCAGGAGAACTGTTTGACAGAATCGCAATGCTCGGCGCCGAAGCTTTAAGCGAAGCGCTTGTAAATATCGAAAACCTCAAGGCAGTTCCGCAGGACGATGCACTTGCCTGCTGGGCGCCGCCACTCAAAAAGGCCGACGGCGAGATAAATTGGCAGAAGAAAAACACCGAGATTTATTCTCTCATCCGCGGAGTATCTCCCTGGCCGGGTGCATACACTATATTTGGCGCAAAGCGTCTTAAGATCCACAAGGCGGTGCTCTGCGATAAAAACGGCGAAGCCGGCGCTCTGCTCGATGAAGCAAGACTTATCATCGGCTGCGGAGAAGGCTCTGTTGAACTGCTCGAAGTTCAGCTTGAAGGCGCAAAGCGCATTTCTGCTGCAGACTTTATCCGCGGACAGCGCCTTTCCAAAGGAAAGATTTTTTAATTATAAGGAGGTATTACAGTGGGATACGGATATTACGGCATAGATATGAGCTATATCGTTTTGGTAATGCCGGCGATACTGTTTTCGCTTTGGGCACAGACCAAAGTTAACTCCACTTTTTCAAAATACCAGCGTGTGCGCTGCTATTCCGGTTACACCGGCTCGCAGATAGCGCGCAGAATTCTCGATGAGAACGGACTGAGCAACGTAAGGGTAGAGCGCGTTTCCGGCTCGCTCACCGACCATTACGACCCCCGCACCCATGTTGTCCGCCTTTCGGACAGCGTTTACAACAGCGATTCGGTCGCAGCAATCGGAGTTGCCGCTCACGAAACGGGTCATGCCGTTCAGCATGCGACAGGCTACGGTCCTCTGGGACTTAGAAACGCAATCATTCCGCTGACCAACTTCGGCTCCAAGCTTTCGATGCCGCTTATTCTGCTGGGACTTATCCTCAACAGCTACACCCTTGCCATGACCGGCATCATCGCCTTTTCTATGGTTGCGCTGTTCCAGCTTATCACCCTTCCGGTAGAGTTTAACGCCAGCAGAAGAGCGATGCGCACCCTTTCCAACGGCATGCTTTCCGACCGAGAGCTTGGCGGCGCGCGTCAGGTGCTTACCGCTGCGGCGCTCACTTATGTTGCTGCGCTGCTGGTATCGGCAATGCAGCTGCTGCGTCTGCTGTTGCTCGTTAATAGAAGACGCGATTAATAACAATAGATTTTTCAAAGAGGTAACCAAATGGATTCGGCAAGAATTACCGCTGCAAAAGCGCTTATAAAAGTTGATAGAGGCGGTTTTTCGCAGCTGGTGCTGGATGCCGCACTTTCCAACGCAAAGCTTGACGGACGCGATGCGGCATTTTGCTCGGCGCTGTTTTACGGCGTTATCGAGCGCAGACTTACCCTTGATCACTGCATCGCAAAATATTCCCGACACGCCCTTTCCGACACCGTCGCAAACGTACTGAGGCTGGCTTTTTACCAGCTTATCTACCTCGATTCGGTGCCTGCCCACGCCGCCGTTGACGAGGCGGTCGAGATGACTAAATCGCTGGGACAGCGCGCCGCTTCGGGAATGGTAAACGGAATACTGCGCTCCTTTTTGCGTGACGGATGCAAGATCCCTGCCATAAAGGGCGGAAAGGTGCAGAAGCTGGCGATAAACTACTCCTGCTCCGAGCAAATAACCGAGCTTTTGACCGATTGGTACGGCTTAGAGACCGCCGAGAGCATCTTAAAGGCTTCGATGGGCAGACCTCCGCTTTTTGCCAGAGTGAATACCCTTAAAACCGATGCCGCATCAGTCATAGAGCATATGCCGGAGTATATCAAAAGCGAAACGCCGATACTTGACGGCAATTGCCTTGAAATGACCGGAGACGTTGCCCACACCGCTTCCCACAAGATAGGGTTTCTGCATATACAGGACATCTGCTCGCAGCAGGCAGCGCTCACACTTGAGGCACAGCCCGGTCAGCGTGTACTGGATGTCTGCGCAGCTCCCGGCTCCAAAAGCTTTGTGCTGGCGCAGCAGATGAAAAACGAGGGCGAGATAATCTCCTGCGACGTTTACGAAAACCGCCTCGGACTTATCTCCAAGGGTGCAAAGCGACTTGGAATTTCCATCATAAAGACCAAGCAGAACGACGGATCGGTTTACAACCCTGAAATGGGCGAGTTTGACCGCATCCTCTGCGATGTTCCCTGCTCGGGATTGGGTGTACTTCGCCGCAAGCCTGAGATAAAGTACCGCGATACAGGTTCGCTTGAAGAACTGGCGGAGCTTCAGTATAAAATACTGGAAACTTCCTCAAAATACTTAAAAGCGGGCGGAATGCTGGTTTATTCCACCTGTACCGTAAATCCCAATGAAAACGAAAAGGTTATAAAGCGTTTTCTCAAGGAGAACAGCGGATTTGAAGCTGCTCCCTTTGAAGAAAACGTATGGTATAAGACCAATCTGCCCGATGAAAAGGGCGGCGACGGATTCTTTATTTCCCGCATCAGGAGAGTACAATGATTTTTACCGACAGAGTTATCGACCAAAAACTTGATATAATGTCGCTGCTGCCCGAGGAGCTCGAGCAGCTTATTGCCGATATGGGACAGCCTAAATTCAGAGCAAAACAGCTTTTTGAATGGCTGCATCAAAAGCGGGTGGTCGATTTTGATGAGATGAGCAACATCCCCGCCGCAATGCGCCAAAAGCTTAAGGAAAGCTGTTTTATCGCTGCGCCTAAGGAGAGCCGCCGTCAGCAGTCGGCGGACGGTTCCACCGTTAAGCTGCTGCTGGAGCTTTATGACGGCAACAAGATAGAATCGGTCCTCATGCGACATGATTACGGAAATTCGCTCTGCATTTCCTCGCAGGTCGGCTGCCGCATGGGCTGCCGTTTCTGCGCCTCCACCATCGGCGGCAAGGTGCGTGACCTGCTTCCTTCCGAAATGCTGGGACAGGTTTATGCGGTATCCCGCCTGCTCGGTTTAAAAGTCGACTCACTTGTTATGATGGGCATCGGCGAACCGCTTGATAATTTTGATAATGTCATGCGCTTTCTCGAGCTTATCAAGCATCCGCAGGGACTCAACCTTTCTCACCGCCACATCTCTCTTTCCACCTGCGGCGTTGTGCCCAGGATAGACGAGATGGCAGAGAAAAAGCTGCAGCTTACCCTTTCCATTTCGCTGCACGCCTGCGACAACGAGACCCGCGACAAGATAATGCCGGTAAACAAGAGCTACGATATCAACCGCCTGCTGGACAGCTGCAAAGCTTACTTTGCCAAGACCGGCAGACGAATTTCATACGAATATTCGCTTATCTCGGGCGTTAATGACAGCCCCGAACAGGCGAAAAAGCTGCTAAAGCTTCTCGGTGACCAAAGCTGTCACGTCAACCTTATCCCGGTAAATCCTGTTGAGGAGACCGGATTTAAGCGCGGCAGCCGCAAAGAAGCGGAGCGCTTCTGCAAGATACTTAACGACGGCGGAATTTCCGCCACCATCCGCCGGGAATTCGGCACCGACATAGACGCAGCCTGCGGACAGCTGCGCAGGAAAGATGCAAAGGAGGGAAAAACTACATGATATGGCTTTGCGGTGATACCGATATAGGACAAAAGCGCGTCAGCAATCAGGATGTTTTTCTCACCGAGCTGTTCGGGGAGAATGCCGTGCTTATGGTATGCGATGGCATGGGCGGCGCTCGCGGCGGTGAGACTGCCAGCCGCCTTGCGCTGGAAACCGCCTGCACAATGATAAAGCGCGACGTAAAATCCGACCAGAACGAAAACACCATTCGACGCATCCTTGAATGTGCTGCCGCAGCGGCAAACAGCGTCGTTTACGAAACCGCTTCGCTTGACCCAAATCTCAAGGGCATGGGCACTACCATGGTAGGTGCGGCGGTAACGGGCAGCACCGCTCATTTCGTTCATGTCGGAGATTCAAGAGCATATCTGCTGCGTGATGATTTTCTTACACAACTTACCTGTGACCACACTGTTGCCCAGATGATGATCGCCAGCGGCAGAAAAACCGCCGAGGAGATGGCAAACGACCCTGACCGTTCCAAGCTTACCCGTGCGGTGGGTGTTGAGCGCACGGTGCGTCCCGATATCTTTTCGATAGATGTGCTGCCGGGTGATGCTATTCTGCTTTGCAGCGACGGACTTTACAATTACATTTCTCATCAAGAACTGTGTGCACTTACAGCCATTTCGATAAAGCGCAGCAGCGTTGCTCCGCTTATCGAGCGAGCGAATGAAAACGGAGGCGGTGACAACATAACCGCCGCAATATGTCTTATCCAAGAGGGAGGTGAAGGCTGATGGGAGTAAGCTTTCTCGGAAAGAAAATAGAAGGCCGCTATCTTGTCAACGAGCTTATCGGCGTTGGCGGAATGGCGAATGTATATAAAGCGACCGACGTTGTAACCGGAAGGGAAGTTGCCGTTAAAATACTGCGTGAGGAATTTTATCAGAACGAGGAGTTTCTGCGCCGATTTAAAAACGAGAGCAAGGCTATCGCAGTGCTGTCCCATCCCAACATCATCGAGGTTTATGATGTTTGCTTCACCCACAATATCCGCTGCATCGTCATGGAATATGTCGACGGCATCACACTCAAGGAATATATGCACGAGCAAAGCCCCTTAAGCTGGAAAGAAACGCTGCATTTCATCATTCAGATACTCAGCGCCCTTTCCCACGCCCATTCCAAGGGTGTTGTTCACCGCGATATAAAGCCGCAGAATGTAATGCTGCTTTCCGATGCGGGAATTAAGATCACCGATTTTGGCATCGCAAGGTTTGCCCGCAGTGAATCGCACACCCTTACCGATCGCGCTATTGGATCGGTACATTATATCAGCCCCGAACAGGCAAGGGGAGAGCATATCGACCAGCGTGCCGACATCTATTCAGTGGGCGTTATGCTCTATGAGATGCTGACCGGCAGGCTTCCCTTTGATGCCGACAGTCCTGTTTCGGTCGCCATCAAGCAGATCGAATATCAAGCGCCCGCCCCCAGAACCATCAACCCCAATATCCCCGAGGGACTTGAGCAGATAACGCTGCGTGCAATGGAAAAGGACCCCGCAAAGCGCTATCAGTCGGCAGATGAAATGCTCAGAGACATCCGCCGCTTTAAACAGGATCCCTCCATCTCGTTTGAGTATAAATATCTTACAAACGCCGAAAAAGAGCATGAGGATATGCGCCGCACAATAATGAACGCGAAGAACAAAAACTCCCGCAGCGAAAAGCCCGCAAGAAAAAAGAACGGCGCAGCGCTGCTTGGATTCGGGCCTAAAAATAAACCAAAAAAAGAGAGCCCCGCAGTTGTAAAGCAGCCGGTTGAAAAGCCTGCTGCGAGAAATGACGATTACGAGGAAGAGCATCATCACGGCTCGATAATGATGGCGCTTGCCGGAATAACTGCAGCATTCGTGGTTATTACGCTCACATTCATCGGCGCAATGCTTTATCTCAACAACCCGCTGGAAAAGGTACCGGACATCGAAATGCCCGATTTTACCGGTAAAAAGTACGAATCTCTCCGCAAGGCAGAGCAGTATTCAAATTTCACTTTTGAGGTGGAAGAAAACCAGTATAACGACCTTTACGAGCGTGGCGAAGTAATCAGCCAGCGTCCCAAGGCGGGCACAAAGGTAAAGGAAAATTCCATCGTTCGAGTAATCGTTTCCAACGGCACCAAGGTCGTTCCAATGCCCAACCTTATCGGACTTGAGGAAACCGCCGCGTATCAAGAGCTTGCCAACCTTGATATGCAGTATCAAAAGGTGGATGTATTTTCTGACCAGCCAATCGGCACGGTAGTTGCTACCGAACCGGGATATGACAGCGAAGTTCCTGCTTCCACCGTTGTAAAGATCCATATCAGCATGGGACCTGAAAATAAGATGGTTCCCGTTCCCGACCTTAGAGGTCGCGATGTAGACACCGCTCGTGCAATGCTGCGCGAGGTAGGTCTTGAGATAGGCGGTATAAGCTATATTGTCAGCGAAGAAGCTGCCGAAATCATCGTGTCGCAGGATCCTGCACCCACCTCGATGATTTCTTCGGGCGGATTTGTAAATCTCAACGTTTCGGCGGGCGATCAGGAGCGCACTCAGGTAGTACTGTATGTCCCGCTTCCCGAAACGGTGGACGATATAGTCAAGATTCAGGCGATGTACGACGGACAGATACTGCGTGAGGAGCGGCTGCAGCCCTCCAGTGCCGTATACTGGAAGCCTACCTTTACCGGCAGCGGTGTCGCCAGAATATTCATTTTGTACAACGACTTCTTATATCAAAGCTATGATATAGATTTTACTACCGGCGGATATATGCTGATAGAGGATAACTCTGCCAATATGGTTGGCTGATATCACGCTAAAACATTTGGAGGAATGACATGACAGGGCGCATTATCAAACAGACAGGCGGCTTTTATTACGTTGACTGCGGCGAGCAGATCATCGAATGCCGTGCCAGAGGAGTGTTCCGCAAGGACGGTGTCACCCCTTTGGTTGGCGATATTGCCGATGTCGATTTGACGGCGGGCGGAAAGGGATTTGTCACCGCGCTGCATGAACGAAAAAATTCAATGGTGCGCCCGGCTGTCGCCAATATTGACCTGCTGCTGATGATAATTTCGATAGTCGATCCTTCGCCCAATCTGCAGATAATCGATAAGATGCTTGCCATCGCTGAGCATAAAAATATCGACGCAGCTATAATCGTCACCAAAGCGGACCGCGCCGATACATCCGAGATCTGCGAGCTTTACCGTTCGGCAGGATATACCGTCGTCAGTCTCAACAGCCTTGCCGATTCGCCCAAAGAGGTGGAAAAGCTGATAGACGGGAAGCTGTGCGTGCTTACCGGAAATACCGGAGCGGGAAAATCGACGCTGCTCAACGCCATCGATCCTGCACTGTCGATAAAGACGGGTGAGACCAGTCAAAAGCTGGGACGCGGACGCCACACCACACGTACCACCGAGCTTTATCCGCTTTGCGGTGGGCTTATTGCCGATACTCCAGGATTTTCGGCGATTGAAACGATGCAGATGGAGCTTATCAAAAAGGACGAGCTGGAGCTATGCTACCGCGAGTTTGAACCTTATCTCGGTCAGTGCCGCTTTACAGGATGTTCCCACACCAAGGAAAAGGGCTGTGCCGTATTGCAGGCACTGGATGCGGGCGAAATTGCTGTTTCCCGCCACCGCAGCTATTGCGATATGTACGAAGAAGCTAAGCAGATAAAGGATTGGGAGGTAGACAAATGAGCCGCTGCGTCATTATCTGCGCCGGTGAATATGCTCCCGTTGCCTTTGCTACCGAGAAAGACGACTTTGTCATCTGCTGCGACGCAGGCTATAAAGCCGCTGAAGCGATGGGCGTAAAACCCGACCTTATTATGGGTGACTTCGATTCCTATGGCGGGCAGCTGCCTGATAATGTCACTGTTATGCGCTATCCCGTTGAAAAGGATGATACCGACAGCATGCTGGCGGTGCGGGAAGGATTAAATCGCGGATACAAAGATTTTGTGCTGCTCTTTTCGCTTGGCGGAAGATTAGACCACACAATAGCCAACATCCAAACGCTTGCATTTATTCAGCAGCAGGGCGGGAACGGAATACTCATCGGTCCGAGAGATACCGTAAGATTATTAAAAAACGGCTCGCTTACCTTAAACCGCGACCAGTCCAGAACCTTTTCGATATTTGCTTTCGGACAGACCGCCAGAGGTGTTACTCTCACAGGAATGCAGTATCCGCTTTACAATGCCGAGATAACTCAAAGCTTTCCAATCGGACTCGGAAATCACATCCTTGAGCCTCAGGGAACGGTAACAGTAACCGACGGAACGCTTATCGTAATTGAATCTGAAATCAATTGAAAACAGCTCCTGCTATAAAGCAGGAGCTGTTTCTGTCTCTGACGGACAAGGAACTTTTCGAGAAAAGTTCCTTGCATCTTCAAAAGCTTTTAATTTCTGATGATAATTATTATAATTAAAGCTTTTTGTCCAACTTTTTCTCGAAAAAGTTGGCAGGGTATGGGGCAGCGCCCCAAACAAAAAGACCTGCTCCTTTCGGAACAGGTCTTTTAATAAAGATTTAATTACTTCTTGGAGTAATCGTAGAAGCCCTTGCCGGTCTTCTTGCCGAGCAGGCCGCCGCGTACCATCTTGCGGAGGAGCAGAGCTGCGCGATACTTGGGATCGCAGGTCTCGTTGTAAAGGGTATCCATGATAGCGAGGCAAACGTCAAGGCCGATGAAGTCGCCGAGAGCGAGCGGGCCCATGGGATGGTTTGCACCGAGCATCATAGCCTTGTCGATGTCAGCAACGCTTGCAACACCGGTCTCGTAAAGGCCGATAGCTTCGTTGATCATGGGGATGAGAACCTTGTTAACTACAAAGCCGGGAGCCTCAGCAACTTCTACGGGTTCCTTGCCGATAGCGAGGGTGAGGTCGTAGATGTACTTAAAGAGCTCGTCGGTGGTGTTAGCGCCACGGATGATCTCAACAAGCTTCATGCTGGGAACGGGATTGAAGAAGTGCATGCCGATAACGGGGTGCTTGAGGCCAAGGCCCATCTCGGTGATGGAAAGGGAAGAGGTGTTGGAAGCGAAAACGGTGCTCTCCTTGCAGATAGCGTCCAGTTCGCCAAGAAGGGTCTTCTTGGTTACCATGTCTTCCTTAACGCACTCGATTACGAGATCGCAATCAGCAGCTGCTTCTTTCTCTTCGATGAGGATGTTGTTGAGGATGGCGTCAACAGCTTCCTGAGCCATTTTGCCCTTCTCTACACGCTTCTGGAGGGAAGCTGCGAGCTTGTCCTTATGTCTCTGTGCGGAAGCGGGGCTGCTTGCGAACATATAAGCGGTGTGGCCCTTAGCTGCGAATACCTGAGCGATGCCGCTGCCCATAGTGCCGGCGCCAAATACTGCTACCTTCATGATGAAATTCCTCCTAAATATTGTTTGTTAATTATTACTTGTTCTGATAGGGATCGGGACGACGCTTTTCAAGGAAAGCGGTCATGCCGTTTCTCTGATCCTCGGTCTCGAAGCAGCTGCCGAACAGCTTAGCTTCGATTGCGATAGCGGTGTCCATATCGGTCTGAAGACCGTCGTTAGCCGCCTTCTTGGTTGCACGAACAGCAATGGGTGCGTTGCGTGCGATCTTCTGTGCCATCTTCTCAGCTGCGGGCATAAGCTCCTCAGAGGTGTAAACTGCGTTTACAAGTCCGATGCGAAGCGCTTCCTGAGCGTCGATCTGAGCGCAGGTATAAAGCATCTCCTTAGCCTTGCCAACACCGATGAGGCGAACAAGACGCTGGGTGCCGCCAAATCCGGGGGTGATGCCGAGGCCAACCTCGGGCTGACCGAACTTAGCATTTTCAGCAGCAAGACGGATGTCGCAAGCCATCGAAAGCTCGCAGCCGCCGCCCAGTGCAAAACCGTTTACCGCTGCGATAACAGGAACGGGGAAGGTCTCGATTCTGCGGAAGAGGTCGTTGCCCTTCTTGCCGAAGGCTTCGCCCTGCTCCTTGGTGAGAGAAGACATCTCGCTGATGTCTGCGCCGGCAACAAAGCTTTTAGCGCCTGCGCCGGTGATGATAAGAGCGCGAACAGTGTCAACATCAACGCCGTTGAGAACTTCATCGAGGTCGGTGAGAACCTGAGAATTCAGCGCGTTGAGCGCCTTTTCACGGTCGATGGTGATGATAGCATACTGTTCTTTCTGCTCATACTTTACAAAACCCATAACAGTGCTCCTTTTGCATTAACCGCAAAAGGAGATGCGGCCTTATAAAAGACCGTACTCCTTTTGCAGAAAAATTATTGCTTTAAATTAGAGCTTCTCAACGATGGTGGAAACGCCCATACCGCCGCCTACGCAGAGGGTAGCAAGACCCTTCTGGCCAGCTTCAAGCTCGTGGAGCAGGGTAACAAGGATACGGCAGCCGGAAGCGCCTACGGGGTGACCGAGGGAGATAGCGCCGCCCTTGGGGTTAACCTTGGAAGCATCCCAACCGAGGAGCTTGCCAACTGCGAGAGACTGAGCTGCGAAAGCTTCGTTAGCTTCGATAACGTCGATCTCGTCGAGAGCAAGGCCGGTCTTCTTGAGAAGCTTTTCGGTGGAAGCAGCAGGTCCGATACCCATGATGGAGGGCTCTACGCCTGCGGAAGCGCCGCCAACCCACTTAGCCATGGGCTTAACACCGAGCTCTGCAGCCTTCTCAGCGCTCATAACGATAACAGCAGCAGCGCCGTCGTTGATGCCGGAAGCGTTTGCAGCGGTAACGGTGCCGCCGTCGGGCTTGAATGCGGGCTTAAGCTTAGCAAGGCCGTCAGCAGTTACGCCAGCGCGGGGGAACTCGTCCTTGTTGAACATAACGGTCTCTTTCTTAACCTTAACGGGAACGCCAACGATCTCAGCGTCGAATGCGCCGGCAGCCTGAGCTGCTTCGCACTTCTGCTGGGAAGAAGCAGCGAACTCATCCTGCATCTCGCGGGTGATGCCGTACTTCTCAGCTACGTTCTCAGCGGTGATGCCCATGTGATAGTTGTTGAAAGCATCCCAAAGAGCGTCGTTTACCATGGTGTCGATCATCTTGGCATTGCCCATGCGGTAGCCGTAACGAGCCTTGTCAAGAGCGTAGGGAGCAGCGGACATGTTCTCCATACCGCCTGCCATAACTACGTCAGCCTCACCTGCGAGGATGAGAGCAGCAGCCATGTTGATAGCCTTAAGACCGGAGCCGCAAACGTTGTTCAGGGTAAGAGCAGGGGTCTCGATCGGGATACCTGCGTGGATAGCAGCCTGACGAGCGGGGCTCTGGCCGAGACCGGCGGTGATAACGTTGCCGAAGAGAACTTCGTCAATATCGGTAGGCTTGATGCCTGCACGGTTGATGGCTTCCTTCATAACGATAGCGCCCAGCTGCTCAGCGGGGATGTTAGAAAGGGTTCCGCCCATCTTGCCGATTGCGGTACGGCACGCGCCTACCAGTACGATTTCTTTGCTCATGTTTCATTCCTCCGTAAATTTATATTATTGGTTTTAAACTTGTAGGTACTCTTCCACAACTATATCATTTTAACGGCAATCTTTCAATAGAAATAGCGTAAATTTAATGTCTGCAAAGGCAATTTTGTAGACAATACCAAAAAGCCAACAAATTTCAGCGGAGTTTTTGCGGAAAGTCATTTTAAAAAGTGAAACTCAAGAAAGCAAAAGTTTCTTGAGTTTCACAAATGCTATATATTTGTTCGCATCGCATAAAAATATGCTTAAAATGGCTTTGTTATGCCGTTTTTATGTATTAAATATTTTCAATTTTTCTTTATTCCGAAAAAAAGCCTCAAAATCCCGCCCAAGGCCTTTGGACTTTTAAAAACAACAACCTTCACAGCGTCTCCTCCTTAAAAAAGTTAGCCGACTAAAACCGCATCAGCTGTCGGCAAAGTGTCAGCAGCAGCAGCGCGCAGATAATAAATGCCAGCTTATAAGCGGTAAATATCATCAGCAGTGCACCAAGTCCGAATGCGCCGGCGGCGACGGCGAGTATACAGCATCGATCACGGCGCATTTCATTCCCACCTTCGATATGTCTTAGTTCAATATATTCAAAAGCAATATTTGTGGTGAATCTGAGCGCAATATCTCTGCTTTGTCCGCATAAAACTGATTTGACGGGAATATAAATCGGTTAGAAACGAATAAAGAGGAGAGTGCCAAATGGAGCTTAATCTTCATAAACAGTCGGTCGCAAGCTGCGAATTGATGTTGGATACCGCCGCCGAACACAGCATCGAATGTGATATGCTGCTGCCCGATTACTGTCCCGACATTGTCAGGGTGCTGTGTTGCCGCGTTGATACTTCAGCGGTAGATTGCCGAATCAGCAAAGGGGTATTCGTGGTCGAGGGAACTGCGGCAGTAGAGATTTGCTATATGGCAGAGGTAGGCGGAGTGCGCCGATGCAGCTGTAAGATTCCCTTTATCAAAAGCTTTGATATTAAACGCCAGCCGCAAAAACCGATTTGGTCGGTGAATGCCCGCCAAGGGCATATCAACTGCCGTGCGGCATCAAGACGCCGCCTTGACGTAAGAGGCGCGGTAGTAATAACCGCCAAGGTGTACGACACCGCAGGTCATCAGGCGGTGTCAAAAGCCGAGGGAATGGGCGTTCAGCTTTGCAAAAGTGAAAAGCCCGCCGTTGAGATAGCAAATCAGCTTTATCGCCAGCTTAATTCAGTTGAGATGCTGACACTTCCAAACGGAAAGACTGCAGCAGAGATAGTGTCGATGCGCTGTACACCAACAGTTGCTGACGCAAGAGTGATGGCTTCAAGAATACTGCTCAAAGGAGAGATGAACGTTCATTTACTTTATAAGCCGGAGCTGGATTCGGCGCTGCTTGAAACAGCTGATTACAACCTGCCGATAAGCTATGTGCTGGATGCAGACGACTTAAGCGATGATATGCGTTGTGAAGCGGCGATGCAGTGCATTTCAGCCGAATGCATCATCGATGAAGACCAGCAGGAGATGCGATTTGAGTCGCAGCTGCTGGCTATGGTTAGACTTTACCGTCCCATAGTGCTGACCGGTGCAGTTGACAGCTTTTCCACCCTTTATCCCACCCAGAATATGGTCACCGCTTTAAAGGTACCAAAAAACTTTTCCGCACTTGCCGAACGCTCGGCAGTAAAGGATAGAATAGAGCTGCCGCAGGGATTCGAGCGGCTCATCGACCTGCGTGCCGATGTTACCGAATCGGCAACCGAGCATCAGGGTGATGAAGCGGTCATCTCAGCGAAGATTAAATTTACCGGAATAATGCAGGCGGAAGATACTCCTGCTGATGCCTTCAGCCATGTATGTGATGCCAAGCTTACGTTACCGCTAAAATGTAATAGCTGCGAGCTGCTTATAAATCCGACCGCTGCAGCTGCTTACGGTGTGATAACCGACGGAATGCTGGAGCTCTGCTGCGATTTCATCGTATCAGGTGCAGTAATAGAGTGGGAGAACCAAAACTTTATTACTGACCTTGAGGTGGATATCAGCACACCGCGCCAAAGTGACCCCACACTCGGAATGGTTATTTACTACGCCGAAGCAGGCGAACGAGTATGGGACATTGCCAAGCGGTTTGGCGCATTACCCGACAGCATAATCGCAGATAATGCGCTTAAATCGGATATCATCGAATCCGATATGCCGCTTATCATACCTGCCGTTTGAGCAGAAAGGGGGAATAAAGATGGAAAAGACAGCAGCAGGCAAGATATACGAGGATATTGCCCGCCGAACCGGCGGAGATATATACATCGGAGTAGTAGGTCCGGTAAGAACAGGCAAATCGACGCTGATAAAGCGTTTTATGGAGCAGATGGTAATACCCAATATCACCGATCAAAGCAGACGGGAGCGTGCCGTCGATGAGCTGCCGCAGTCGGCGGCAGGCCGCACCATAATGACCACCGAACCTAAATTCATCCCTGAAGAAGCGGTAAGTAT